>JAWCQC010000001.1:0-115488 GCA_038869975.1 Candidatus Nitrosotenuis sp.
GATAGCAACATCACAAGATTCTATCGCAAAATGGCAAAAAAGAAAGGAAGTGCAAAAGCAACGGTGGCAGCGGCCGCAAAAATGCTCCGAGTGATCTACTGGATCCTAAAGGAAAACAGAGCATACCAAAACATCGCATAATGGTTAAGACCCAGCTACATCTGACATATGGGGGCAAGCCCCGTGGGAGTAACTGTAGCAAGCTTAACAAAAAGGACAAAGACGGTAATGAGGGAATAGCCTCGAATGAGTAATTGCCCGCCCCTATTCTGAAAGGATCAGAGTCTAGCTTGGGCTATTCCCATATGCACAAAACATCAAACAAACTTTAAAAACTATTCACATGAGTATGTCAGATTGAGTCAAAATCAATAAAATTCTAATATGCTCTTGATCAAAGACACACATGACAGATTTGTCGATTTCAAGTAGAAATGTCGTAGTTGGCCCAGCCAGGGCCCCACACAGGGCAATGTACAAAGCCATGGGGCTAACAGACACGGACCTAGACAGACCGTTCATTGGAGTATCACATACAGGAAACGAGGCAACGCCTTGCAATATTCATCTTGGAAGACTTGCACAAAAGGCAAAAGAAGGTGTGCATGATGCAGGTGCCACCCCAAGGGAGTTCAGCACTATTGCAGTAAGTGATGGAATAGCTATGGGTCACGAAGGAATGAAGTCGTCACTTGTCAGCAGAGAGGTCATTGCCGATTCGATCGAGCTCATGATGAGGGCTCACCAATACGATGGGTTGGTCGGCATAGCTGGGTGCGACAAGAGCTTGCCTGGCACCATGATGGCGATGGCAAGGCTTAACCTTCCATCGGTTTTTGTGTATGGCGGAACGATAATGCCTGGTTTCTACAACGGCAAACAACTCACCGTCCAGGATGTCTACGAAGCTGTAGGCGCCTATGAGGCAGGCCAGCTTACGATGGAGGCACTAAAGAATATTGAAAATTATGCGTGTCCAAATGCAGGTTCATGTGGCGGCATGTTCACTGCAAACACGATGGCATCAATCTCGGAGGCTCTAGGTATCGCGCTTCCAGGTAGTGCAAGCCCGCCTGCGGAAGATGAAAGAAGGGACAAGATAGTATACGATACTGGTGTTGCTGCAGCAAAATTACTTGAGCTTGGAATTAGACCGCGTGACATTTTGACTTTTGAAGCATTTGAGAATGCCATAACAATCCTTAATGCGATAGGTGGCTCTACGAATGCAATACTTCATCTGCTTGCAATATCTCACGAGGCAAGAATAAAGCTGACATACGACGACTTTGAGAGAGTAAGGAAAAGAGTGCCGCACATAGCAGATCTCAAACCTGGCGGAATGTACGTCATGAACGATTTAGACAAGGTTGGAGGCGTACCGCTGATGCTCAAAAAACTATTGGAACGAAAGTTGCTACATGAAAACGTGATCACCGTCACTGGGAAAACAATGAGGCAAAATCTTGACTCGATCATTATTCCGCCACCGCCAACCAATAACATTGTAAAGCCTCTTGACTCGCCGCTCTACAAAACCGGAACCGCCGTAGTGCTAAAAGGGTCTCTTGCTCCAGACGGGGCGGTGGTGAAAATGTCCGGCGTGAAGATCACCAAGTTCATTGGAAGGGCTAAGACGTTTGACAGGGAAGAAGATGCGTTTGATGCGGTATCAAAAAACCAGATTCAAGCTGGAGATGTTGTAGTTATTAGGTATGAAGGTCCAAAGGGCGGCCCAGGAATGAGAGAGATGCTGGCCGTAACAGCAGCCTTGGTTGGACAGGGTCTTGGAGAAAAGGTTGCAATGGTAACAGATGGCAGATTTTCTGGTGCCACAAGGGGTTTCATGATTGGGCATGTAGCGCCTGAGGCATTTGTTGGCGGGAACATAGCACTCGTAAGGGATGGCGACCAGATTTCAATAGATACTGAAACAAATTCAATCGACTTGCTTGTGCCTAACGATGAGCTAGCCAAGCGCAGAAGTGAATGGAAGCCAAGAAAACCAAATTATGAGAGTGGTGCATTGGCAAAATATGCCTCGCTTGTGGGCTCGGCTGCCCAAGGCGCAGTAACCAGCCCCAAATGGGATTAGAGCAAACCACTCAAACGTGGTATGGATTCTAGGCGTGAAACTTGCAAACAAATACTGTTTTGTTGCCGATTCTTTTTGCAGTAAGGCCAAATCCCTCTTTTAGCTCCTGCTTGCAAAAATAACACACTGCTTCAGTGGCAGTGGAACGGAGTATGCTAGTTTTTTTTGGAAAATAGATCTCAGAATAAAGAACCGACCTTTTTGGGCTTCCGATGAGTATCTGGCTCATACATCCATTAGGCACGCGATCTCATATAAAGGTACCGTACCATACCGTAATTTTTGCATTTTTGCATGCGGATTGTGCGTAAATTTTGAAAAAACCCTGAAAAACTTGGATGATCGCACAATAAAACAATGCTTTGAAATTATAAATAGACGGCAAAATCCAGTTCTTGTATGGGTGGCCATCTTTGGAGACTCCGAACCTACTGTAATACCACTAGGGCTACCTGGATCGCAATTTGAGATCTATTCACAGCTAGAGCAAAATTATTCACATACTTTTCTGTTCGAATCCCTTACAGGGCCAGAAGAGCTTGCCGAAACATCGATCATAGGATTTGATCCACAAATAATGGTTTACGGCTACGAGGATCGTGTTGTTTTACATTATAAGGATGGCACCACAAAGACAATACACACCAAAGATCCAATATCTGAGCTGAGAAATCTCATCAAACATGTAAACAGCACATCGTTCAGATATCTTGGCGGTGCAGTTGGGATCATAAACTATGACGCAGTAAAGCTCTACGAAAACATCCCGATTCACAATGACAAAAACAAGCCGCTCATGGAGTTCGGAGTCTACCAGGATGGCATCATATATGACAACAAGACAAAAACTTCGCTCTATTTTTATTATGATGAGAACAGAGTGGAAAAGATCAAATCAAACAAGCGAAGCTTTGGCAAAATCACACTTTCAGACATAACTGCCAACATGGACGAAAAAAAATTCTCAGAAATAGTCACGAAGGCAAAGAGATACCTTCACGATGGCGACATATTTCAAGTTGTATTGTCAAGGCGATTCAACTTTTCAGCAACAGGAGACTATCTGCGTGTTTACAAGGAGCTGCGTTCTTTGAACCCATCGCCGTATCTCTATCACATGAAATTTGGCCCAAAAACATACATCGGCTGCAGTCCCGAGATGCTTGTCAGAGTCACAGGAAAGGATGTAGAAACATTCCCAATAGCGGGGACGCGAAAGATTACAGACGATGAGCGAAAAAACGAACAACTAAAACAAGAACTACTCAACGATGAAAAAGAGCTTGCGGAGCACACCATGCTTGTGGATCTTGGAAGAAACGACATTGGTCGAGTATGCAGATATGGGAGCGTACGTGTCACGGAGTTGATGGAAGTGAAAAGATTCTCCCACGTTCAACATATGGTGACACATGTGGTGGGTGTCCTAAATGAACAAAATGACATGTTTTCTGCCTTTGAAGCTGTCTTTCCTGCAGGAACCGTCACAGGTGCACCAAAAGTACGCGCTATGGAGATAATAAACGAGCTCGAGCCAGATACGCGAGGGCAGTATGCAGGTGCAGTGGGATACTTTTCAAACAACGGTTGTTGCGATTTTGCGATAGCCATACGCAGTATATTTTTTGAAGGCAACAAAGGATTTTTGCAAAGCGGAGCTGGGATCGTTGCAGATTCGACTCCAGAAGGCGAGTTCAAAGAAACTGAGCACAAAGCTGGAGCAATGATTGCAGCACTAATGGAGGCAACGAAATGAAATTTCTCATAATTGATAACTATGATTCTTTTACATACAACATAGCACAGCTGCTAGGCGAGCTTGGCGTAGAATCTGATGTTGTAAGAAATGACAAGATATCTCTCCAACAAATAATTGACAAAAAATACGATGCAATCATAATTTCGCCAGGTCCAGGAACACCCGAAGATAGACGGTATTTTGGCATATGTTCTGATGTTATAAGAAAACTTGGCCCATCCACGCCAATCCTTGGAATATGTCTTGGACACCAGGGAATAATCCACGAGTTTGGCGGCAAAGTGGTAAACGCTGGATGCGTCAGACATGGTAAGACCAGCCCAATAAAACATTATGGTGATTCTCTTTTTGAAGGAGTGAAGAATCCATTTAGAGCTACAAGATACCACTCACTAGTGGGAGACAAGACCATAATTCCAGACGTGCTCAAAATCACAGCTGTGGCAGAAGATGATGGCGAGGTAATGGGAGTATCTCATAAAAAATATCTAATTGACGGTGTTCAATTTCATCCAGAATCAATTCTCACCGCAGAAGGAAAGAAAATTCTGCAAAATTTTGTAAACAAGGTAAGAAAATGCTAGCACAGCTTACAGCCAAACTTGATTCTGGGATAAATCTGAGTATAGATGAGATGAGTTATGCCATGGATTGCATTTTATCTGAAAAAACACCAGATGTGCAAAAGGCCGATTTTTTACAAAAGCTGACTAAAAAAGGCGAAAGTGATGACGAATTATACGCAATGCTTGAGAAAATGGATGAATATGGCACACATGTTGCGCCAAAATGCAATGGGACCATAATAGACGTATGCGGTACTGGAGGCGACAAACTTAGAACATTTAACATATCTACCACGGCATCATTTGTGATTGCTGCTGCAGGCGGATACGTAGCAAAACATGGAAATCGTTCGGTGTCAGGTGTGTCTGGTAGCGCAGACATCTTTGAGTTTTTTGGATATGATCTTGACGCTTCGCCACAACAAATAACGTCAATTATTGAGAGATCTAGAATTGGTTTTTTATTTGCGCAGAAATTTCATCCAGCTATGAAAAACGTTGCCTCTGCAAGAAAGCTTGTTGGTGGAAGAACTGCATTCAATTTGTTGGGACCGCTTTCCAATCCCGCTCGTGTCAAAAACCAGCTTGTCGGTGTTTTTTCTGAAGAATATGTGGAGAGAATCATCTCTATATTGAAGAGACGTGGCGGACAGAACATAATGGTTGTTCATTCAGAAGACGGACTGGATGAGCTGTCTGTGACTGCAAGAAATTCAGTGTATTTTCTCAAGGAGGGCAAATTAGCAAAATCAATAATCGATCCTCAAGTATTTGGGCTGCACAAAGCATCAATCAAAGATATCCAGGTCTCATCAAAAAATGATGCCATCAAGGCCTTTTTAGCTGTGCTAAATGGTACAGCAAGTCGCCCGCTGCAAGAGATAACAATACTCAATTCTGCAGGAGGGTTGATTGTTGCAAACATGGCAAATGGGTTTGATGAGGGGGTATCAATAGCAAGGGACGCGCTTGAAAGCGGCAAGGCATATTCACATTTTGTTGAATTTGTAAAAAATTATGGCAATGTGGAAAAAATCAAAGAGGCAGAATCGGCATGACTAAGATTCTCAAAAAACTGGTTGAAAATTCACGTAAAGCAATCGATGAAGGCACGTATGACATATCAGAGTCACTTGATTGCTCAAAGATAGACCTAGTCTCTTCGATTATTAACAACACACACGCCTCGATTATTACCGAAGTCAAATTTGCCTCGCCATCATTGGGGCAAATAAGGAAGGTTTCTGATCCGGTGCAAATAGCAAAATCCATGGTCCGTGGTGGTGCACTCGCTCTTTCAGTTCTTACACAGCCATACATGTTTTCAGGCTCACCGGAATACTTTGTCGAAATCAGAAAGCAAATCGACGTCCCAATGTTGATGAAAGACATAATCGTAGACAAAATACAGATTGACGCTGCAAAAAAGATGGGTGCTGATTATGTGTTGCTAATACAGTCTCTTTTCGACTTGGGTTATCTAAAGGAGATCGACGAATTTGTGGAACACGCCCATAAAAATGGATTGAAGGTGCTACTAGAATCTCACACCAAATCTGAATTTGTGAACTCGTTGAAAACAGGTGCGGATCTACTGGGCATTAACAACAGAGATTTAGACACGTTGGAAATTGACATAAACACGACAAAAAGGATTCTAGACGGTTTTGACAAAAAAAGAATTATTGTGGCAGAGAGTGGGATCGAGTCGCCAAAAGACATCGTGTTTTTGAAGAACTGTGGCGCCGATGCCTTCTTGATTGGTTCAAGCATAATGAAGAATGAAGACATTGAACTAAATGTGAGGGATCTGGTAAACGCCATATGAAGATAAAATTTCCAAAAGATGGCAGGTTTGGTCAGTTCGGTGGCAAGTACATTCCAGAAACGCTAGTGCCGGCAATCCAAGAACTTGAAGAAAGCTACCTAAGGTACAAAGGCGATCCTTCCTTTAAAAAAGAGCTAAACTATTATCTCAGAAAATATGCAGGCCGGCCAACTCCACTGTATTTTGCAAAAAATTTGACAGAAAAGATTGGCGGTGCCAAGATCTATCTCAAACGCGAAGATCTGCTTCATGGCGGTGCACACAAGATCAACAATACGCTTGGACAGGCGCTTTTGGCAAAACGCATGAAAAAATCCAGAATAATTGCAGAGACAGGTGCCGGTCAACATGGTGTCGCAACAGCTATGGCGTGCGCATGTCTTGGGTTGAAAGCCGAAGTCTATATGGGATACAAAGACACCATAAGGCAGAAACTAAACGTCTTTAGAATGAGCCTTCTTGGATGCGATGTCCATGCAGTAAAAAGCGGTTCACAGACACTCAAAGATGCAATAAACGAAGCAATCAGAGATTGGATTACAAATGTCAAAGATACGTACTACTTGCTTGGCTCTGCTGTAGGGCCTCATCCATACCCAGTCATGGTAAGAGATTTTCAATCCGTGATTGGCTCTGAGATCATCATGCAGATGAAAAAGCTTGAAAAAAGAAACCCAGATACTGTGATTGCGTGTGTGGGCGGAGGGTCCAATGCAATCGGCACATTTTACCCTCTAATTGACACTGACGCAGAAATTATCGGAGTGGAAGCTGCAGGTGAAGGTCTAAAATCAGGCCACCACTCTGCAACACTGAACGCTGGATCAAAAGGTGTGCTACACGGTATGATGACATATCTTCTGCAGAACAACGAGGGACAGATCAAGGAAACACATAGTATTTCTGCCGGCCTTGATTATCCTGGCGTTGGCCCAGAACACGCATATCTGAAAGAACAAAAACGCGTAAAGTACACTAGTGCAACTGACAGAGAAGTAGTCGAGGCATTTTTGCTGCTGACACGTACAGAGGGCATCATTCCTGCCTTGGAATCCGCTCACGCAATTGCATATGCGGTCAAGGCAGCAAAATCAAAACCAAAATCAGAGTCTATTGTGGTAACGCTCTCCGGAAGGGGGGACAAAGATGTAGAAGTAGTTGAAGAATATGTCAAAAAAAATTTCAAGAATCCAATCTAAGTTCCTAGAGCTTAAAAAGAAAAAAGAAAAAGCACTCATTGCCTACTACATGGTGGGCTACCCAAGCTACAAGGACACAATTTCTGTAATAAGAGGCCTCATCAAAGGTGGAGCAGACATAATAGAGCTTGGATTTCCATTTTCAGATCCGCTGGCTGACGGACCTGTCATTCAGAATGCAAGCACGATTTCACTGGAGAGAGGAACGAAGCTAAATCACCTCTTTGGACTGGTGAGTAAGATTCGAAAGGAAAGTGAAATACCGCTGGTTCTCATGACATACACAAACATACTGTATCATCAGGGTTATGATCGGTTCTTTGCCATGGCAAAAAAAGCAGGAATCGATGGCTTTATTGTGCCAGACATGACTGTGGAGGAATCAAAAGAATACATATCTGCCGCAAAAAGATACAATATTGACACAATCTTCCTTGTGTCGCCAAACACGGCAAAATCTAGATTGGAGAAGTTAATTAAGCAGACCACGGGATTTTTGTATCTGGTTTCTGTATTTGGCACAACTGGGATGAGGTCAAAAATCCAAAGTTATACCATCGACGCCCTCAAAAACACCAAAAAAGCCGCTCGTTCCAAGATCCCAGTCGGAATAGGTTTTGGAATTTCAACGCCGCGCGACATTTCCAACTATGTCAGACATGGCGCAGACGCCGCAATAGTTGGAAGTGCGCTAATAAAGCTAGTAGAGTGTACTGCGCCCAACAGGCTAGAAAAAACCGTGGCCGAGTTTACAAAAAAATTAAAGGATGCCACAAAATAGCTACTTTTTTGAGTATCTTGCCTTCAATGCAAGAAGTATCATGTTGAGCACGATAGTGACCACGTTTGCACCAATTATGACCAAATCCTGTTTTTCTATCCCATAGACGATCCACAAGGACATCCCTATGGAGATCAGAATCATCAAAAGATATGAGACATCGTCAAGGTGTTTTGTTTTGTAGCCTTTGATGATTTGCGGTATGAAACTTGATGAGACAAGGGCGCTTGCAACACTGCCAATCAAAGTGAGCCAAATTCCCTCAAAAAACATTTCTTTGAAGAAAATCACGGTGAATTAAAATTTTTGTCTCAAGTTGGCTAGTTGTGACAAGTGGAGATATTGCGAATCACACCAATAAAGAATAAAAATCCCATCTTCCATCTGTAAATGTGCGGGCAAAGTTCATCTTTGTTACTGGAGGTGTGATGTCAGGCCTCGGCAAAGGCGTCGTGACCTCCTCCATTGCAAAACTCCTTCAATTGTCGAATCAAAAAGTCTCTTGTGTAAAAATTGATCCCTATCTGAACTATGACGCAGGCACCATGAACCCAATAGCTCATGGCGAGGTCTTTGTCACAGAAGACGGAGGTGAATGCGACATGGATATAGGAAACTATGAGCGGTTCTTGAACCAAAACATTCCAAAAACCCACAATATCACTACTGCTCAGATCTATTCGGCAGTGATCGAGGCAGAAAGACGCGGTGAATATCTTGGTGCGTGTGTACAGATAATACCACATGTCACAGACGAGATAAAGCGTCGAATACGCAAAATTGCTGAGGACGAACAGCTTGATGTTTTGGTGGTAGAATGCGGCGGCACTGTGGGCGACATAGAAAGCCTTCCCTTTTTAGAGGCATTAAGGCAGCTTAGATTGGAGGAAGGGCCGCAAAACGTCATATTTGTCCATGTGACTCTGGCACCTTCTTTAGATGTCGTAGGCGAACAAAAAACAAAACCAACGCAACACAGCGTGCAAGAGTTACGCAGAATAGGAATTCAGCCGGATTTGATTGCAGTCAGATGCTCTACGCCCTTACACGAATCCACAAAAAAGAAAATCTCGATGTTTACAAATGTCACAACAAATGACGTGTTCTCGTGTCATGATGTCAAGTCGATTTTCATGGTTCCTCAGATTCTTTATGACCAGGGAATTGTCGACAACATTTTTACAAAATTCAACAAAGTCGGCCTAGTCAATACATCTGCAAACTGGGACAAGTGGAATGCAATAATCAACTCGCTCCAAAACGTCAGCGGCCAGGTGAAAATAGCCATGGTTGGAAAGTACGTGACTCTTGCAGACAGCTATGTAAGCGTAAACCATGCCTTAAAACATGCTGGGGCAAAAATTGGCAAAGATGTTGTAATAGACTGGATTGATTCTGAAGGGATCAATGGCGATGTAGAAAAGCTTTCAAAATATGATGGAATACTGGTCCCAGGAGGATTTGGAGTGCGTGGTGCAGAAGGGATCATAAGGACTGCAGACTTTGCACGAGAAAAAAATATTCCATATCTTGGGATTTGTTTTGGCTTTCAGCTAGCTGCGGTTGCGTTTGGTCGTTATGTGTGTAATTTCAAGGACGCAAACTCCACCGAGCTTGAGCCAAATACGGCAAACCCCGTAGTGGATTTACTGCCAGAACAAAAAACCGTTGAGAACATGGGTGGTTCATTGAGACTCGGATCACACGAAATCCAAATCAAAAGCAATACGCTTGCATTCAAGACATACCGAACCAACAAAGTCATGCGTAGACACAGACATAGATATGAGATCAATAAAAAATACATCGACATATTTGAAAAAAACGGAATGATCTTTTCTGCAGAAAGCGACAACTCAAAAAGAATGGAGATGCTGGAAATACCATCACATAGATTCTATCTGGGAGTTCAATTCCATCCAGAGTTCAATAGCAGGCCTGGTTTCCCAGAAGAATCTTTTGAAGCGTTTGTAAGAGCTGCTGCAAGCTAAACCTGTTTTTAATCTAAAGCAGAATTTTTAAGTCAAATCTTTGCTCATGAAGGATGTGTTGCGTCTTATTTGCGCAGCCTTTGCAGTCATGCTTATGCTAGTAGTGTTTGCAAATACTGTCTTTGCAGAGCAGAAAGACCAGCAAGACAAAATCAAAAAGGCCGACACAAATAATGACATTAAAAATCTAAATCCGCCAGCTGACACCAAGACGACAAAGGTGACTCAGATAACCAAATCAAGGATGCTTTCGACTCTCTACATAGTTACCGTCGAGGCATGTGCAGGTCGCGAAAGGCTGTATTCACCCGAAATTGAGCTGAAATCAGATATGGATGAGCTAAGGGTGAAGATAGTAGGGCTAATAATGCCGAAGGCGTGTAAAAGCAGTGATTTCTTCATACGGGCCAACAATCCCAACTCAATATCTGTCGGTTTCTACACCAGGTAATCAATCAATTTTAGATATCTCATAGATCTTTTGCCTGGCATCACGTATTGAGATCTTCTTTTTGACATACCCTTTGTCAAGCAAGTGTCTTAATGCTAGTCGGACTGTTCTGTCTGGCAGGAGTGTTTTTGTGGCAAGCTCTTTCTGGGTCAGCGAGCCTTCGTACTCAAGCGTCTTCAAAAGCAATTTTGAGCTTGGCGGCATGTTCAATAGATCTTCGGCAAGTTTTACCTTCTTTGCCAACGCGGAAACTGCAGTAGAATCTTTTTTCATTTTTATTATCTTGGCCGATGGTGTTGATTTTGTACATTCCAAGGTGTTGTTAATTCTGAATCTGTCTGCACCGTCAAGGACAACTTCACAGAAAAGCCTTGATGTGACATCGTCGACTTGGATCAGGCTTGTATCGTTTACTATCAATGGCCTTCTTGTGATGTCTAGCGAGTTAACTGAAACTATCCCAAATACTGGTGAATCTTGGAATATCATTGGGCCTCCTGCAGACATCGAGTAAGCTGAAGAGCCTATTGGAGTAGAGATTATCACGCCGTCACTGCTGTCATGCCAAACTTCTTCGTTGTTTATTCGCAAGATGTGTTCCATGAGGACTGCGCTTTTTGATGGGAATACGGCAACGTCGTTTAACACTGGGTATATTGTCTTGCCATCTATTTTGACGCCCAATCTTGTAAATTCGGATATGGCGTAATCGCCTTTTTTTATTCTATTTACATATGACGAGAACTCTTTTAGGTCTACTTGAGCAAGAAAACCACTCGATTCCGACTCGCTAACACCAAGAATTGGTATTTGTGGATCCTGTGTTTTGTGAAAATAGTTTCTAACCCCCCTGTCTCCGCCAGTGACTATGATGCAATCAATGTCTTTTCTGGCTTTGTAGCCCACATAAGTGGACGAGATTCCGTAATCATCTAGCACTGTCTTTATTGTTTTGACAGCGATGTCTGTTGGACCAGAACCTGAAATTCCAAATTGCACGAATCATTAACCTCCCTCATTATAATAAAGTCTCACACGTCTGTGAATTTGATTGTATTATAAAAATAACCTGCATTGGTCTCCGTAGCTGCCCTTGGTGGCACCTTGTCGAGACCTATTTCTTTTGATTCAAGTGCTGCCTGTGCTGCTCCGCCGGCAAAACTCAACGCCCACAAAACGTCTTTTTCTTTTAACAACGTACAACAAAAGGTAGCAGTGAAGATGTCTTCCACCCCAGATGTGTCATAAATATCCATGTTGGGAAGCCTGATTGAATATCGTTTGTTTTTGTAAAATAATGAAACATCTTGTTTGTTTGTGTACAGGAGATACTTTACTTTTTTTTGGAGCGCCAAGGCACCATCGATTCCTTCAAGACCCGTCAGGTGGTATGCTTCACTTGGATCCGATTTTAGGCCTGCTATTTTGCTCAGATCAACTTCGGTTCGCTCAAAATAAATTTTTTTGTCAGCTGCAACTCTGCGCAGGAAACCTTGCGGATCAAGAAAAACCAACTCGCAGTCGTCTTTTACTTTCTCAAATACTGGTGCAGGTATTTCATTGAAGACCGGACTAATTAGAATGCAGTCAGCGCTAATTTTTTTATAATTAATTTCGTCACAGAGATTTTTGAGCCACAAGGTTCTATCTGTGTCGTTTATTTCCAATCTGAAACGCGTAGTTGGTTTTCCAGACGGCGCATTCTCAAACACTATCTTGTTTTTTTGGAGCTGCTCCACAAATTTAAAATCTGCACCAAATTTTGTTGCAAGCTCTACGTCAAAATTCATGTTTCTTGCGGCCATTCCGCAATAACATGCTGGGCCACCGGGTGTCATATACACTCCGTCTCCTATTTTGATTTCATCCATTGTACAATGAGAGAATATGCCGAGTTTCATCTTTTCTGCTCATGGTGTTGAGGATTTAGTTTTTTCCTTTTCGAAGCAGACCTTGCACAAAATCCGACCTCTATCTATTACAAGCTCCACATTTGATTTGAGACACGAGTGACAAAGTCCTCTCATTCACAATGATTACAGACATCCTCATAAATCAACTTTGGTTAGGAATCTGAGAAAAAGAGATATTCTAAGCTATTTCCTTCGAATCCATGAAGAAGCCCATTCCTGTGACGCTTGCCAAAAAGCTTGTTACCTTGGTGATGCTGGTGTCACTTGTTGGTATCGGAGTCACAGTATTTTTCTCGTTTCACTATGCAAACCTCATAATAGAGCAGCGCGTCATGGATCAGCTCACTAGCCAGTCTTCAGTAAGGGGAGATTCTTTGCGAAATTTATTGAGCTCAAAAATTCAACAAATCCAAGTTATTGCCACAGACCCGATGATTCGAAATCTGATCAAGGAATTTGATGTCATCGAGGATGATGCTGCGTTCGCAGCAAAAATTTCTGAGCGGAGAATTGCGTTTTTGATAGAAATCCAGGCATTTGAAGCAACGATTGGTGGCCTAAACGATCTGGAGAATGTGGAGATAGTGAATGCTGAAGGCAAAAGACTGTTTTCCTTGTTGAACACGAAGGATAAAAAAGAATTTCTGACGGATCCTGTGTTTGTCAAAGGACTTCATGAATCATTTGCACAGATAGTACAGGGAAAAGATGGGAAAAGAAAACTCATTTTGGCAACGCCCATCTATGATAACCCAAAAGATGCGCCAATAGGTGTTGCGATTGTCACTTCGGACACTCTGTTCGTTGATCAGATCTTGCTAAACAGATTGGGGCTAGGAGAAACTGGAGAATCGTATCTTGTCAATGAAGACAAGATGCTCGTCTCAGAGTCCAGATTTGTGGCTGACGCTGCGTTCAGAAAAAAAGTAGACACTGTTCCAGTTAACCTTTGCTTTGAGAGTGGTAAAAACCATAGCGGCCTATATCATGATTACAGAGGGGTCATGGTTTTTGGATCTTCAAACTGTATGAAAGATATTGGTCTTGTTTTGCTAGTAGAGATTGACGATACGGAGGTATTCGAGCCAGTTCACGAGCTACAGGAAAAAATCCTTCTGCTTGGGGCAATAATAACAATAGCTGTCGGAATCGTAGCATACTTTTTGTCAAAGCTGATTTCAAAGCCTTTGATAAAACTTCAACATGCGGCACGAAAAATAGCTAGCGGCGACCTTGATGTTCGTACCAACATAAGAACCCAGGATGAAATAGGCCAACTGTCGCAATCTTTTGATCGGATGGCTGAGCAGATTCAAGACTCGTTGTTAAAAATCAAAGAACGTGAAGACGTCATCAAGCAGCAAAAAGACATACTTTTGCAATTCTCACAGTATAGCTCGAATTACTGTGTGTGTTTTGTCGACATAGTAGGATCGACAAGGCTCACCTCAAAGCTTAGTGATTTTCAGACTACAAAATTTTATTCAATAGTTCTCAATTCGCTGGCAACAGTAATTACTCAGAATGGTGGGGTCGTGGTAAAAAACATCGGCGACGCGTTGTTATACTATTTTCCAAAAACAGATTCGGAAGAGATAGGCCCATTTGAAGAAATGTTGGATTGTTGCATGAAGGTACTTGACGCAAAAGAGAAGATAAACCAAACATTAAGGGACGAGAACCTACCAGAAATCAGCTACAGGATCAGTGCGACGTTTGGGCCTGTCAGGGTAGCAATAATTGCTACATCTGCGATTGATGACATTTTTGGGTCCACTGTGAACGCTTGCTCCAAGATAAACTCCCTTGCAAAACCCAACACCATGGTGGTCGGCGAATCGCTTTATGAGAAGATAAAGATGGTAAAAAACTACAGTTTTGAGTTAATTACGCACTACAACATAGATGCTGAAAACAAATTTGCCGTCTACCAAGTGATTCCAAAGTAAGAGACGCATTACCGCTCCAAATTTGCACCCTCTGCGTACAAGAATATAAGGAGGCACCTTGAAGGACAGGCATGCCATTAAAGCGTGCAAGCAGAGGACGACGTAAGGGCGGAAAAGGTTCCTCGGATCGAATTCAATGCACCAATTGCGGAGCTACAGTTCCAAAAGATAAGGCAAAAAAAGTAACATCGAGACTGAACTTGGTCGAGTCATCTCTTGCAAAAGAACTAAGGGCGCAAGGCGCATACATTGCTGCACCAAAAGTTCTAAAATGGTACTGTGTGTCTTGCGCGATTCACTTTGGAATACTAAAGATTAGATCTGCCGACTCTAGAAGACAGGCAGGAAGATTATACTAGTCATTCTTGAATGCTTTTTGCCGTGATTATAATTCTTTGAATGAAGGTGATTGCTGCAATTATGATCACTATTATTATTGCATATTGCATAAAGCCAGTCATTCCTATTATTGCGATGACAAGTAGTCTCTCAGCTCTTTCGCCTATTCCTATACCCTGTAGTTTTATTCCAAGAGATTCAGCTCTTGACCTTGCATAGCTGACAAGTAGGGAAAGCGTGATTGCCAAAAACACCAAATATGGCTCGGCAAAACCGCCCACCAGCAGCCCCAAAAATATAGCTACTTCGGCTATCTTGTCAAAAACCGAATCCAAAAAACCTCCTCTCTTTGAGACCTTTTTTGTGACTCGTGCAACTTGGCCATCTACGACATCAAAAAACCCAGAAATCAGTAACAAGGCTCCGCCAATTATTGCAGCAAATTGAATTTGCGGATTCAGGGCATATGCTACGGCAGACAAAAATGCAAACCCTAGTCCAACCGATGTCCAGAAATTTGGTGAAAGGCCAGTTGCTGCAAAGACGCCGCCGAGTTTCTCAAGATGTGGCTTCAGTGAATCCCTAAAGTTGTTTAACATCTGTTTTTTGAGATTGAAGGAGTCTATTTAATATTCATGGCAATTATTGTTGACATCAACTTCGCAGCTATGGCTACGGTAGCGCCATTGTCATATGTTGGGTTTAATTCGACTATATCCAAGCACGATATGGATTTGCCGTCCAACGAATATATCATGTCAAGCAGCTCCCTTGATGTTATTCCAACTGCTTCTGGATTTCCTACGCCTGGTGCAAAGGCGGGATCCAGCACGTCAAGATCGACGCTGACATATATTTTGTCGAATGTAGAAAGTTTGTCTTTGATGAGTTTTGGGCCGTCTCCCTGTCGTATGGCTTTATCAGTCACAGTTTCAATTTCGTTTTCCTGTAGAAATGCCAGTTCTTCCTTAACAAAAGAACGCGCCCCAACATGAATTATGTTTTCTGCACCACGCCTTTCCACGATTCGGCGCAGATATGAGGCATGGCTGTATTGCGCACCAGCATAACCATCTCTTAAATCGTAATGTGCGTCAAAGACCACATATGCAGTGTCTTTTGGGAAACTTGTGTACGCTCCATAAGTAAGTGAGTGCTCACCACCAAGAATTATTGTCATGTTTTTATTTTTTTGTAACTCGGCAGCAATTTTACTCACCATGTCCAGCATTTCTTGTACATTTACAGTGTGGTGTACATTACCAAGATCTGTTATGTTGACGGATTCAAGGTCTATTCCAAACTTTGGCTCAAATATCTCAATATTGTTGAATGTGTTTCTTATTGTGTCTGGGCCGAACCGGGTTCCAGGCTTGAACGAGTGTGTTGAATCAAATGGGACGCCAAACACAGTGGCAGCCTTTCTACCATCCTCGTTTGGCGATATGATTAAAGGGCTTTTATTCAGATACAAATCAAGATAGCTCATCTACCAAACTAGTCCAGAAAACACTGCAAATTAAATTATGATGATTTAGGCGCGGTTTAACTCGAGAATTTTGTTTGTTGTATCTTCTTTGATTATTCTGTCGAGCCATTCAGTAAGTGTTGAGGAATTGAACGGTTTTTCAAGAACTGCGATGTTTTTTGTATTGCCAAGCTCATCTAATTTTGCCTCAATTTCATCACCAAAGCCGGTTATAAACAGGATTCTTTGATCATACCTTACCTTTAGAATCTCTTTTGCCACTTCAAAACCAGTCTTTTTGGGCATCGAGTAATCCAATACCACCATGTCAAACGGTTTCCTTTTGTAGGCTCCTAGATATTCCGAGACGCATTCTTCTCCATCCAGGGTTATCTTTACCGAATGGCCACGCGACTCGAAGATCTGTTGATAAAGCACAGCGTATGCGATGCTGTCTTCTGCAACCAAGATATTTAGGCCCAATGTTATCTAGTTGAACTTGACTGGCCGTCTTATTCTAGTTTAACATGTTTGATTCAAACAAACAACCGTATGCAATGCATTCACACCATTATCTGCGGCCTCTTTGAGAGGTGTAGTGCCAAGTTTATCTTTGCAAATGGCTTGCCTTTGGTCTGTTCTTTTATCTCTTTTACAAAATCATCAAAAGTGATTTCGCGAATACCTCCAGTTTTTCTATCCCTTACAGAAAGATTGGCTTTTCCGATCTCTTTGTCGCCTATGACTAGACTGTATCTTATCCATTCCGTTTCTGCATCCCTGATTCTCTTGCCCACGCTTTCGTTTCTGTCGTCAATGTCGACACGTATCTCGTGTTGAGTGAGTTTTTCTGCCAATTCTTCACAATATTGTAAAAATTCTTCCTTGAGTGGAATCACTCTAACTTGAGTCGGTGCAAGCCACAAAGGAAGTTGCGCCTTTCGACCTTCTTTTTGGTCAAGTGCGGCCTTTTCCAGTAACGCGTATATGACACGCTCTATTGCGCCGCTTGGCGAATTGTGCAAAATTATTGGGTGATGAGGAGTGTTATTTTCGTCAAAGTACTTGATTCCATATCGCATGCCATTTTCCACGTCGATTTGGTCTGTGGACAGAGCGGATGCCTTGCCCAAATTGTCCACGTAGTTGAACTCCCATTTTAGAACGAAATAAAAGAATTTTTCCTTCCACATCTCGACCAGTACTGGCTTGCCGATCTTTTTGACTAGCTCTTCTATGATTCCTTTGTTTTCTTTGTAAAAGTCTTCAGTAAACCTAATTGCCATTTCATAATCTGACTCGTCAATTCCTATTTCTTTGAGCACGAACCTTGAGAGATCAAAGCGTTTTCGAATTTCACCTATTGCTTGCGGAATGTCTGCGCAAAAAGCATGGCAGTCAGGCATGGTAAAGGCGCGCAATCTACGGAGGCCCACGAGTTCTCCTGATTGTTCCCTTCTGAAGCTGTATCTGGTGAGCTCGTATAGTTTCACAGGCAGGTTCTTGTATGATATCTGAAAGTCGTTTGCCATCAGGAACTGGCCAAAACAGGCGGCGAACCTCAAAAAGAGTTGTTTTCCTTCCGAATTTATGTTGTATTGCCTTGCCGGAAACCTGTTAAAGTAGCTCTCCATGCTCGGGTGATGTGAGTCATACATTATTGGTGTCTCTACCTCCAGACCTCCGTAGTTTTTGACTTCGTCTGTGACAAATCGTTCAAGAAGTGACTTTATCAGCCGGCCGTTGGGATAGAATCTCATGTTGCCGGAATCTGAAGCAGGCTCATAGTCTGCAATGGCCATCTTTTTCATGAGTTTTACGTGTGGTGGTGGTTCGTCGACTGCCCTTTTTTTTGCTGCTTCATATTTGGAGAGGATCTCTAACTTTTTGTGTTTTGAAAAATTGAATTTGTCAATCTCGTGCATTGCTCCATCGGGCGTCATGATGTACCAGTATGAGCGTATCTTCGATTCTGATTTGAGCGCCTCCGATGTGTGTTCTTCGTGGTCGTGGCCGTCCTTTGTTATAACTTTAGAGCTTTCTGCAAGCGGGTGTCCTTTGACCTTCAGATTGTATGATTTGGTCCATCCAAAAGGCGCCCTAGAGACTTCAAACTCGGGTGCAAGAGATTCCATTTCTTTTAGCAAGTTGAACGCAAGCGCTGGAGGCGCCAAATTAGAGCTGAGGTGTGCGTAAGGGTACAGAAGGAGTTTTTTGCATCCGACTTTGTCCATGCCGGCCTTTATTTCAGATATTGCCTTCTTTGCAACGTCCGAGTCATCGCCTTCTTCGATTGCCACAAATGCAACCACGACCTCGTCGATTCGTTTAGTTGCTGGGACTATATCTTCTGCAGATTTGATCTCTTTTTTGGTCGGGGTATACTCTATGCTGTCGCAATGTAGCTGCAATATGCGCACAATTTCAGACAGTCTTAACTATTGAATTAAATGTTATGTCGCAGACTAGGATTTTGAGTCAAGGGCAACCACAGAGCGCAGAATTATGGCAGACAATCCGAGGTTGTTTAAAACAAAGTCGGCAGTTCTTTTTAGCGCATTTTGACCCCTAAACCCTTCGTCGTAGACCATTTCAATTGAACCCTTGTCAGTCTCAACAAGCACCGTGATAAGAGAATATGGTCCGAGTTTTGGGTCTGTTTTTTCCACAAACAACCGCAGCATTATCTTTTTGATTGTAAAGCCTTGTTCAACAAAATTTCCACCTTCGAGTAGCGTGATTGTGTCGTCTGGCTGTCGGTTGACTCGCTGCCGGTTGGCAACATCGACTATTTTCAATTGTGTATAGTAAAGACTCGAAACTATTTTAAAAATTTCATAACGATACAATAATTATTATACCATTAAAAAACCCGATCGACATGGATCATCATCATTTTCGAGGAAAAGACATACCGCACATCAAGATCAGAAAAAATACCTCGATTGAAGATCTTGTCGAAATCTTTGCGAGTAGTGGCTACAACGCAAGACAACTTGGCGAGGCTGCCAAGTTATACGCAAGAATGATAGAAGAAGACGCAGTGATCTGCCTCACAGTTGCCGGAGCTATGACACCGGTTGGGTTCGGCGGAATAATCAAGACTTTGATTGAAAAGGGCTTCGTTGATTGGATAATAGCCACTGGTGCAAACATCTACCATGAAGACCATTTTGCAAGAGGATTTCCAGTAAAACAAGGTCATTTTGAAGTAGACGACATGGTACTCTATGAAAAAGAAATTGTCAGAATTAGAGATGTTTACATCAAATTTATTGAGACTCTTGCAGCTGAGGACAAAGTTGTTCAGCAAATGTTTAGAGACAGACTAATCAACAAGCCGTTCACGACGGCGGAGTTTTGCAACATAATGGGTCAACTTAGCGCCAAGCACGCAAAACATCCGGAGAAGAGCTTTCTTGTTTCTGCTTACAAATACGACGTTCCAGTGTATGTCTCTACACTCAAAGACTCTTCTTTGGCAATGAACCTTGGAGTCCACAGACTGCAAAATAAAATCTACAGCCTGGATTTCGTGCGGGAGATACTGGAGCAGGCTGCCATAGTGTACAATTCCAAGAAATCCGCAATAGTGGAACTTGGAGGAGGCGTTCCAAAGAACACGGCACAACAAACAGGGCCGATGCTTGATCAGATACTTGGCAACGACGATGGTGGTCAAGACTACATAATACAGATTACCGACGCGCGCCCGGATACTGGCGGTCTTTCCGGCGCAACTCTGCAAGAAGGAAAAAGCTGGGGAAAGGTGCAGGATGCGCACTCTGGAACAGTAACGGTATACGCTGATTCCACCATAGCTTTTCCAATCATTGCTGCATATGTACTCGCAACACAAAAACCACGAAAGCCAAAGCGACTATACAAAAATCTTGACGCATACTACTCGAAGCTGCAACAAAGCTATCTCCAAAAACTCAAGAATCAAAAATTAGAAATAAAGAGAAAGCACTAGAAGCGGTCGTAGCGAGCTCGCTCCAGCTCTCGGTCTTCCTTTGTCTCCTTTTTCCATTCTTTGTAGTGTTCTTTACACAACACAGCTTTTTTTGCAGAGGATTTGAGACGGAGTCCTGCATTTTCGACTTTGGATGAGTTTAGCGAGCGTGCACCGTCATTGTTGCAGCCGTCGACGTCACATTTGGCTCCTTTTGAAACTAGGCCCATGACAGTATGTTTACTTGATGCTATTTATAGTTGAAAGATATGGCAGTGCACACATCACACAAGTCAGTTCAAAGCTAGCCAAGATGTTTGTTCAGAACAAACTAACTGGAAAATAAAATTCCGATCTCAATGATTGAACGTATGGCCACGGCCAATCAATTTGAGTATGCTTCAAAAAACATAGACACAATAGACTACATCAAAAATGTCAATGTAATTGGTATACAAAAAGACCAAAGCATCTACGACGCCATGTCGAATTTGATTACGAACAAGATCAGCAAGATCTTCGTTTATGATAAAAGCAAGCCCATTGGAATAATCACCGACAAAGACATCATCCGATTTCTATTCATAGACAAAAGCGGGCGTGACATACACGAGATAACTTCACAGGAGATAATGAACAACATCATATTTACTACAGGCAGCATTACTTGTCAGCAGGCAGCGCACATCATGCTTAGCAACAAACTGAGCACGTTGGGGATATGGTCTGACGACAAACTTGAAGGCATTGTCACAAAGACTGACTTGGTGCAGTATTACGTCAATTGTTGCCACGATGAATGCAAAGTTTATGACTACATGACTGTCAGCTATTTTTCTGCATCTGTCAACGACAAACTTCACGAAATCATCAAGTTAATGGCAACTTGTGACATATCTAGAGTGGTGGTAGCTGATGAGACAAAAAACCCGGTAGGAATAGTCACAAACGGCGATATCTTCAGGGCCACCATGGAGACGTTTAAAATGAACATAGTTCAATCCAGCAAAAGCAATTATTCTGAGGATGACGGATTATGGTCTGAGACAGGTTTTGTGGGCGCACAGCTAACAGGAGACATAATGACAGAAGGCATCATTGCAGTGAATCCCATGATGGGTATGAAAACCGCGGCAAAGATAATTCTTAACAAAAAAATCGACAGCCTGGGCATAAACGACGACGATGGGAATTTGATCGGCCTTGTAAATAAGACGAATATTTTGCACGCCTTGGCAAAGTCCGGAGATAGTTGAACATGTCTTTTGATTACGAACCATCGTTTCTGATTGTGGACGATTCGCACTTTACAAGGAAGGCGATACGCAACATCGTAGAATCCAACAAGCTATCAAGAAAGATCTACGAGGCAGGTGACGGAGTTGAGGCGGTTCTCAAGTACAAAGAACACCATCCCACTTTGGTGACAATGGACGTCCTGATGCCCAAAGCAGATGGCATACAGGCGCTGCGCGCCATAAGAAAACTGGATCCAGACGCCAAAGTAATCATGATTTCATCCACAGGCAAGAGCTTCATAGTCCAGGACGCGATGAGGGCAGGCGCCATAGATTATGTGTTAAAGCCATTTGATCCTGCGCAGCTAGCAATCACACTGAGCAAACACGGACGAATCTAGTGTCAAGATCTTCAAAATCATTTCTTTCCGTCGTTTTCTAAACCGGATTCTAGGCTCAGAATCTGCTTTTCAAAGATTTTTTGTAGTTTCTTTAGCTCGTCTATTCGCAGCTTTTGTCTGTCCAAATAATTGTTGACTTGTTTGATGTACTGGCTTGTCTCCTCTGCAGCTTGACGCAAATCATGTATTTTTTCATTTAGCAGCTCGCTGGGATCCGATGAGCCTTCGCGGCCGACATCCTTGAGATAGATTATCCTCTTGGAGTTTAAAGAGTCTTCAAACTCTGGTATCTTGGGGCCTATCTCTGTTACATACTTTGGCTCATCGTCATAACGAACCATTCGTTTAAAGTGTTCCTTTGTTTTACGATCTAGATACCTTCTTACCAATGATTTCTGTAAAAAATCCCAATATACTAAACCTAGTTTGTCAGAATCGCGCAAACAATTTCCAAGTTTTTACACCACAGCCTTCAAGCACAATATCAATCGTTTATAAATAGAGAATTTTGTTGCAAGTGTATGGGTGGAGCAAAGAAAGCAAGTGCAGCTCAAATGGAAAAAAGGCAGGAAAGTGACAAGACAAAAGAACAAGGAGCTAAAAAAGACAAGAAAGACAAAAAACAAGAAAAATCAGAAAAAAAAGCAGAAATCACCGTCTTTGTAAATGAAGACCAAGCACTCAAACTCATCAAATCAAACAACTATCTGACTGCACAAGAATTAGCAAGACAGACCGGTGTCAAGATATCTGCGGCAAACGCATGTCTTGTGAGCCTGCTAAAGAAAGGCGCGCTAAAACGTGCGGGCGGGTACAGCGGCCACTGGATCTATCAACAAGTTGGTTGATAAACCGCGATAACGTCACCAGGTTTTACTTCTTTTAACGCATCGACATTATCCAGAATCTTTCCAATTGGTGTCATCGGTTTTGTCGTCACCACATCAGACACAAAAAAGCAGATGCTTCCACCAGCAGGCGAAAATGCAATGTCGCCTTTTTTGAATTCCTTTCTCTGTCTTTCAATCCCAGAATTTATCGCGGTCTCTATGTACACTATATTTTGGCCAAGAAAGTGCACGTTTCCATCAAGAGGCAATGATCGTAGTATTGCTCCCACTGTCTTTGGCGAGAGGTGACGTTTCAGCTCGCATGCAAGCTTTGATTTGGTTTTTATCTCGATTACAAGGTGCGAGCTAGATACAGAACCGGCACTCATCTTACAGATTCTGGCGTATGAATATATAACCGTACCAAGTCAGTTTTTTCACTTGTCGGATCCTGAGGAAGCTGAAGTTGAGATTACTGAAGAAATTGAGGAGGAACCAGAATTTGCTAGGCCTGCAACTTCCGAAGAGATCAGCGAAGACACAACGATGGAGGATGCAATAAATGCATACAAGAAGATCTTTGAGACAAAAGAACTGACTGAGGATGAACGCGCAGAACTCGACAAGAAAATAAAAGAGATGGAGCAACGCGAGATAATCGACGTTGACCCTGTTCACGAACCAGTCGAGATCCCACTTGCCGGAAAGGGCAAAATAGCAATCGGGCCGCCCACGCTCACCAGGTTTGAGAAAGCAAGAATTTTGGGAGCGCGCGCCTTGCAACTGTCTCAGGGTGCACCACCATTTATCGAGATTCCTCCAACTGCCAGAACGTCACTTGACATAGCATTAAAAGAACTTGAAGACAGGGCGATTCCTATTGTGATTAGAAGAAGGCTGCCAAACGGCGATTACCAAAACATTCCAATTGATTACTTTAACTGATGGACAAATCGTCGATAAAACTTAAAAGAATTGTGAATTTGGAAAAAAGTGCAATGATTAGTATGGGGGAGACAAACAATCAAGTTATTTCAGATCAGCCATACAACTATTATGTAAGAAATGAGCCTGTAATGCAGTCCGCACTTGACGTCTTCGCGCTGATTAATAAGCACAACAAGGTTGTTCTTTTGGCAAAAGGAAACTCGATTCCAAACGCAGTCGCAGTTGCCAACATCATAGTTGAAAAGATGCTTAACGGTGCATGCAAGATTCAGCACATTCTTCTGGATTCCGAAAACGCCAATGTCTTTGGCAAAAGGATGCTCTCCACCATCGAGATTTCAATAACAAAGAACTAGTATACGCTTCCTGGACCCTTTAGCAGCATATTTTCGCATTCTTTGCAAATTGCTTCATCTATGTTTGTTTCAAGATTATGGTGGATCTCGCATATGAGAAGGCTTGACTTGATGTAGTTGCAAAGGCTGATGAATTTTGCCAAGCTTGATGGAGTGTATGCCATGTCGGATGCCAGCCTGTCGCTGAGCTCTTTGAGCATCTCAGATACTTGCTCGTCTGCAACCAGTTTTTGGATTAATTTTGGATCACCGCGTGTGCCTCGGATATAGTTGCTTATTGCAGCTTGGGTGACGCCAAGCATCTTTGATATTTCGTCTTCTCTAATTTTGTGCTCCTCTGCAAGCTTTTTGGCCAAGATGGCACGTAGTGCTGGTATGAGCGTCTTTGATTCAATTTCCGCAGGCAGTAGCAATATCAAAAATCTGTCTGCAATATATTTAAAGTTAACAATGAGGGCAGTGAAAGCAAAACGACAAGCTGTTTTATGCAAAATAGCTGAAGCTAATTTTATTTTCATTAAAACTTTATTTGAATTTCATCCACACTAATACGATGCAAGAGTTTGTTGCCCAAGCATACGATGTGCTAAAAGGTGCGGTTGAAAAATGCACAGCTGAGTACATTTCTCTTTCAGGTGGGCTCGACAGCACCATACTGGCGTATTTTCTAAAAGAGCGAAAGATCAGGGCAGTCTCAATCATAGCCAAAGACTTTGTCGCATCCGACCTCACATACTGCCAGCTTGTCGCCCAGAGGCTGGACATACCACTTTCGATTAAAATGTGCGATGCAATTGAGGTCTCTGATGGCATCGAGAACACCATAAAGATCTTAAAGAACTTTAACGACATTGAGATACGAAACAATGTAGTGTCGTACCTCGCGCTCTCTGAAGTAAAAAATGCAGGGTACGACAAGATCGTAACTGGCGATGGTGCAGACGAATTGTTTGCAGGATACAACTTTTTACTGAACAAAAGCCAAAAAGATCTTGAGCTCGATCTACAAAGAATAGCAAAGATAATGCATTTTCCTTCTCACAAATTAGGCAAGGCACTAGGCATTTGTGTCGAATCGCCGTTTTGCGACAGCAAAGTCGTCGAATTTGCACAAAACCTGCCAATCGAATTCAAGGTTCGTCAAGAAGGAGACAAAAAGTTCGGCAAGTGGATCTTAAGAAAGGCCTTTGAGGACAAGATGCCGAAATCGATATGCTGGAGACAAAAATCACCCATGCAAGAGGGTGCAGGAACTCAGGGACTCACAGAGTTTTTTGAGGTTGCAATACCAGATAGCGTGTTCTTTGAAAAAATCAAAAAAATTAAAGAAAAAGACGGCGTCACGATAAGAACGAAAGAGTCTTTGCATTACTATGAGATCTACAAAAAATACTACGAGCTTGATGTCCCTGATGACTCTGTCAGTAAATGCCCAGATTGCCGCCAGCCAGTAGAAGCGAACTCAAAGTTTTGCAGAATGTGCGGCAGATACCCACTTTAGGCTTTTTTTGAC
This sequence comes from Candidatus Nitrosotenuis sp., assembly GCA_038869975.1. Classification (GTDB taxonomy): domain Archaea; phylum Thermoproteota; class Nitrososphaeria; order Nitrososphaerales; family Nitrosopumilaceae; genus Nitrosotenuis. The sequence goes on from JAWCQC010000001.1 coordinate 25,581, forward strand.
CATTTTTTAGGTTTTTTTTTGAAGATGCGCCTGCACCCATTGCAGCAAAAAAAGTATTTCTTGTTTTCATAATCGAATGTAACTGCCAGGCTCTCGTCCATCTCGATTCCACAGACTGGGTCTACGGGCATAAGTTGGCGCAACATTTTTCGTATTTATACATATGCTGCGGTCGTGCAGCTTCGACCATCGTATCTTTTAGCTCGTTAATTGTGCTCGCACTCATGATCCTTAATCTTATCTGTGCTCCGCCCACAAGCCCTTTTGTAAAACGCATTGCCTGCTGTTTTATGTTTGCAAATTTGATCTTATGCGAGGCTGCATAATCAAGATATCTACAAAAGACCTCTATTTTGTCATCTGGACGAAATTTTTGGTATGATGCAGTTGCGAGGTAATCATTGATTTGTTTGAATATGAATGGATTCCCCATTGCGGCGCGGCCTATCATGACATAGTCACACCCAGTCTGTTCAAGCATTTGCTTTGCATGTTCTGGTGTTGCAATGTCGCCGTTTCCCACTACTGGCACATCCACTGTTTCTTTCAGCTCCCTGATGAGATTCCAGTCAGATTTTCCCGAGTAACCTTGTTTTACTGTTCTTGCATGTAGTGTGATCATTTGTATTCCCTCTTCCTGTGCTATTCTTGCTATCTTTTTGAAGACGAGTTTGTTTTCCACGCCGGCCCTCATCTTGAGCGTGACTGGTTTTCTTACGCTTGAGACTAAGACGCGGAATATCTTTCTTGTTAGATTTTCGTTTTGTAGCAGTGCTCCTCCTGCCATTTGCTGTGTTATGTGGGGCGCAGGACAGCCCATGTTGTAGTCAATTAAATCAAAATGTGGCTCCACTATCTTTGCTGCCTTTTCTAGGGCCTCAAGATCCGAGCCGAAAAGCTGGATTGCCAATGGTCTTTCTTTCTGGGAAAACTCTATGAATTCGCTTATCTTTCTGTTTTCTTGCTTGAGCTGTCTTTCTTTTGCGACAATGGCGTGAATGCTGGTCAGCTCGGTCACCACCAACCCCGCCCCCATCTCTTTGCACAGCAAGCGTAGCGCCACGTCGCTTACTCCAGCCATTGGAGCCAAGAATGCGCGGCTGGAGAATTTTGGTAACGACATGTCTGCCTCAAACTCTTTTTTCTATATAAAATGATGCGAGATGTTATCCGTTCGTCACAAACACACTATAGAAAATAGTTGTTCCAAATGTAACAAGATCCAATGGCCTACAGCCGGAGAGGTATGACTTTTTGGTACAACACAGCTTTGATAACGTTTGCAACGGTGGCTGTCGGGATGACATGGGCCATCATGAATTCCGGATTTTCATCAAGCGAAGTGATGAAGGACGTAGTCGAGGACGCGGCCTTGCATTCCGCAAACTCGCTGCAGATCATAGGGAAAATGACTGGCACTGCAAACGTGGCGAACAACAAAGTCACGGTGACTGCAACTCCAGTGACTTCGACCACAAACGGAAACGTTGACGTGTCTCCAATGAAGGTAAAGGTAACATACAAGATAATCAAAGAAGGAAGCCACACAATCACATACGACAATATTTACGCAGGCATGCTAAGCGAAGGATCCTACAATTCGTTGAGTGATGCACTTGATGCTGCAAAAAAATCAGGACTGATAGAAACAGATCCAACGCGTGAGACAAAAGAGCCCCAAACGACTTCGGCCTTTGTGTATTGGATAATAAATCAGAACTCTGATGGTGCAGTGCAAAACAACGAAATAGCGAGCCTCGTAATAGTTTATGCAGATAAGGACAGACCTTCTACCGGCGAATACATCGCAATCGAGGTTTTGGAAAAAAGAGGCACTCTTTTGCACATAGAAAGAAACGTGCCAAACATTTCGAGTTCAATTCTAGATTTTGGCGGAAAGGTCAGAACCTAAGAAGAGACTAGCTTTTTTACCAGCTCGTCAAATTCCTCTTTTTGCATCGGCCCAATCTTCATTATCTCCAAATTTTCATCGACGTGACTTGGTGATTTTTGTCCAACCAAAGGGGCCAAAACACCAGGCGTGGAACGAACAAACTGGAGACACTGCAAGGGGGGACTCAGGTTGCCAAAGCCTGGCAGCACGCCGGGTGCAAGCAGTCTGCCCTGCATCAGTGGAACGCTAGTAAAGACACCGATTCCACAGATTTGAGCTGCATCAAGAATCGACATCATCTTTCCATTGATTGGTTGATTCTTTAACATGAAGGCCTGATCATAGTACAAATTGTACGGAATCTGGATGAATCTAAAGCCATGATTGTCTCCGCCCACCTGCTTTGCAAGCTGGATTGTGTCGTATAGTGAGAGATGTTGCGGGTTGTCTTGTGTGACGCGAAAACACTCCCACGTGGCCATGCCATAGTATTTGATCTTGCCTTGTTTTCTTTTTTGTTCATACAGCTCAAAGACATCTTTTAGGTTTTTGACAAATTGATCTTTTGTGATGTCTTGAATCTGTCCTTCTACTGCGTTGTGCAGATACATGAGGTCGATGCATTCGAGGCCTAGATTTTTGATGCTGCGCTCAAGTTGGTCTTCCAGATATCTGACAGTCATGCAGTGGTATCCAGAAGATATGTCGCCAGCACCAAGAACGCCGCGTTTTGTGTATTCGCGTTGCACGTAACTCCAAAAATCTTCTTTGGTGTCCGCGTCGTTTGTAAGATAACCGTTCTTGGTGCTCACAAAGATCTGATTACGCTCGATTTTCCTCTCGTCAACGAGCTGTGATATTGCCTTTCCAACGGAGCGCTCTGCTTTTTGTCCACGGTAATTTATTGCGGTGTCTATTACGTTGATTCCCGCAAGAACGGATCTTTTAACTGCCTCAATTACAAGTTGGTCTGTCTGTTCGTCTGGGTTTCCAAGATACGTTCCAATACCCACGTTTGAAAGCGATAGTTCTTGAAATGTTCTATAGTTATCTGAAACACTGCCAAATTTTTGTGTAAAGTTTTTTGTGCCCTGCGATGTTGCGCACCCACTGATCATAAGCGCTTTGAAACTAGATCCGATTTAATCCTAATCATTTGAGCTCAGCTAAGATCTGCGCAACAAATCCAGAAACAAAAAGCGCCCCAGTGAGCCTACTAAAGAGCAAGGCGGATTTCATAATAGACGTGAATTTACTCAAATCATCCAAATGTGACTTTATTTTGTAGCCTCCTTTGATTGCAAACGGAATGGTTACAAACGCAGCCAAGCAGAAAATCGGAAACACACCAAAGGCCACCCCCCATGCAATCAGCAAGTAGCTAAACACGGGGAATGCCCAGAACAGTTTTGTGGCCTTTTGTTTTCCCAAAATTACTACAAGCGTCCTTCTGCCTTTTTGCTTGTCTGCATCGTGGTCTGGAAAGGATGTGATATACAGCACAAATGCGGAAAGGGTGCCGGCGACGATTCCTGCGACCATATTCGGCATCAGAACGGCCTGAGTCTGGATGTATATGGTGCCAAGAACAATCATTGTCCCTTTGATTGCCACAAATATCTCGCCCAGTCCCACGTCGACGATCTTTGTAGAGTAAAAATAAATCGACAGTATCGCAAACCCAAGTATTGCGGCTATTACCCACCCATAAAGCACAATAAAGTATATTCCTGCAATTGAGCCCAGAATCAAAAATGCCACCCCAGCCCTGTACACATGGGAGGGCTGCAATAGGCCTTCCGGTAATACTCCTGTGCCGCCGCTGAATTTGGTTCGCTTGGTAGCAGTATCTATTCCTCTTTTATAATCCCAAAAATCGTTTAGCAGGTCGACGCTTGCATGCAGAGCCATGACTCCTCCCATGGTTATTGCCGCGTGCAGGATGTCGAGGTTTTTTGTCTGCCAATATGATACTGCTAGGCCTAGTGCGACCGCAATGACTGAAGCTAAAAGAAACTTTACGCGTATTACTCTAAACCAGACAGCCAAACTCATACAAGTGACTCGTCGCTTACGCTGAGCGGCTTGCGGCCCATAAATCCCACATCTTTTTCGTGCCAGAATTTTATCTCTTTTTCACCTTCTTTCCAACACAGCCAGACATCCTCGTTAAACCTTTTTGATGGAAAATCCAAAAGCCCTTCCTCCAAGCTCTTGAGTACGACCCCAGTGCTCTCAAGCTCCTCCACAAGCTGGTAGAATTTTGTCACTGCCTTATTGAGCTGTTGTTTTATTGCCACGTATTCGCCGAGATTGAACGAGACGGCCATTTGTGAGTTTAGCTGGGCTTCGATCTTTTGTACCTCCTGTCTTTGTTTTTGGAGCCGGTTGTACTTTTCGATGACCGCTGGAAGCGCTTCGTTGGCAGTAGTCACCGTAAAATATGGTGCCATTGTTCGACTATGAAATCACCGTCATTAAAAGCATTTTCTGCAGATTTATTACAGGAATGTCTCCACACAGATCATGAGTCAAGGCGACCAACTTGATGAACTCATAACACAAACCCTTGATGGGGCACTACAAACCATCCCGTTGTACCTACAAGAGTTTGAAGAAAACAAATCCCAGCTGCATGTGAGCGATGTGAAGGAGTTCGTCTTTGGCATCATAGTCGGAATGGCACTAGGCATGGCAAGCGCCGCGGTGACTGCACTAAGACAGGGCATGCCGACTGAAGATGACCAAGTCAGGATAAGAGATATCATTTATTCAAAGATCCCGCAAATAAGGGAGCGGATTTTTAATTGAAGTTCACAGGCAAAGAGCGCAAGTTTCTTGCCTCCATAGAGGAGGCGCGTTTTGCCACCACCAATAAAGACATGCCACACGTAAAACCGGTCTCGTTTATTTTTGCAGATGATGCATTTTTCATTGCGACCGATTACAAGACAAGAACGTGGAAGAACATCAAAAAGAACCCAAAGGCTGCAATCGCTGTAGATATCTACAAACCCGGGGGGCACAAGGCAGTTCTTACGCAAGGTAGAGTGGAGGTAATAGAAGGCGGCCCAGAATTCCAGAAAATCTATGAAAAATTTTTTGCCAAGTTCGAGTGGGTCAGAAGAGATCCATGGAAGGAGGGCGAGGCGCCGTTTTTGAAGCTGGTTCCAACCACAAAGGTATCATGGGGTCTATGAGAAGATATTTCAGTTGGAATTTCTGATGAGTAGGCATGGACAAGATAAAATGCGCGCACATCCTAGTCGAAAAGCAGAGTCAAGCACTTGCAATACTTGAGAGACTAAAAAAAGGGGAAAAGTTTGCCGAGCTTGCAAAGCAGCTTTCGCTTGACACCGGCAGTGGCAAGCGAGGAGGCGACTTGGGATACTTTGGACGCGGAAAGATGGTAAAGCCGTTTGAGACAGCTGCCTTTAAGCTCTCAGTGGGCGAGATTTCAGAGCCAATCAAAACAGAGTTCGGCTACCACATCATCAAGAGATTAGCCTGATCAGAAATAAGCATCAAGCATTGATTTTGGCATTTCTTGTTGCTTTTGTAGGTCCATAGTCAGTCTTTCACCCATGTTTTGTGCAGCTTTTATCTTTCTCTGGCCGACCCAATAGTACGCCTCATCTATGGTGTCTTTTGCAATAAGTACTGTCAGCTTGCCAATCGATTTGCGGCCGGTTCTACCTTTTCTTTGAATGAATCGAATCGAGCTTGGCACGTTATCAAAAAAGATCACGTGGTTTACCTCCGAGATGTCGAGTCCTTCCTCACCCACACGCGTTGCGATAAGGACGCTGTATTCTCCGTCTCGAAATTTCTGTACTGTTTCGATTTGCTCTTTTTGCTTTAGTCCTGTCTCGCCTGCCTTGCCAATCAAAAATCCCGCAGGTATTCCGAGCTTGAGGAGGCTGTTGTGGATTATCTCAACAGAGTCGCGGTAGCTCGTGAAGACGATTGATTTTTGTGGGGTCGATTTTATCAACTCAGCAAGCTTTGGGATTTTGCTGTGCTCGATTCCTTTTTTTTGAGCGTCCTTTGCGCATGCAAGCGCCCTCAAAAAATTAGAATCGTTTTCAAAGAGGTCTTTGATGCCGACTCCTTTCTTTTGCCTAGTTCTCTCACAGAACCTAAGAAACGACGTGACGCCGTGTGATTCCAAGATGTTAAGCGCATAGTGCAGCCGTATTGCAGTAAACAGCGGTTTTGCTGCCCTCCTGTTCTGTCTGAGGACAAAATCGCGCGCACGCAAAAGCTGAGACAGCGAGACCGTAGCTGAAAGCCTCAAGCCGCATCTTTGTAACTCATGGTATTGGCCTTGGAGTGCCTTTCTCAGATAGGCCTGGACCTCTTTCATTTCCGGAGGCAGGTCGACTTTGACCCATTCGGTCGTGGTGTGCTGGATGTACGGCTTGACGTCTGGGCTCTGTTCGTTTCTTTGGGCCACGCTTGCAATCCTCAAAGTAGTAATTATCTCAGTTGCCTTTTCTTTTTCGCTTGGCAGTGTTGCAGTCATGCCCATTATGCGCGTGCTGGTGCCTGCAAACTTTTGGGCAATCCACGAGTATGCGTAATCACCCACAGTCCTGTGAGCCTCATCAAAGATAACCAAGCTAAACTGCTCAGCTGAGACGATCTGCCTTTCCAAGTCGTTTTTTGTGATTTCGGGCGTGGCACATATGACGCTGTTTGCCCAGAGCTTTTTTCTTTTTGTGAGCGTGTCCTCGCCTGTCAAAAGCGCAATGTCCTCCAAAGCAAGATTGTTTTTGAGGAATTCATAGTGCTGATTTGCCAAGACACGGGTCGGCGCCAAAAACAAAACACCGCCACCACCTTTTGACAAAAACTCTGCAATGACTTGTAGTGCCACAGCTGTCTTTCCAAGTCCTGTTGGCAAGACCACTAGGCAGTTTTCTTTTTTTGCTTGTTCTGCCAGTGCCGCCTGGTATTGTCGAAACTCAATTGAGTTTGGCTTTATGTAGCGGTGCTGAACGTATTCTGACAACTAGTTCTCCAAAGAAGGCATTTGCATTTTATACTTTCGAGTAGTCAATTATAACTTAATTATCAACGCAAAATACCAAGAGTCGGAGATCCATCTAAATACCAATGAAACCATAGTCCGTCTGTGAAGGCAAATTTTGAGAGGCCAACCTGGGACGAATACTTTATGCTCCAGGCCGAGCTTGCCAAGTTGCGCTCAAACTGCATGACAAGACAAGTAGGCGCAGTAATAGTCAGAAACAACAGGCAGATTGCAACCGGATACAATGGCACACCACCAGGCGTGAAGAACTGCTTTGAGGGCGGCTGTAAGAGGTGCCAGCTGCGAATGGAGGGTAAGATCGAGTCCGGCGCTGCATTGGACAGGTGCCTTTGCAACCACGCCGAGGCAAACGCCATAATGCACTGCGCCATAATGGGAATAGAAGCAGGGGCAAAGGACGCAATTTTGTACACGACGTTTGTTCCTTGCCTGGAGTGCACAAAGATGGCAATCACAATAGGAATCAAAAAAATTGTCTGCTTGGACAGCTATCCTGAGACCGATTATGATCTGATCAAAGAGGCAGGAGTCGAAGTCATAAGGCTTGATAAAAAAAGAATCCAGCGCTGGGCCGAGTCTTTGTTTTCTGAGCCAAAAAGGTAAGAAAGATGCAGGCGCAAGAACCACCAATAAAGACACTTCCACCATCTCTTTTGGTGTCTGCCACATACGACAACCAAAAGCTTGCAGCCGTGCTCAAGTTCTACAATCCTGAAACGCAAAAAGTCATTCTGTGGACAGACGAGACCGGCCACAAGCCATACTGTTATTCCAAGCTAAACCCAGAAGAGCTCAGCTTTCTTGCAGGAAGAAAGGACATCATAAGAATCGAGCAGCACAAAAAAATGGATCTTCTCAACGACAAAGAGATATTCGTATCAAAAATAATAGTTACAGACCCACTCGCAATAGGCGGCACGCAAACTGACAAGAGCATCAGAAACATAATCGAGACATGGGAATCCGACATCAAGTATTATGAGAACTATCTTTACGACAGGGGCCTGATTGTCGGCAAGTATTATTCCATAAAAGACGGCAAGATAGTTCCGCACGACTTTGAGATAACAGAAGACGTCAGCATGGCAATGAAGAGCCTCTTGCTTGATGTAAACACCACTAAAGGAATTGTTAATGCAAACGAATTCCAGGAGTACATCACGAAGTGGGCCGAGCTGCTAAACCAGCCCATTCCAAAGATACGACGGCTCAGCTTTGACATCGAGGTCGAATCAGAAATTGGCAGAATTCCAGACCCCAAAATAGCAGAAAAAAAAGTCACCGCGGTAGGTTTTGAGGGCTCCGATGGACTAAAGATGGTCTTTGTTCTAAGAAAGGAAGGCTCAGTTGACGGCAAAAGCGAGGTGCCGGCCGATGTCAAGGTTGTGTTTTACTCCGAAGCAGAAGAAAAGAAGATGATCGAAGACGCATTCAAGATAATTGCCGAGTATCCTTTTGTCATTACGTTTAACGGCGACGAATTCGACATGCCATATCTTTACAATCGTGCGGAGCGACTCGGCATCAAGAATTCTGAAAACCCGTTATACATGATGAGGGATTCTGCCACACTCAAGCACGGCGTACACATTGATTTGTATCGCACCATGTCGAACCGCTCGTTCCAGATATACGCATTTTCTCACAAGTACACCGATTTTTCTCTAAACAGCGTCTGCATTGCGCTGTTAAACGAATCAAAGATAGATTACGGTGTGGAGCTGGACAAGCTGACAAACCACCAGCTTGCCAATTATTGCTACAACGATGCAAGGCTTACGCACAAGCTTACCAGTTTCAACAACGACTTGTTGATGAACCTTCTTGTGGTCATATCTAGGATCGCAAGGATGCCAATAGACGACATTGCAAGGATGGGAGTCTCGCAATGGATTCGAAGTTTGTTGTACTATGAACACAGGCAGCGCAATGCGCTCATCCCACGAAGAGAAGAGCTTGACGCAAAATCCCAAGGCGTGGTAAATGAGGCAATAATTAAGGACAAAAAGTATCGTGGAGGATTAGTAATTGAGCCTGTTGCGGGAATTCATTTCAACGTTACAGTGGCCGACTTTGCCAGTCTGTACCCAAGCATAATCAAAGTGCGAAACCTTTCCTATGAGACGGTAAGGTGCCCGCATGACGAATGTAAAAAAAATGCCATTCCAGATACAAACCACTGGGTCTGTACAAAGTACAACGGCCTCACATCGATGCTCATTGGCTCGCTAAGGGACCTTCGCGTAAATTACTACAAAAGCTTGGCAAAAAAAGCAAAAACCCAGGAACAAAAAGAACAGTACACCGTAGTCAGCCAGGCGCTCAAAGTCATTCTCAATGCCAGCTATGGTGTGATGGGTGCGGAAATATTTCCGTTGTATTTTCTTCCGGCTGCTGAGGCAACTACTGCCATTGGAAGATACATCATCATGGAGACAATCAAGAAATGCAAATCAGTTGGGATCGAGGTGTTATACGGAGATACTGATTCATTATTTATCAAAAATCCAACAAAAGAGCAAATACAAAAAGTAATTGAAGACACTAAAAAAGAGCAAGGCGTCGATCTGGAGATTGACAAAGAATATCGGTATGTTGTGCTAAGTGGCAGAAAGAAAAACTACCTTGGCGTGACGACTGACGGCAAGGTAGATGTGAAAGGTCTTACTGGAAAAAAATCAGTTGATGGCAAAACACCAATTTTGGTAAATGTAAATAACACCATAAAATTCTCAACAGTTGAAGAAGTGTATCATGAGTTTCATGATAAAAATTCAGATGTAAAGATTCTAACAATCAACGATGGGCTTCAAGCTGTTTGGTCACCAATTTCAGACGCGACTAAACACTTGGTAAAGGAAGTATATGAGGTAACCACTCACAATGGCAGAGTTTTAACTCTTTCAGGAGATCACAGTGTGTACACGATTAATGAATATGGTCAGCTGAACTGCAAAGAAACCAAAAACCTGAATTCCGGCGATGTGTTAATTGGATTAAAGACAATACCATCAATACACATCATAAAATCCATAAACACTTCAGAGTATATAGGCGATATAACTGCAGGAAGGAACGGCTATTTAATTTCCACCATAAAAAATTCAACTACTGGGTTTTCAATAAAGAAGAAAATTCCAATCACGCCAGATGTTGGATTTCTACTAGGCATTTATACGGCCGGTAGTGGCCATCATACGAGAATCGCAGAGATATCACAAAATTGTAAATTTAACAAGGAAGTTTGTGAACAAATAGAAAAATCATGGCTGGCCACATTTGATACAAAAATGAAAAAATACGCTGGGAAAAATAATTCTGTTTCGTACCGGATGCCATTTTTAATATCAAAATTATTTGGCAGAATATGTGGAGAAAAAAACAATAGCAAAAAGATCCCAGATTTGATTTTTAATGCAGACGACGAAGTAAAAGCTTCATATTTACGCGGCCTTTTTTCGGGAGATGGATTTGTGGATAAAAAGCAGGTTTCGATTACATCAAAAAGCAAAATGTTAATTGAACAGACAGCATACTTGTTGGCTTACTTTAACATTTCATCCAACATAAAAATATTAAATAACAAAAAATATGGGAAATTCTATACACTTCATGTTAAGAGTGTCAGCGATAGAATTCTGTTTCACAATACAATTGGATCCATACAACCAAGATTCAGGATTAACCCAGTCAAGACAGCATATAACAAAGAGCTGCTACCAATCTCAACTATTGGACTATTAAAGATAAAAAAATCAATTCTTAATAGATTAGGCATTACAAAATTTAGAAATTTGAACATGCTTGATTTACGATACTACAACATGTCAATTGTGGAAAGATACAACAAAATAATTGACCAATTAGACGAACATGCCAATGTACCTGAAAAAATTGCATTAGCTTATATTTCAAGAATGCTAAATGCGAACGACGTCACATATGATAAAATATTAAAAGTTGAAAAGAAGCCAGGCAGTCGAATAATGTATGATTTTTCCGTGCCCAAATACGAAAGGTTTGTTGCTGGAAATTTGCCAACATTGTTACATAACAGTCACACCCCACCCTTTATCAAAAATCTATTTTACGAGCTACTGGACATACTTTCAAAGGTTGAAACAATAAATGATTTCGAGGCAGCAAAAAAGACAATCAGTGAAAAGATTGCCACAGTTGCTGCAAAAGTTAAAGAAAAAAAGATTCCAGTATCCGAGCTTGCGTTCAACGTCATGATAAGCAAGGCCCCATCAGAATATGAAAAGACTGTACCACAGCACATACGTGCTGCAAAACAGCTAGAGCAACACCGCGAGATAAAGCGAGGCGACATTATATCGTATGTAAAGGTCCTAAACAAGCCCGGAGTAAAGCCAACCGAGATGGCAAGACAAGATGAGATAGATTCTGCAAAATACATGGAATTCATGGAAAGCACCTTGGACCAGATCACGTCCTCGATGGACCTCGACTTTGATGTTATAATTGGCAAGCCAAAGCAGACCGGCCTGGACCAGTTTTTCTGGAATTAGATATATCTTGTTGTTGTGATTCTTGCACAGCATCCGGCTTAACAGTGCGCCTGAACTAACCCCATGTAATGAATAGACACATCAAAAACACACGACTTCATTCACGACGAGGTGTAGCACCAATCATCGCTACTTTGTTGCTTGTTGCAATAGCTGTGGTGGGCGGCGCAATCGTATTTGCGTACTCGCAGAACTTCTTTAGCTCCTCACAAGTTGGCGGAAGGCCTACAATTGAGGCAGTAAAGATTGTCGGATATGATGGAAGAGACATAGACACACTTCAAGATCACAATGGCATCTCACTCGCAGCTGGTTCTGGTGGAACGGCAAACTCGCAAAAAACAGCTGGCGAGAGAGTACTAGTATATATCAAGAACGATAGTGTACAGCCAGTGACGGTAAGCGAGTTAAGATTTGGCGGTAGTACGTACGATTATGTCACCACAACACCTCCAAGCGTATCTGCAATACCACAAGGACAGTATGCAATGGTTTCTGCAGGTGCTGGTGGTTCAGGCACTGAGCTAATCTCTAACAGTCCTGTCGCAGAAATTAAACCGGGTCAAACAACAAGCTTTGCACTCAGCATCAGCGAAGCTATGAAGTTGGGAAGAGATGTTCAATTCAAATTAACCACTAACAACGGAGCAGTCTTTGTTGGCACTGTGGTCATCGGACAACAGAGTGGTTAATCCCTCTTTTCTTTTTTATGGAGGCAAAAAAATGATTCAAAACAACTCCCAAAGAATCTTTTTGATAATTACAACTGCCGCAATGATTATCTCAGGCAACTTAATCTTGGCACATCCGCAAATCGACTCTAGCATCGCCTTAAAATTGAAAATTGTCCCATCAAACATAGAAGCTGCTCCTTCCACGCACAAGATTGGCTATGTCTGGTTTGAAAACAAACAAGGAAACCCCACTAGTTTTCCAAAGGATACTGCCATATTACTAGAATCCACAAATACAGGACTCATCTCTGTGCCATCAGAAATCACAATTCCTGCCGCATCAGAATTTGGAGTATTTGAGATACAAACCCGCGGAACCAAAGGGATGGCCAGCGTGATTGCCTCGTATGGCGACCATGACGCAATAGACACAGTTATCGTTGGCGAGCAGAGCGTAGATGTCGAAGACAGCCTAAAGTTGATCATAAATCTGCCAACTATCGAGATGAATGTAAATTCTGAGATGCCATTTTCGCTTTACCTTGTAAACATGTATGGCCAAATCATGCAAGCGCCATTTGACATGGATGTGAGCATAGACTACGAAGAAAATCTTATTGACGTCAAGACAGACAACCTGCTCATAGAAAAAGGCAACAGCTACATTTTGGGCACCATAAAGACAAAAGACAAGGTAGGCAACGCGTTTTTGAGAGCAACAGTGGACAAGCTTGGAATTGACGAGGCAAAAGAGATCAAGATTTCTTCATCCCTTCCATCCTCACTCAAAGTAAACATATTTCCTGAAAAAATACCTGCAACGCTGACGCGTGACATTGATGTGATAGTGAGTCTTGTTGATTCTGACGGCCTTCCCACCCTTGCACAAGAAGACGTCAAACTAGAGTTCTTTTCTGATGATGAATCAATAAACAACCAAATTGACAAAAGAATCAAAGAGCAAAGCCTAAGCACCACCATAAAAAAAGGCGAGTTTAGCTACATATTTTCACAAAAACTTGACCTGTTTAAAGAAAACAAAACGATCACCATAGGCGCTGCAACAAAAGGACTTGGTGTCGCAACAGACACATTTGAGACTGTAAAGCCAATCACGACCAACAACCCAATTGCTGAAAACAAGACCATGCAAGTATACGCCCTAGACAAAATACCGACCAAATCAAAAACAGTTGCAATATATCAGATAGGCACACTTGTGGAACACCCAGACGACGATACAGAGAATGCAGGCGCCACAGGCAAAAAAGAGTTTTTCCCATTGATTGTGAATGAAAATTATGATTCTGTTGGAAGCAACCAAAAGATAAACATCATATCGAGCAACAACCTTCTTGTAAAAATCCTAGAGACAGGCCAAATCGGTGCAACGTCGTCGTATGGTTCCGCATCAATTGAGACCGGCCAAGAGACAGGCCAAGTTTTGCTTTCTGCAACAATCAAGGGAATAGGCTCATCGTCTGCAATGACCGAAGTAATAAACACACTCAAGCAGGAAGGCACCATCATATTTTCACCTACAGGCAAAGATGCCATTCTCTTTGACAAAAACGGTAGATTTGATCTGTTTGTAATAGCTACTGACTCAAAGGGTAGGCCCACCATGGTAGAAAACGAGATCAGATACCTCATCACGCCGATCAACGAGATAATCAACATCCAAAAAGGACACACTTTCACACATCTAAACTTTCAAGGAAATTCGATCCAGTCAGAAGAGGATAAAACGGTCAACATAAAGACAGTGCCGATAGGAGAGTCGGCCGATCCAGGACTCGAGGCATCAAACGCATATGTAAAAGACCCTACAGCCAAGCTCATGGTTTTCACGCCCCACTCGGTAATGAACTCGGAAAGCGATTATGTTGGAACAGTGCAGCTTGTCGATTTTCATGGCAATCCTGTAATCCTCGGTAATGACTTGAGAGTAAAGCTTGGGTCATCCAAGGCAGAGATGCTGGATCTTCCAGACACTGTCATCATTTCTGCAGGCCATTCGTATGCAGAATTTGCCGTGTCCACCCTTGACAAAGCAGGTAACGTCGATATTGTTGCATCAGGAAAAGGAATAGTGAGTGCAAACACCACAGTAGAGATAAAGCCGCTTGCCACAAAGCTGAGAATAAGCATAGGCAGTGTAAATGAGCCAGTGCCAGTTCACCAGCCGGCAGAACTCAAAATTTACGTCGACGATGAGCTCCAAAACGCAGTGAGCGGTGCAACAGTAAAGGTGATCTCAAGTGATTCGTCTGTTACGCCAGACACAGTGACAACACAACAAGACGGCAGTGCCATCATCAAATTCAATCCAAAACAGGCGCCCAAAACATCCTTGCAGATTTTAGCATACGCTGAAGGATACGGCCAAGAGCAGAAGACATTTGACTTTGAAGTACAACCCTCAGTTGAAGAAAAAAAGACAGAGATACCACAATGGATAATTTATGGTGGAGTCGGCACAGTCGGGGCAATTTCAGCCGGCCTGATCTTTGTTTTGCGCAAACCGAAGAAGACATTAGAAGACGAAGAAGACATATACGAATAGACTTGCCCAAATCCGGCAACTAATTCAGAATGGTTATTGTCTTGTTCATCAGGTCTTTTGTCGGAATAACTATACTTTCATTTTTGTCGTTTGTGAGAACTATGTGGAGGAGGCGTATGGATGTGACAGTGCCGCTCAATTCACCAATTCGCACCTTTTGTCCTGTTTTGAGTATGTAACGCTGATTTGACGCTCCGATTATCGAGGCGGGGATTATGTCCTTTAAGGCAAAGCCAAGACCTACTGCAACTGCAGCACCAACCGCGATTGCAACACTCCACGAAAACGCAGATACCAAGATCGGTATTATTGATTCGCCTATGCCAAGTTGCGTAAAACCAACTGCAAACACTATGCCGTAAATGACTGTCTTGATGATTGCGGTGATTGGTTTTGGGCTTCCGATGTGGTGTTCAAGCAGTTGGTGTTCGACCCATTTTGTCACAAAGTTTACCACAATTGAGCCTATGACAATTATCAAAACAAAGGCAAGCAGGTTTGGCACCCACAACCACAAGTTCGTGAGGGCGCCAGTCAACTGCTCGAATTGAAGCGCATTTACTGCGGCAACTATGAAAAACAGGTAGACAAACCACCTAATTGTAGCAGAAATCAGCCTTACGGAGTCAAATTTTTCGGAAATTCCTTCCAAAATCTGTGAATCTTGAGACTGTTGGCGTGTTTTTTGCAAAATGTTTCTTGTCACCTTTGTAACTATTCTGCCAATAATTTTGCCCACCACAAACCCAATGGCAAGCAAGATGACTGCGGCAATTATCTTTGGCATGCTGTTTGCAACGTTTACTGCAAATGCGTTTATAGCATCACTTGTTGGACTGTAGATTCCTTTGACGAAATCCTCCTGAGCAAACACCGAATGTGTTCCAAATGCAGTCAGTATGATTAGGGAGAAAATCATTGTCTTTTGATCTAACGAACGCATTCTTTTACGCAAATTTTCAAGTCGATTTAAACTCAATGTATGAATTATTGTGCACTAGAGTTTTTTATTTTATTGACAAAACTTGTGCCAAGTTTTTTAAAACGCGCGGTTTTTCAGATTGCAAAAGATCCACAGCACTAATTTGACGAGACACGCAACACTACTTCTGCGAGCGGGCCCATGACAATATTGCCGTTGACATAACCGTCGGCTAGGATATACATTACATACATCCTTGTGTCTGTTATGGGCGGAGCTTTGGCAGTGAATGTTATAGTTTTTGCTGCATTCCCAGCACCGCCTGTGATGTCTGCAGCTAGTTGTGCCACGATCTGCGAGGAGCCATCCGGAAATGATTGGAATGTTGGTGTCAAAAAGCCAGTGTTTCCAGTCACTGTAACCTCGGACCATCCTCTCGGCACATTTATTATCAGCCTTGAGCCGGCGCTTATTTTGTTTCCCGTGTTGCTCTCCAAGTCGGCAAGCACTACGTTAAATGTCTGAGTAGAGCCAGGCTGGATCCCAGTCTTGTTCGCAATTATGTCCGACACACTTGTAGAGTCAACTACTTTGGACAAGTAGACGTTTGCAATCGACGATGATGTTCTAATTGATGTGCCATATGCGGCCTTGCCGAACTGTCCCAAAGTAGTAAAGACATTTGTCTGCACTATTACTGTTTCAGGCTCTGCTCCACTTCCACCTAGGTCTCCAGGCGTGACCTTTACTAGAAACGGAAAGACGGATTTTGGATTCACCAATTGCGGCGAGGCAGTATTCTTCCACATTAGCTGGTTGGCAGTAGGACACGACCAGCTGTTCGTAGTAGGAGGTATGGTTATGGTGCTACAGCCGCCATTGAATACCTCATCATTGCTGTTTGCAGGCGACGTCTGTGCGCTTATGACCACCTTGCTGACATAGATTGGCTGGTCTGTCGGGTTTACAATGTTTACGCCCCACACGCCTTTGTCATTTGCGTCTCCAAACGTGTTGGGAATCACCATGTATATTTCGGGCCTTGAGAATAGATCCGACGACACTATAGAGCCAGGCTCGGAGTTGTCACGCAATAAAATTAGCCCAGTGTCCACGTTACTCTGTTTCACAGCCTCCGTCCCTTCTTCGATTCCTTGCGCAAAAGTCGAAAACGTCACGTTTGTCCCAGCAGGACCCATGAGTCTATACTTCCAAGAAAGAATTGCAGATTCTGCAGGCAATAGCTCAGACTTGACCTGCACTATTGGCGAGGATTCTAGCACCGAAGATGCTGGAGCCACCGTCATTGGGCCTGCTGTAACATCCAGCATCTTTGTATTTCCGACATTTGTTACATAAAGCAACGCCGTTGCGTTCTCGCCAAGCCTGACATCGGGAGGATTCAGTATGAGCTTAGCTTTAAGGTTGTTTGGCCCGCCAACATTTAGCTGGTCTGCAGTCATGACAGTGCCAAGTGATGAAACAACTTTGATGTCATAGAGGCCCGGATTCATGTATAAGGGTGTGCTTTGCAAAATGTCTCCTCCATAGCCTGGTGCCAGAATCGCGTCGGCGTAGTTTATCTCAAATTTTTGAGCAGCCTGTGTGGGAGACGTCTTGTTTATGATCCAAAGTGTGTCTATTTCCAGTGAATTTGAGCCTTTATTTTCCACATACACAGCAAGTCTGTTGTTTGAGAGTGTTGATGCCGACGCGTAGAACTTTTCCTGAATCTTTTTGATTTCACTGTCGGCAATGGTTTGTTGTGCCTTTATCATGTCTGACTGTGTTTCTATTACCAAGTATGATACAGACAAGCCCGATATGAGCAAAACCAAAAAGAACACAGAGCCGACCAGAGTCGATATTGCTTTTTTATTTGAGAGTCTCATCTCGCATCACCGCTTAGTATCACAAATTCAGCTGAGCGCGGTCCACCAAAATCCACATGGATTTGAAGAGGTCTTGTAAGTGAGATGTCTGAGCTCATATCTCTGCTTAGCTTTACTACCAAGCGCACCTCTTCGTCCTCGTTTAGCATGTTGTCAGATTTTTGTGTAAGACCGGTTGTGGAAAGAATGCTAAATTTGCCGCTCAACGGGTATTTCCCGGTAAGGTCATTTGAGCTCGCATCAAATGCTTTTCCGGCAGTTTGCGTATCCCATGAATGGGTTATGCCGTTTATCTGCAGGTTTCTTATGTAGACCGGGTTTGGACTTGCGTTTTTTAGTTGAATTACTATGAACTCTGTGCCTGGATTTACATTTAGTGGAACATTGTCGGAAAACGCAGTGCAGGACGTAGTGCACAATCTGTTGTCGAACTTGTTGTCAAGTGTAGCCATCTCAGACAGATTGGAGCCGTCTCGTGTATCATAACCTGTGAACTTTATTGAGTATGTAGAAAACTCTGAAACAGAGGGATTTTGTGCAAAACTGCCAATGCCACTCCCATGCACCAGATTGGCCAAAAACAGAGCACCTGCAGTAGTTATGGCAAGAAGCAATAATGTTGCAAATATCTCAGAAATCCCACGTCGCTTCTTGCATTCGACAATCAAGTATTAAACGGCCTCGCCACAGTTGAAAAGAAGTTGCCTTTTTCTGTCAGGATTGTGATCTTGTATTCGGAGCTGACGTATGCGGGATCATCCCACCGCCCTGATGCTGCCAAGCTTGCAGCAGAATTCATATCAATTCCAACTCGTGGTTGTGCATTTACTGAAATTGATTCGCTGATCAAAAGCTCCTGTGTGTCAGTTTTTACCATGGTGATTTTTGCAATGTTGGTGTCAATCGTGCCCACATTTCGAAGTGAAATCGTGACTTGGCTGCTACCTGGATCAAATCGAATGTGCTCAAAGACAATGTCTTCGCGCCCACCCTCGTTTTGATATGTTATTCCACTGGCAAGCCTGTTTCCAATCTCACCAACCTCATTTAGGCCTTTTGTCACAATAACGGTCCCAACCGGAACGACGATTGCAAGCATGAATAACGTGCTCATAATCTGACTTATTGCGCGCCTTTTGCATGTTTTGTAGCCAGTCATTTCTCTTGGGCACCTTCTAGCTTCTTGAGTCGAAATGTGATGATCTTTTCAGTCTCCGATAGAATCTCCGCGCTATTTTGTGAAGAAATTATGGATACATTGTATTTTGCCGCAATGGACTTTGTCTTTGCAGAGACAGACGAATGCCCGATCAATATTGCGATTTTTGGCGCAGTATCAAGCACTTGGATTATTCTTGAATCTATTTCGCCGTCTTGTTTGTTTATCAAAATGAATATTGTCTGATTTTTCTTATCCATTCCGTAGATGTCGATTATGTGATCGTGGCCGCTTCTTCCCTTTATGAGATAGTCTTCGTCCACTGTGAATCCAAGTTTTGAGACAAGCTTCACAAGCTCGCTTTTTATTGCAGAGTAATCGAATTCATGTCTGGTAGGATCGACAATGGTGTAGCCGTAAATTGTGACTGCCCTTGCCTCATTTACGTCAAAGTCATGGTTAAATTCCTTGCAATGTAGACGGATTATTGCGTCGTCGAATTTTTCTTTGCATTCTGTGCAATGATACCAGGTAGCCGGAATCCGCAGCTCTTTTGCTGGAGTTTTTATTTGTTTATTGCATGACGGACATTTCGGCTTGTTCAGCTCTTGTGCCACAAATCCATTTTTTTCGCCAATATATCCACACGCACGGTGTTCCAAAAGATGTAACCGCTCAATGCAAATTGAGTTGCATTTTGGGCAGTACAGCCGGACATTTACCAGAAACGACTTTTGGTGATCGGCGCATACTAGAAATTTGTTGTAAACAAACTTTTCCATCTTGCTTGCACCATCGTGTGAGAGGTTTTCCAAGAAGCTGTAATTTGTGGGCGACTCGTCGATCTCTTTTAGTGCAACATAAGTAAAGGTACCGTCAGCATAGTTTACATCCGGAACTATCACACCGTTGTAGCTTTCATTGACTTTTTGGATTAATTTTGCAATTTTTTCACTATTTTTTTCCTGCCAGTCCAGAATCTCTTGCAGTTCGGTGGAATCCGGCTTTGTCGAGACGGTTTTTCCCATTGCATGCGCGTGGATTTTGTCGTCTTTTAGTTGTGAGGAATCTACGTTTTTTTTAATTCTTAGCGGGTTTTTATTGATTTGAAATATCATTACCACTCTCCGACATTACTTGACTTCACAATGAATTTCGATGTCGAATCCAAGGATGTAAACAGAATGTTGTTCATTTGCACTCACAATCTCTTATGAGTGATTCAAAATCACTACACAGTATTGATTATAAACAACGCATCAAGAAGCAACCCATTCATAAGAATTAAGAAGACGAGCCCGATAAATTTTGCAAAATTTATTGCGCGACGTGATTCGACAGAATTTGACAGAGTGCACTCGAGGGCTCATGAAACAGAACTCACAAAGACGATGGCTGTAAGAAACGATGCAGACACGCTTACCGCGGACGACAACTTGGTGCCAAAGTTCAAGACCCTAAACAAAATCGAATTTGACGATGCAGAAATCTATGCAGGACTAATCAAAGACCCGTCGTCAAAAAACGGGCTCCGGTACGTCATAATTGAGCCCCAGATGAGCAAACACGACGAAGTTAACTTCAAGGTAATCAAAAAACTACTCATCTCCGAGCTAGATATCTCGCTAAACCAGATCAAAACAAAAAAAGAAGCTGCAAAGGAGCTAAAAGACAAAATCAACCACCTAATCAAAAAATACAACATAGAAATCGCCACAAGAAACTTGTCCAAAATAACATATTATGCGGTAAGGGATTTTGTCTACCTTGGAAAGATCGAGCCACTAATGCGTGACCACATGATCGAAGAGATTAGCTGTGATGGCACAAACGTTCCACTTTACATATGGCACCGTGAGTTTGAATCAGTTCCCACGAACATTACTTTTGAAAGCGAAGATGAGCTGAATAACTTTGTTCAGAAAATGTCATACATTGGAGGAAAGCATGCATCTCTTGCAAATCCGATTGTAGACGCTTCACTGCCTGATGGCAGCAGAATCAACATGACGCTGGGCAGTGAGATCACAAGACGCGGTAGCACATTTACCATTCGTAGATTCAGAGCAGATCCAATAACCATAGTAGACCTCATAAGATTTAGGACTATTTCCGTATACGAAGCAGCATACCTGTGGTTTGCAGTGGAAAACAACTCCACCATGCTTGTTGGAGGCGGCACAGCAAGTGGAAAGACAACACTTCTCAATTCACTGTCCTCCTTTATCAGGCCCGGACAAAAGATAGTCAGCATCGAAGATACGCATGAGCTTAATTTGCTCCATGAGAACTGGATCCCAGCAGTATCGCGGCAAAACTTTACTGATGGACAGATGGGCGAGATCACCCAGTATGATTTACTCAGGGCTGCACTAAGGCAGCGCCCAGACATAATCATAGTTGGCGAAACGAGGGGGAGAGAGGCATACACACTCTTTCAGGCAATGGCCACAGGACATGGTGGGTTTTCATCAATTCATGCCGATTCAGTCGAAGCCACGCTCACAAGACTTGTATCCTCGCCAATGGATGTGCCAAAGACGCTCATTGCGAACACGCTTGACATAATCACTCTACAGCTAAAGCTTAGAATCAATGATAAATCAGTCAGACGAATCATCCAGATATCAGAAATTGCAGGCCTTGACGACCGAACAGGCGAAATAAGAACACACGAGATTTTTAAATGGAATCCAAATGACGACCGCCACGAGTTTTCTGGAAACAGCATAGTAATGAACAAAATTAAAGAAAAAACAGGAATCGACGACGACCAGATTACATATGAGTTAAAGAAAAGGAAAACGACGCTGGAATGGCTCACTGAAAACAACATCAGAAGCCACAAAGACGTAATGAGGAATATTTTAGAATTCTATTCTGACTCTGACAGATTTTATGAGAAAAAGCGGCTGGCGATGGAGAGTTGATTAGCTTTCTCAGAGCCCAAAGCGTCGAAAAAGGGCAAAAAAACGAAACTTCCAAGTTCCAAGTCTTTAGCTACAGGTTATTGAACCGGCATCTCTACTTTTTGTATCCAAGACTGCCAAAGCTTAGAGAATATATCAAACAAGCAATGATGCCAGTGCCATTTGAGGTGTTTGTTGCAAGCATGGTTCTCACAAGCTTCATCGTGGGGATTTTAGGCACAATTGCAACCATAGCTGTCTCGCTGATTCTCAATGTCGAGCCACTTTCGATGGTAGTATTATGCGTAGTTTCTGCAACAACCCTTGGCATAATTACATTTTTTGTAATGCAGACAATTCCAATAATTAACGCAAAGACGAGGCACACAAAACTTGCAGAAGAAATACCGCATTACATAGGATATATGGCAACTTTGTGTGCAAGCGGCCTTTCCTTGGAGGGAGTATTCAAGTCAATTGCTCAAGAAAATTCTGCAGAAGAAATAGTGAAGGACGCAAAATTCGTTACGCGCAACATCGAGATTCTTGGCATGGATGTGATCACAGCAGTAAGCGACCTCATAAAGAGAACTCCAAAGGGGGCGTATTCTGAGCTGCTAGAGGGCGCTATAATCACATTCAAGGCTGGCGGCAACCTGAGGGAATACTTTCTTGCTGCAGCAAAAGTACACCTCGAGGAAAAAAAGCTGAGTGTGAAAAGATCCACAGAGTCGCTTGGAATAATGGCAGAAATATACACCATCTTGCTGATCGTCTTTCCGCTGATGGCAATCATCATGCTGTCCATAATGGCAATAATGAGCCCCAATCTTGGCGGATTCGACCTCATCACGCTAATGAACTTGCTTACCTACGTCCTCGTTCCGCTGTTTGGCATAGTGCTACTCATCATGATGAACTCCATGGTGCCAAAGAGGTAGTCAAATGTCTTCAAAGATGATCGAAAAACAGCCCGACAAAATGCCTACCATACCGCTAGTCAAGACTGAGAAATTCAAGGTCGGCGTCATTTCCGGCATTGCCGGAACATTCGTCATAGTTTTCAGCTTTTATCTGTCAAGCTCCATTCAGCTTATCACAAGAGATATCGGAATCATCTTTGGCATTCTTGCGGCGGTAATTCCTCTAACTATGCTTCAGTTAAAGGAGGTACAGCGCAGAGAAAGCATCGACAGGCACCTTCCTTTGTTTTTGCTCTCGCTTGTGAGCTCCATTCAAAGCGGTTCAAACCTCATACAAGCAATACAGCTTACGCCTGAACGGAACATGGGTGATTTAGGACCTTTACTGAAAAACCTAAAGGCGAACATTAGTTGGGGGATGCCGATCACCGCTGCATTTGAAAACTTTGCAAAAAAAGCTGGCACCAAGATGGCAAAAAGGGTCATCATACTGCTTGAGATCGCATACAAAAACGGCGGCAACATATCAGAGAACCTAGAAACCATACAAAAACACGTGACTGAGCTACGCAATCTTGAAAAGGAAAGAAAGTCTGCGCTGCAGCCATACACCTACACAATCTACATTGCATACGCAGTCTTTATTGCGATCACCGTGATCTTGTCAACACAGTTTTTCACACAAATCGAGTCGGTCAAGGAACTCTTGGCGAACGAGAAGCTTGCCACAAGCAACAACGTGTTTGCGGCGTTATCAGGCGTCAAGATCAGTGAGCTTGACTCAATACTCTTCAACATGGCAATAATTGAATCCGTCTTTGGAGGAATCGCAGCAGGAAAGATAGGGACAGGCTCATACGTAGCGGGAATCAAGCATGTTGTGCTCATGATAATAATCGCAGTCATTGCGTTCACGGTGATCTAATGATTTGCGATCTAGTAAATTCGTACAAATTGCGCAACATGCATTGTAATAATTTAATCACTTATGATTTCTACGCAATTATTTTTAAAGCCGAAGCAGTCCTGAGGTCAGATTGCTTCGCGCTAATCTAGGGGATGAAAAATTGTACGTTCAAAAAGAACAAAGAACACCGTTAATACGCAACAAGCAGTTAGAATCTGTGGAAGAAAGCGCCGTAAATGGAGTCGACGACCTACAGCTGAGTAGGACCCAGTCACCCTACGTTGACGAATTGACTGCAGAGCTCTCAGACATTTTGGGAATGGACGAGCTTGAGGCAAAGATCTACCTCAATTTGCTTCGAACCGGGCCAATAACAGCAAGCGCGCTGTCAAAAGAAATCAATGTGGACAGAGCAAAGACATACCGCATCATCGACAAGCTCTCAAGCAATGGGATAGTGTCGATTTCATTTTCGTCACCAAAGCTGTGTATTGCCGCCGAGCCAAGCGAAGTACTATCGCTGGCGTTGAAAAAGAAAGAAGAGGAGATAACCAAGATAAGGAGAGATGGCAAAAAAATAGTCGACAGGGTAAAGGTGATCAGTAACTCTGATACCAGGTCAACGGTTCCCACCTTCAGGGTGATCCAAGGAATAGAAAACATAACTGCGCAAATCGAAAGAATACTGGAAAACACCACAGATGTGTTTTACATGGTGACTACAATCGAGGACGTATCGAAGCTTTATCACACATCAATTCCAGAGAAAATCAAATTCACACAAAAGCATGGAGGCACAATACGCCTCATAGTAGACGACGCGTCTACAAAAATGCTCCCATTCATCAAAAGATTTGGGGCAAGCGAGGTCAAAATAGGCAAGCTCCCATCAAAGGGAAGGATTGTGGTCTCAAAGAGTTGTCCAATAACTGGCAAGCTCCTCATGTCAGATTCCGCAGTAAGAGGCACATTGCACGAAAACATCGACTCGGAATGCGCGTTGTTTACAAACTCTGAAGAGATGACAAACAACATCTTTACTTTGTGTAATTTTATTTGGAAAGGTGCAACACTACTCGATCTCTAAAAACAATAAATAATGCAGAAAGTCACCTCACACAGATCTTGTTTATAATTAATTACAAAAATTATGACGAAATAGCTGGCAAAAAAGCTGCCAATCTGGCCCAAATTGCAGCCAAGGTGGCAAGAAAATACCGCATCAAGATTGCCGTAGCTCCGCCGCACCACCTCCTTGGCAGTATCAACCACTCAGTACTGCTCCTGGCGCAACATGTGGACAACGCCAAGATTGGCAGCACAACCGGATTTGTCGTACCGGAGTTGCTAAAAAAGTCCGGAGTAGACGGCTCGCTCATCAACCACAGCGAACATAGAATTCCGCAAGCCGATATAATAGAACTGGTAGGCAGACTAAAGAACTTGAAGATGATGTCGGTTGTCTGCGTCAAAGATGTGCCGGAAGCAACCAGATACGCAAAGCTAAACCCCACATACATTGCGATCGAGCCGCCCGAGCTCATAGGCACCGGAAAAGCAGTCTCGACTGAGAGGCCGGAGCTGATCACAAAAGCAGCTCACGCAGTCAAAGCCGCAAAGAACAGCACGAAGCTTCTCTGTGGTGCAGGCATCGTCACAGGCGACGATGTATGGAGGGCAATGGAGCTTGGCTCAAGCGGCATACTGGTCGCAAGCGGCATAGTCAAGGCAAAGAACTGGAACAAGACAATAGAAGAGTTTGCCAAGGGAATGCTTTAAAACACCTTCAAATCGATAGAAAAATCCGGTGGCAGAAAAATGAAGATGGTCTACTTTTTCGACGAGGGGGACGGCAAGAACAAAAAACTGCTAGGCGGCAAGGGCGCAGGCCTCTGTGAGATGACCAAGATAAGACTACCCGTGCCTCCCGGCTTTACAATTACTACGGATGTCTGCAAGATGTACTACCAGAACGGAAAGGTTCTGCCAAAGTCTCTTTGGACCGAAGTCAGAAAGAACATAGCCAAGCTGGAAAGAAAGACTGGCAAGAAATGGAATTCAAACGATAATCCGCTTCTCGTATCGGTGCGCTCAGGTGCCGCAATATCCATGCCAGGCATGATGGACACGATCCTAAATCTTGGCTTAAACGATAACTCGGTAAACGCACTTGCAAAAAAGACAAACAACCCAAGGTTTGCATGGGACTCGTACCGCAGATTCATACAATTGTTTGGCAAAGTGGTTTTTTGCGTAGACGACAAAAAGTTCGACCAGGTCCTAGAAGAAGCAAAGAAAAAACAAGGAGTTTATGCAGATAGCGACCTAAACGAGCAATCTCTCAGAGAGGTCGTAGCACAATACAAGCAGATATGTGAAGCGCACACTGGAAGGCCGTTTCCATCTAATCCAGATGAGCAGCTCCAGCTTGCCGTCAAAGCAGTCTTTAACAGCTGGATGGGCGAACGCGCAGTAGTATACAGGGAAAAGAACCACATCACAAAAGACATTGCTGATGGAACCGCGGTCAACGTGGTTGCCATGGCTTTTGGCAACATGGGAAACGATAGCGCCACAGGGGTAGTCTTCACAAGGAACCCTGGAGACGGCACAAACAAGATTTTTGGCGAATATCTTGTAAACGCGCAGGGCGAGGACGTCGTGGCCGGGGTCAGAACGCCAAAACCGGTGGACGAGATGCAAAAAGAAATGCCAAAAAGCTATCAATTATTGCTCAAGACATGCAAACGGCTTGAAAAACACTACAAGGAACCGCAAGACATTGAATTTACAATAGAGCAGGGCAAATTCTACTTGCTCCAGACAAGATCCGCAAAAATGAACGCTGCCGCCATGATAAAGACATCAGTAGACATGGTAAAAGAAAAGCTTATCACAAAGGAGCGGGCGCTGCTGAGGCTGCACGCAGACCAGCTGGAACAACTGCTCCACAAGACAATCGACTACGAGCAGGCAAAACAGTTCAAAAAAGCAACAAAAGGAATTGCGGCGTCACCTGGTGCGGCAAGCGGTATTGCGGTGTTTGATGTAAAACGTGCTGTTGCCATGGGGGAGAATAACGCAAAGGTAATCCTGATTCGCGAAGAAACAAAGCCGGAGGATGTGCCTGCGTTTTTTGCATCAGTAGGCATCCTGACTAGTCGTGGCGGAAAGACATCACATGCTGCAGTGGTAGCAAGGGGGATGGGCAAGCCTTGCATTGTAGGATGCTCCGAGATGAAGATAAACCCGGATGCAAAGCAGGCAGTTGTTGGCGACATTGTGATTCATGAAGGAGATGCAGTTACAATCGACGGCAGCCAGGGCGACGTTTACCTTGGCCATGTTCCAACAATCGAGCCGCAAATCACGTCTGATTTCAAGACGATTCTTGATTGGGCAAAAAAAGCAAAGAAAATCGGAATTAGGGCAAACGCCGACACCCCGGAGGGTGCCGAGCTTGCAAGAAAGTATGGGGCAGAGGGAATCGGCCTTTGCAGAACCGAAAGAATGTTTAATGCAAAAGACAGGCTCGGCCTGTTCGTCAAACTAATTATGGCAAAGTCACTAGAGGAGCGCAGGCAGCACCTACAAAAGTTGCAAGAGCTCCAAAAAAGTGACTTTGTTCAGATTCTGAAAACTATGGAAGGCTACAAAGTGACCATTAGGCTGCTAGATCCGCCTTTGCACGAATTTCTGCCAAACCCAGAGGAGTTGATCAACAAAATACACAAGCTGGAAAAACAGGGTAGCTCAGACGAGCTCGAAGAAGCAAAGATACTTCTTGCAAGGGCAAAAGAGCTAGCAGAGATAAATCCCATGATGGGGCACAGAGGCGTCAGAGTGGGAGTCACCTATCCCGAAATCTATGAGATGCAGATTCGAGCAGTCTTTGAGGCCGCAGCAGAGCTTGCAAGACAAAATGTCCGCGCATATCCGCAGATAATGATTCCACAGGTTGGACATGTCTCAGAGTTAAAGCAGATCAAAAAGATTTACGATAGCGTCAAGGCCGAGATAGAATCAAAGTACGGCCTCAAACTCAAAATTAATTTTGGGACGATGCTCGAAGTCGTTAGAGGATGCCTCACGGCGCACGAATTGGCAGAGACTGCAGAGTTTTTCAGTTTTGGCACAAACGATCTCACACAGGCAGTATTTAGCTTCAGCAGAGAGGACGCAGAAGGCAAGTTCCTTCCAGAGTACATAGAAAAAGAGATCCTTGAGCGAAACCCGTTTCAGACTTTGGACGTAAACGGCGTCGGAAGTCTTGTCAAGATAGCAGTGGCAAACGGCCGCGCAGTCAAGCCAGGCTTGGAGATAGGTGTTTGCGGCGAGCACGGCGGGGATCCAAACTCGATCAAGTTCTTCCATGGCGTCGGCGTGTCATACGTCAGCGCCTCGCCCCATCGAATACCGATTGCAATAGTTGCTGCCGCCCAGGCAAATCTGGAAAAGAGCGGCGCCAAGAAAAAGCGATAGCCTAAAGTGACTCTATCTTTCTTTCCAGCTGTGAGAGTGTGAACGGTTTTTCAAGCAGAATTATCTTTTCGATGAGGTCGTCTGCTTCGTCCTCGATTGCCCATCTCTGGTACCCAGTTACGAACAGGATCTTTTGTTTTGGATTTTTTGCAAGGATCTCTTTTGCTGCTTTTGCTCCGCTTTTTTTTGGCATGTTGTGGTCCAGTATCACCACATCAAAGGGCGACTCGTCAAGTGAGTCAAACTCTGTCTTTCTCATGTGTTCTTTGTACGTTTTGACGCATTCTGTGCCGTTCTGAGTGACCACGACTGTGTGACCGTTTTTTTCAAGCAGTGTCTTGTACTGCATTGCTGCGAACCTGTTGTCCTCTGCCACTAGGATCCTCATTGTGGTGTGGTGGTTTTTAGGCATGTTTGAAAACTAGTGTGTTCTTTTTGAACAACACTTTGGAACTGTTCACGAATAATTCCTACGCAAGGCTTTTTTTATTAGAATGCACATCTGATTTAGGTTCATTCGGCGGCCATTGTACCGAGATAGGACCAGCCAAGACCAACCAAATCAGAGCGAGGATATCCTCATGTCGACCATGTTCTACCTGATATCCTCGCTTTTTTAATAAAAATTCAGTCAGGGTCCGATAAGTTTACAGAACGACATAATACCATACACGATATGCTTCCGCGCCTTGACAGCATAAAACAAGCAAGAACCAAGCTTGGCATAACTCAAAAACAGCTTGCAAAGTTGACTGGAGTTAGCACTTCGATGATAAACCAGATAGAATCCGGCAGGAGCCAGCCAAGTTACGAGACAGCAAAACGCCTTTTTGACAGCCTGGCAACACTTGAGGGAAGATCGGACCCAAACAAGGCAGGCGACATTTGCAGCAAAGAGATAGTCAAGCTCAAGCCAACAGACTCGCTCCATGACGCAATACACAAAATGCGAAAGATGTCCATCAGTCAGATCCCGATATTTAGTGGCAGTGAGCCCGTGGGTGTGATAACCGAGGAAGGAGTGGTAAAACATCTTGCAGACAGCGACGAATCATCATGGAAGAAGATCCAGCTTGCAGATGTGATGGAGGCGATACCTCCTATTGTGGATCACCAGACTCCGGCCAAAGCGCTTGTACCGCTTGTCAGATATGCAAAGTGCATTCTTGTTGCAAAATCAGGCAAGATAATTGGCATCATCACTGCGTCAGACACGCTAAAGATGCTGGAATGATTACGATTTTAAAACTTTTTCTGGGTGGAATGTCATCTCTATTGGCGTATTGAGGATTTTGCCAACTATGTGCACGGTTGGGAATCCCTCTGAGTCTGGCGTGTATTCCCCGTAGTACGTGCCCTTGTTTTTCTTGTCTTCAATTAGCTTTAGGAATGTCTTTTTGCCGTTCAGTGTGACGTCAACCTCAAGTGATTTGTCAAGACCGCTGACGCCAATCGGCTTTTTCTTGGTTTTCTCATCGTGCTTGTGTTTGCTGTCTTTTGTAGTGGATAGCAGTTTGATGTTATGAGATTCTTGATCATAAAGTGTTTTCTTAGTTTTTGGCTTCATGTCGTCGTGTGACCCATGGTCATGTTTTGATTTTTTGTCTGACGGTACGGCTTTTGTGACTGTGATTTCTATTGCGTTTTTCTTGCCCGCTGTCGGAGGCTCGTTTTTCCAGCCGACCTCTATTTTGTAGTTGCCGATCACCTCGCTTTTGTGGGCATAGGCACTGCCTACCAACCCTACTGATAAAACTAGTGCCGCTAAAATTGCGAGTTTCTTTTGCACATCAAGTGTCCGTTTATTTTTTTAATTAATGATTTGGTAGAACTTTCGAATTAATTTGATTCTTCTACCAATCACAACGACCCCATAATGTCTGAGATGTTGTCTGCGACACTTTCGATCAGCTTTGGCTTGTATTTTTCTACTAGTTGGCCGACAAGCTTTCTGTTTGTTATTGTGAATGTGATAACGCCGTCCTGGAATTTACGTGCTACGACTTCGTCTGCTCCAAGGTTTTTTAGGACAAGCGAGACAGTTCCCTGTGATTTTTTTGCTTGCTCCACAATTTCTTTGAAGGTCATGTCACGCTCAAGCAGACCCAAAAGGATTTGCCTTGAGGTGGAGCTGTGCAGATTCTTGATTATGGTGGTTTCCTCGTCTGACATGCCGCAAGGGTATAGTCTTGCGACTCGAGGAGTGCGCTCTATCATTATTTTGCCGTCCCGTTCAATTCTGGACAGATAATGGCTCAAAACACCGTTTTTGAATCCGGTTTCCCTCATGAGCTCAGAGTAGCGAATTCCCGGATTTTCGTTTACGATTTGGATTATGAGTTCTGTGCGTTCTTTCATTTTCTAATCGTTCCTAAATACTGCCAATGTGAATATGCCGAGCATGGATATAATTAGTATGTGCTCAATTTCGCGCAGCGGTACGTCGCCCACATAAAAAGTGAACGGCCAAGTAATGTCAATTAGAGAAATTATCTCGGCTGCAATGAAAAACGAAAATGCAACTGCTGTGAACCCAAGCCTCTTTGTCCTCATTTTCGCATAGGCTATGATTGTCACCATGGTCAGAAAGATTGCTGCCACCATTCCGCCTATGTGCAAGCCTATGTGGAGGATGTGTGTTCCATGAAATAGGTTCGGCAGGATTATTGGTGCAATCAATATTCCAATTACGGACAGAATTACAGCGGCAAACAGTTTTGACTTGTCTTCGGCAAACTGGTATATTGACATCAGAGATCTGGGATTTTGAAGAAATTTAAAGAAACTGGTAGAACCATCAAAAAAAGGGTTTATGGGAAGGTGTATTGGCCGTTGCTTGTCGGTCCTGGGTTGGTGTAGTTTCTTGGCGTGTGGTCTGGGATTGCGTTTGAGTCAAAGCCAGTTATTCCCCTTAATGCGTTGGTGAGCTGCTCCAGTACATTCCAGATGTCCCATGTGTTGTCTCGTACCTGTCCTATTGCCTTTCTTAGGTTGGTTGGATGTGTGTTTTCAGTGACTCCGCCGTCTGCATCGGGCCAATATACCGAAGTGGTCATGTTGTTGAGGCCAAATCCTCCATTGACTGTGTATGTTCGGTTGTTGGCGCCGCTAGCTGCTGCCATTGAGAGTCCTTTGATGTTTCTTCCATCTACCCACATGTTGATCTTTGTCAGTCCTATTCCCGTGTCATTAAAGTAGTTGATTGAGCCGTATATGTGGTACAGTGTGAGTCCCTGTTCTGTATAGTACTGTCTGGTATTTTGCCTGTATTGCAGGCCGCTGCCAGACTGCTCTGCTGCTCCAAGAGGCCTAAAGAACATGCCTTCTCTTTTGTCGGTGTAGCCGTATGTTCCGCCTTGATTTGGAACGCAGTTGTATGCTTTTCCTGTCAGGGTGCCTCCTGAATTTGTTGCAGTATCACAAAAAAGACCTGCAGTTCCGGGCCCAGGATTATCCAATACAGATCCATCATTGTTTCCGATGGCAAACTTTACTCCGCCTGTAGGAGACAGAGCACCTGCCGAGTTAACTAGCTTGTTGGCCGGGTAAAAATACGTATCAACTCTGAGCACTTTACCGACAGACGAGAAATCGCTTGCCAAGTACGCCGCAGATGTCTGATCTCTATGTGCGTTTCCAAGTCGGAAGTTTGTTAGAATGTGTGTCAATGTCAGCTCTGCGTCATGGTATGAATCAACAAATGCTGGCTCAAATGTCTCGCCTAACACAAAGTTCACAGTGTGATTCTTAGATACACATGTTCCCGTGCAGCCATCCCCACTTGCACCATTGCCAGGCACAAACTGGAAGCTGACATGGGCAAAAGCTTGGCTCGAAGTCGACACAAGTAAAACCAAAGCAGCGACAACGGACAGTGTAGCTATGACGTATTTGTGGTTGTTTGCATTCATTTTGTTTTTTGAAAAATATTCAGATATTAAACAAAATTGGTAGAAACAAGAAACTGGTTTTGTGGTTCTACTAGAAATATTATATTCATTAATTTTTGTTCAAAATTCCAAATGAAGCAAATCGATTTCAGGTTGCTGGTAGCAATAGTGTCCACATCTGTTGCTTTAGGTGCAGTCTCGTACCATTATGCTACCGCAAGCCATGGCTTTGAAACTGGAGTCAGTGGCTCATCCCTTCCAAATGCCGTAACTGTGTCGCTGGCAGGTCAAGTCATGCGCCCAGGTGATTATTTCCCACTGGTGGACTATAGTCCAAATTATGTGGCCGGGCACCTGCTTGTACGAATTCCGTGTGATAACAATGCAAAACCGCTGGTCACACCAATAGCCGGCCATGTGGATGAGCTTCCGGAAAGAACTTGGATGGCACCAACACAGCTGAACTACATCCCGCACGCCTCAAAGCCTGGAGATACGTGTGTCTATCACTCTCACATTCCCGCAGTCGATCTTACAGAGGTTGGCAATCCTGGAGCTCCACGAATTACAGACATCGGCCTCCTCAATCAAGGCAAAAAGAACGTAGTGTTTCGAACAGCAAATGTGATGTCGTTTACTGTGCTAAATGTTCTTGGAGATATCAATCCGCCAAACCATTATGGTCCTGGTGGCTTTGCCAAGGACATACCCGGCTCACCGTATCTGATAACACCGACGTTCCCACCGACAAACTTGGACAATCCAAATCCAGAGTTTGATGAGCCACATCACCACGGCTAACCATTTTTTATTTTTCAATTTTTGTTTTGTTGTTCTACTAGAAACCTTATCAATTAAGACAAATTTTTTTTTCTGTTGAAAGAAATTGCATCGTATGTGACCAGTGCACCAAGAAACTGTGTCTTGGTCTCATTGCTAATTGTTTTTTGTACTTCAATGTTGGTGCCAGACATCGACGCAGAAACAACAGTGCAAAACTGCTCAGGCTGTCTCAATAACACGAAAACCCAAGTCCTCACAATCTTCAATTTCCAAACAGAAGACAATCCATTTCTTGGAGGAAATGCAACTTTCTTAATCACTCCGAATCCGTATGGACACACAACAAACGCGACGGATTACCTTGACTTGGTCACGTGGTTTAATTTCATAGTAACCGATGATGGCAAATTTGATAGTGATCCGACACCAGGCATAATAGAACTTGTAGGCGTCAATAACGGAACCTACAGTGTCTGGCAGATAAAGGGAACGCCGGGCTTTGGTATTGCGAGGCACCCAGAGGCATCAGATGAAATCTTGGGCACCACTGGGTTCTCGTACATAACTCAGACATTTGTGAATTTTACTTCAAGCACGTCCACTATAATCGAGCCACCACACATAGATGAAAACACATTCAACAAGATAAAGACAGGAGGAGCCAAAATAAATGGTGTCCCAATCTCTTCTGGAAACGACCTGCCTCAGGCGGTCCAAGTTGCGGCCGGCCAGAAATTTACAACATCGCCTCCTGCCCCAGTCACATTTACCACCTCAGTCGCGGCAAACTCCAATCCCTCTACATTGATTAACACATTTGGCATACCGACATATTCTGCTCCAAAGGGACTCGCATTGTCGGACAATACAGTATTCATTCCGCCTGTCTTTGTAGCCCCAATATCTGGTGGCGGCAAATTCATCATCCCACCAGTCATAGATGAAATAAGCCCCGGAAGCAACATTTTGCTCAGACTTGATCAGGTAGAGCAGGGAACCGAGCACCATTTCATCAGGGCAATAAATCTGCCCATGAACACGCACGGTACAAACGTTGGAGTTTCAATCAAGGTAGACACTGCAAACCCCACTGGCGTGCCAATACCTTCAGGAAATGTAGCATTGTTTTTGAATTTTGAAGAAACTGGAGGCATCGACTTTGGTGACTCTGCAATTTACAGCGATGAGCCAGTCATACACTTCAATGTGGAAAAAGACGGGACATCTTGCCCGCAAGGTGTGACACTCTATCTTTTAGAGTCTGGGCATTGGCACGAAGTAACGCCTGCACCCACGCGTGATCCAAGTGGGGACACATCACACACATGTGCATACACCTCGACTGTGGAACACTTTTCCTCATATTTGGTCGGCACTGGATCCTCAGGACATAGCCACGGTGGAAGCCATGACACCCACACATCTGAGCACACAACACATTCAAGTCATTCCTCACATGCTCACGGAATGGAAGGACATGGTGACCATGCAAGCGGCTATCACATTATCACAAAAGATCTGAACATCTTTGAGATACAGTACGATCGCAACAACGCCATTGCAAGAATCTTGGTAGGAACTACAGGAGACATAGATGACGTCGAAGTCCAGATGTATTCGACAATCGGCGGAATCAGGATGGCCCACCTTGTCAAGCCACAGCAACCCCAATTGTTCAGTGTGGACGGCAAGACCATGAAAAAGTATCTTTTTGAGGTTCCGCTTGATCCCAATGAAACCTTCTTTAGGGTCTCAGTGGAGGACAGAAACTACAACCTGAACCAGTCTGTGAAAATAGATGGGTTGGTAGGCAAGATAGTGCCATGGTTTGCCAATATTTATGACAGTGAGAATCATGGTGAACACGACCAGCACACCTCACACATTTCAAACACTGGGTTTGAGATCAAATTTGATGGTGGTAAGAAGGTTGTATCATACAACGGAGCAGAATTTACAATAAAATACGAAATGGCAGGAGTCATAACTGGGCTGGAAGTCAATGAAGAGGCAAAGTCGGTCACATTTTTGCTTGACTCTGTCTCAGGCGGCGAGATGCTACTTCAGGTTCCACGCACATTGATTAATGCCATCGACGACAATTTTGTGGTAATGGTTTCGGCATCGCCGCCAACAGAGGTAGACTATGAGATCATATCTTCGACTCCTGATTATTACACGCTCAAAATTGTCTTGCCACAAGGTGCGTCAGGCCTCACAATTATGGGCTCCAGTGTGATACCAGAGTTCGGCGTGATGTCGATGGTGGTGCTCAGCTTGGCTACAATCCCACTAGTTTATGCAAGAAAAAGACTCGGTTGGTTTGTGAAATAAAAACGGTAAGAAATCGACAAGCAAAGGGAACTGCTCAATGAGACAACTCTTACCGCAACATCACTTGGGTGCACATAGTAATTAAGAGATTGGTACATTCGTCAAATCTACCAAATTAGATAATATTCTAGTCGGCGTACTGTTTTTGTTGCAAAAGCAGCATGGGCAAAAAAACATCATGATCGTGATTGGAGCATCGCTTATGGCATCAGGCTTTGCATCGTATGTGGTATCTGAAAATTTGTCAAACGATGGCCATTTTGCACAATGTCTCAGCGACAGAGGTTTGACGCTTTATGGCGCATCTTGGTGCCCACATTGCCAACAACAAAGAGAGATGTTTGGCGCGTCGCAAAAATACCTGAATTATGTGGAATGTTCCTCACCAGACGGAAAATCGCAAACTGCAACATGCCAAATCAAAAATATTAACACCTACCCGACGTGGGAACTTCCAGACGGGACGAGGCTTATCGGGACGCAATCATTGACAAAATTGTCCGAGGTTTCTGGCTGTAGTTTGAGCGGCAGTTAAACACAAAGAAACAGTAGCTGTTTAACTGTGCGGGTGCGAGCAGAGCTCAGCCAACACGCCATGCAGCGATTTTGGGTGGATGAATGTTATCTTGGTTCCTTCTGAGCCGTTTCGTATCTTTCCAAGGAACTGAATTCCACATCCCTCCATGCGCTGGTATTCTTTTTCAATGTCGTTTGTGGCAAGCGCCATGTGATGCAGCCCTTCGCCTTTTTTTTCCAGAAATTTTTTAATTGGGCTGTTGTCGCGAGTCGGCTCCATAAGCTCGATTCTGCCATTTTCCAGCTTTAATATGGCCAGCTTTACCCCTTCAGACTCGACTGTTTCAAAGATCACCTTGTCTACGCCAAGTGCCTGCTGGTACTGCCTTGCTGCATCTTCGACGTTGTTTACCGCTATGGCGATGTGGTCGATTTTCATCAGAACACCTCTTTTGGCCTGTACTCGCCAAACACCTCTCTGAATGTGTTGCTTATCTCGCCAGTGGTTGCATAAACCTTGACCGAATCCAAAATGAACGGCATCAGGTTGTCCTGTTTTTCTGCGGCGGCCTTTAGTTTGGATAGCGCATAATCCACTTTTTTGCCGTCCCGCTCTGAGCGCAAAGCCTTGATTGCTTTTTTCTGTTTTTCGCCTACAGAGTCGTCTATTCTGAGCAGTTCTTGTTTTGTCTCAGCTTCGTCTGCAAACTTGTTTACTCCAACCAGGATTCTTTCACCCGAGTCTACTTCTTTTTTAAGCCTGTACGCATTTTGGCGTATTTCTGATTGGAAGAAGCCTTTCTCAATAGCCTTCAAAGCGCCTCCCATCTTCTCGATTTGTTTTAGGTACTTCCACACACCATCCTCGATTTCGTCACAGAGATATTCCAAATAATGCGAGCCGGCCATAGGGTCCACCGTCTTTGTAATTCCGCTTTCATACGCCACAATCTGCTGCGTTCGGAGTGCGATCTTGGCTGACTCTGCAGTCGGCAGCGCCAGCGCCTCGTCCCTAGAATTGGTATGAAGTGATTGTGTGCCTCCAAGCACTGCCGCCATGGTCTGGATTGCCACTCGCACGATGTTGTTGTCTGGTTGCTGCGCTGTAAGCGATTCTCCGCTTGTCTGTGTGTGGAACTTTAATTGCATCGATTTTGGGTCTTTTGCATGGAATTTCTCCTTTAGAATTTTAGAGTAGACCTTGCGCGCTACTCTGAATTTTGCAATCTCTTCAAAGAACTCTATGGTGCAGCAGAAAAAGAAAGAAAGTCTTGGCGCAAAGTCGTCTATTTTGAGTCCGCGGTCAAGGCATGTTTGTATGTACGCTATTGCATTTGCCAAGGTGAATGCCACTTCTTGTATCGCTGTAGCGCCAGCCTCTCTCATGTGATAGCCAGAAATCGATATTGGGTACCATTGAGGAACGTGTTTTGCGCAGTACGCTATCATGTCGCCAATCAATCGCATCGACGGCTGGGGCGGATAGATGTATGTGTTCCTTGCAATGTATTCTTTTAGGATGTCGTTTTGCGTCGTTCCCCTGAGTTGGACGCTGGAGAATCCCTGCGACTCGCCCACTGCTATGTAGTAGGCCAGCAGTGTCGAGGCAGTCGAGTTAATTGTCATGGATGTGCTGACTTGGCCAAGCGGGATTCCATCAAAGGCGGTGAACATGTCTTTGAGTGACGCAATGGACACGCCTACTTTGCCCACCTCGCCTTCTGCTTGTGGTGCATCTGGGTCATGGCCTATCTGGGTTGGCAGATCAAAGGCCATAGAAAGCCCCGTCTGTCCTTTTTGCAGCATGAATTTGAAGCGCTCGTTAGTTTGTTTTGCGTCCCCAAAACCAGAATACTGTCGCATTGTCCAGAGTCTTTCCCTATACATGTCCGCATGAATTCCCCGGGTAAATGGGTACTTGCCTGCGTCTTCTTTTGGGAGTTTTTTCGTCTGGTGGTAGATTCGCTTTACTGGGATGTTAGAGTCAGTGAGTATCTCTTTTGGCTTTTTGAGTTCTTTTGGTTTTTGGATTTCTTTTTGCGCCATACGCATCACTTTAGAATTGAGTTTGACACCCTGTCTGCTGCCTCAAAGGGGTCGATCTTTCTTGCCTGAAGCATCTTTAGATATTTTGAAAAAGTTTTATCTGATTCCAGCAACGTGTTGATTTTGTTTTTCACATTATTTAAAACAATGTCTTTTAGTTCGATTTCCAACCGCTTGCCGTCAAGCTCTTTTTTTGCTTTTTCCTTTTTATGCATGAGATCCTTTAGTGTCTTTGCAAACTCGTCTATACCTTTGTTTTTTGTAGTAGACGTCTGCAGAATTATTGGGTTTTTTTCAGTCATGCCGATGAATTCCTTGACAGAGTCATACAGCTGGGACGCGCCGTCAAGATCACTTTTGTTCACAATGTAAATGTCGCCAATCTCAGTTATGCCAGCCTTGATTGTCTGGATGCTGTCTCCTGTGTGCGGATTAAAGACCACCACCGTGATGTCTGCTATATTGGATATCTCGACTTCGGTTTGGCCTGCCCCGACGCTCTCAATTATGATGGGGTTGAATCCGGCATACTCCAACACCCTAATGCTGTTTCTAATTGAGCGAGATACTGCACCAGTTGCGCCACGCGATGCAATGCTTCGTATGTAGGTGCCAGAATCGGTCGATTCTGTCATCCTTACCCTGTCTCCCAGGATGGCGCCACCCGTCACATGGCTTGTTGGGTCTATTGCGAGTACGGCGGCCTTGAGCCCCAGCTTCTTTAGTGCGACCGAGGTTTTGTTGATCAACGAGCTTTTTCCTGCGCCGGCAGGCCCTGTTATGCCTATGACTATTGAGCGCCCCGAATTTTTGAAGATTTTTTTGATTATCTTGCGTGCTTGTGTTTCATCGTTTTCAATTATCGAGATTGCCTTTGCAATGGCGCCACGCTTGCCTTTTTTGAGGTCTGCTAAAAGATCCAACCAGATTTCACACTTTTTTCTGCAATAAATTCTTGTTGCCCTCAGGGCTCGCTGAAGACGATCTTGTTACGAGGCTGACTCTGATCGTGTACTTCGGTCTTTAGCCCTACTTTGCCAAAATCTGGGTGTTCCACTACGAGTGTTATTGGCATTGACTTCCAGCCATACTCTGGGACTTTGTCGAATGGCACCTCGATGTCAAAGTGTGGTCCTGAGAATTTCCTTTGGAACGATTGTTCCATGCCGAGGATCTCAAGGGTCACGCCAGATGTCTTTTCTGTGTAGTCATCGAACTTGATTTGTATGTGTTTTTTTTCTTCGTAAAACGTGGCGTCCAAATAAAATATCTCAGAGTATTTTTCTGAAGTTTTTATGCTCTGGAGTATCGAGATTCCGATTCCAAACGCGATGATTGTGCCTACTGCAGCGAGTAGGATTTTTTTGTTCATGAGAATTCTTGCCGCATTCTCTGCAAAAGCGCAGTGTGGATTCTGATTCTTTCCAGTGTTTGCTCAAGCGTCCTCTCGGTGCCAGGAGTCGGGTTTGCCTTGAAGAATCTCCTTATCTCATTTTCCATTGTGGCATCAGCTACGGCAGATATGCTTGCGACTATTCTGTTGAGAAGTGGGCTGCCTGGGCCGACTTTGTTTCTTAGTGCCTTCCAGTTCTTTTTCAGCCACGGCCACAGTATTTTTTTGCCGTATGGGTTTGCAGCCACCTTCATTATGGGCATGTGCATGTTTTGTGAGCGCACATATTTTGACTGGGAAAAGTCAAGCGTGTCTTTGAGAAGTTTTTCGTCTTTGAAGCCGCACATTGCACCAAGGAATCGAATCTTTTCTTCCTGCGTCGGCGCATCTTTGTATAAATTGAGCAGTTTTTTGTATGTTTGAGAGTTTCCGCTCCATGCGACAATGGAGAAGACGGCTTCTTGGATGTCAGGGTCAAGTGACGAGCGGTTTTTCAGGTATGCGGCAAATCTCTTGTTTGCCTCAGAGATTATCTCGTCGTCATCTAGCCTCCCAAGTGCGCCAAGCACGAAGCTCCTAAGTAATTTGTCGGTGTGCGGTTCGTCGGATTTTGCATCCCAGCCCAGCTTGTCATAAAGCATTCGCAAAAACCTGTGTGCAGAGTTTCGAATTTCGTGTGAGAATGACTCTTCAATCGCTTTGTTGTACAAAAAGTACAAGTTTGAGGCTATGTTTGATTGCGTGATATAAGCATCTTCGTCTTCATACTGGGATGTAAAGTCTAGA
This sequence comes from Candidatus Nitrosotenuis sp., assembly GCA_038869975.1. Taxonomy (GTDB): domain Archaea; phylum Thermoproteota; class Nitrososphaeria; order Nitrososphaerales; family Nitrosopumilaceae; genus Nitrosotenuis. The sequence goes on from JAWCQC010000001.1 coordinate 65,245, forward strand.
TAGTCCCTTGTTGCGTTATCGCCAGAAATGCAAAGCGCAAACAGGTCGTTTTGAAGCGCCCACCTGTCTATGTGTGAGATTGTTTTTTCTGAAACTAGCTGCCTCAGCTCGTAGAGAAGATCTGTCGAATACCTCACCCTGTAGAATCCGGCCCTGCCTGAATTTACCACCAGCGGTCCGTCTTTGACCCTAATTACATTCTGTGGTTTTGTCACAAGCTTGCGGATGATTTTTCCGTCCTGGGACACAGCCAGAGGAATCTGCCAGAGTCCTTTTTCTTTTCCTTTCTTTTCATGGACAAACCTCCTCTGGGTTACGATGAGTTTGGAATCTTGTTTTTGCACCTCGACTAATGGAAAGCCCACTTGCCTTAGCCACGAGTTCACCATTGTGCGAACCGGCATTTTTGCTTCATTGCCTATTGCGTTCCACAAGTCGTCGCCTTTGGCGTTTTTGTATGCGAATTTCTTTAGATATTTGCGCAGCCCTGCGCGGAACACCTTTTCTGTGACAAAGCTTTCAAGCATTCGAAGAACGCAGCCGCCCTTGTCATAGGAGATCGCGTCAAATATTTCGCGGATTTCTGATGGGCTATTCACTTTGACATCGATTGGGTGCGATGAGTGCAATGCGTCAAGGGCCATTGCTGTGTTCATTGTGTCTTCTAGGAACTGATCCCATAGCTTCCATTCTGGGTAGAACTTGTCGACGAACTTGGTTGCCATGAATGTGGCAAAGCTTTCGTTGAGCCACAGGTCGTTCCACCATTCCATGGTGACCAGATTGCCGAACCATTGATGCGCAAGCTCGTGTGAGACCACTTCTGCGATGTGTTGTTTGGTCTGAGTTGACGATGTTTTTGGATCATACAAAAGAATTGTCTCTCTGAATGTGATTGCGCCCCAGTTTTCCATTGCGCCGGACGCAAAGTCCGGCACGGCAATCAGATCAAGTTTTGGGAGAGGGTACTTGACTCCGAAATAATTTTCGTATGCCCTGAGGAGTTTTTTACAGATACCAAGTGAGAATTTGCCTTTTGAGCTATTTCCCTTTGTGGTCGCAATACGGATTACTGTCTTCCCTATCTTGCCCGATAGGAATTCAAACTCGCCCACCCCAAGATACAGAAGGTATGTGGACATTACAGGAGTCCTTGCAAACTTGAAGAGCGTTTTGCTGCCAAGATTTTTCTTTGATATAACATTGGTGTTTGAGATTGCCGTGTGGTTTTTTTCTGTAATTAATGAGACATCGAATGTTGCCTTTGCCGCAGGCTCGTCCCAGCACGGAAACGCCCTGCGTGCATCAGCTGCCTCAAACTGAGTGGTTGCGAGGTACTTGGTCTTGCCCTGCCTGTCTTTGTACTGGCTGCGGTAAAACCCGACAAGCCTGTCATTTAAGATTCCAGTAAAATCCACAAACAGCTTGGCTCTACCATTGATCTTTTTTTGTAGCACTATGGTCAGAGTTTCCTTTTTTTCGTCCAGCTTTGTTTTTGCCTGGATTTTTTGGCCGGCCCACACCGCGTGGCAGTTTTTTATCTTTAGTTCGGCTGCATGAAGCGTGATGGTGTTTGTCGGTTTTAAAACCACAACATCGATCATTTCCTTGCCAGAGAAGGTAAAGTCGTCAAAGTGCGGCTCAAATGTAAGTTCGTAGTGGAGCGGCCGTGCCTGCATACACTGACGATGATTTGATTGGGTTTATGTATATTTAGAAGACTTGGGTATATCTCAAATTAGCTTGTGCTCAGCTAAAAGAGCACCAGATCGGTTTTATCAGATTTCATATCGATGCACATCATGGATGAGGCCGACGGCCTTGAGAGGTGGATGGGCGAGTGCAGAAAGCAGGCCAAGACGTTTTCAGAGTCGCTTTTTCCACACGAACGCCTGACTCTGATTTCCCTCAAGGAGAGGATTTTGGAGCTGGAAAAGATGCGTGATCAGATTCTGTACGAGCTTGACAGACTCAGGTCCCTCTCAGAAGACAGGCTGAGCCAAGGCTAAGTTTTAAAATATGTCCCATAGATACAAAAACTAAATGAAGCAGAAGCTTGCCTCTCGAAGGATCAAGATACTAGTGGCCAAGCTTGGTCTTGATGGACACGACCGAGGGGCTTTGGTTTTGTGCAGGGCCTTTCGGGATGCTGGAATGGAAGTTATTTACTCTGGGCTTTTTGCCACGCCTGAGCGCGTAGCGCAAATTGCAGAAGATGAAGATGTAGATGCAGTAGCACTCAGTCTGCTCAACGGCGCCCACAACACGCTATTTCCACGCGTGGTCAAAGAGTTGCAAAAGAAAGGCCTCAACGATGTTCTGGTAGTTGGCGGAGGCGTGATTCCAGAAGAAGACAAAAAAGGGCTTGAGAAAGCCGGAGTCTCCAAGGTGTTTGGACCAGGCTCGCCGTTGTCTGCAATTATTGAGCACATCAATTCCGGCGTCGCAAAATTAAGAAAAATCTAGCTTATTCTGTAGAATCAGGCCACATCATTTTTCGCATCTGCCTGCCAACCTGCTCTATTTGGTGTGCCTCAAGTTGTTTCATGTATCTGTCAAATGCATTTTTGCCGTTCTTTTGGTACTCTGAAATCCATTCCTCGTTGAACATGCCGTCCTGAATCATTTTGAGGACTTTTTTCATTTTCTCTTTTACATCCTTGTCCATGACCATTGGGCCCCTTGTGAGTCCGCCATACCTTGCTGTCTCGCTGACGCGCCTCCACATTCCATTAATCCCATACCTTTGAATCATGTCAACTATGAGTTTGAGCTCGTGCAACACTTCAAAATACGCAATTTCTGGCTGGTAGCCTGCTTCCACTAGTGTCTCAAACGCGTTCACCACCATCGACGCGCAACCTCCACAGAGGTCTGCCTGCTCGCCAAACCAGTCCGTCTCTACTTCTTCTTTGAAGGTGGTCTGAATGAGGCCTGCCCTTGCAGAGCCAATTCCTTTGCCCAGAGCTAGAATCCTGTCCCATGCTGTTCCTGTCTTGTCTTGGTATACTGCAACAATTGCTGGGGTGCCAAATCCCTCCAAGTATGTCTCCCTGACTTTGGAGCCTGGGCCCTTTGGCGCCACCATGATCACATCCACGTCGTCCGGTGCCTTTATCCACTCCCAATGAATTGCCGCAGCATGAGAAAATGAAAGTGCCTTTCCTTTTGAGAGGTTTGGGCCTATCTCCTCCCGGTATACTTTGGCCTGGACCATGTCCGGAATTAAGACGTGAACGATATCGCCTTTCTTTGTGGCCTCGGCAACGGACATTACTGTGTGGCCGTCTTTTTTTGCCTTGGCCCACGTCTGGCTGCCTTCTTTGAGGCCTATTATGACTTGGAGTCCAGAATCCCTGAGGTTGTTTGCCTGGGCGTCACCCTGGATACCGTACCCTATGACTGCAATGGTTTGGTTTTTTATTGGGTCTAGGCTGATGTCAGAATCCTTCCATGTCTTTGCCATGCTTTGGCTTCAAATCATTGCAAATAAAAACCATCAAATCATATTGTAAGGATTTTTCCACATTTTTTACATTTAACCTGAACGCCATGTGTCTGCAGCCTTTCGAATTTTTTAGAACCGCATTTTGGGCAGATCGGGCATGCTCTCAAGGGTTTCATAATACATGATATCAGCAACTAGTCCTTCTTTAATATGAACAAATTATTTTATAGGGCCGCTGCCCAGCAGCCTAGTACTTTGTGATTCTGGTTTGAGAATCACGCATGTGTCGCCTTTATTATACACTAGTGGTTTGTCAAGCGCAAGTTTCATTGGATTTACTGATATGAATTTGGCGGGTTTGATTTGCAAGCCGACGCTCACAAGACACATTTGGTTTTGGCTTATTTCGCCTTTGTAAAATTGGCTCTTCACAAAGTCGATCTCAATTTCCGACGAGACCTGCTCTGAGTTTGGAATGCACAAAACATCGCCCCGGTTTACCTGATCTGGAGTCACTCCCTTTACGGCAAGGCCTACTCTTGCAGGAGACGTTGCTTCCTCTACTGGGTCGTCATGCATCTGAATTGATTTAATTAAAACATCAATTCCTGTTGGTAAAAGCTTGAGTGTATCATATTGTTTTATTCTGCCTTGTTCTACTTTGCCAAGAATTACCGTGCCAACGCCTTTGACATCAAAACAATGATCAATTACCACGCATGCGTTTCCTTCATATGTTATTTGATCTAACTTATCGGTTTCTTCTTTTATTTTTTCTTGATTAATTTTTAAATAGTTTGAAAGAACCGTGTTTTTTATCATTAAATTCAAGGTGTTCTCGTCCACGTTGTAGCTGTGAGAGAGCACTCCTTGTGATTTTTTTAACATGTCAAGTGCTATTATCTGCTCGCCTGTAAATTTGTCAAGTGTGCCAACATGGAAGATCACGTACTCTGCCAGGTTGATTGTTTGCAAAAGCGGCTGGATCTTGTCAGGAAATCCGTTTGGCGCAGTGTATGTCCTGATTATGCCGGATTCTTTTTTGTCGTATATTGTCATATCTGTTGCGGTTCCTTTTTTGCCCAGCTTGGCTGCAACGGTTTGATCACCAAGAACGACAAAATTTACCGACTTCAACACAAAAAACAACCCTCAGGCATAATTAGAATATAACGGATCTATGTACAGCATTAGCTGAATTGTCAAAGATTTAGCTTGGCTCTTAACACAAATAGTTATTCTGGTTTTGGTATTGCCTCATATGGAAAACCAACCACACACAAGATGTCAAGCCTGTGGTTATTCCCAAGCAATAATCATTCAAGACTCCAGATACGGAGGGCTGCGAGGAATCTGCTATAGGTGCGATGGCAATTGGCCTGAATCCTGAAAACTTTACATGCTGTATTCCAGTTAATACGGTGTGACAAATTCCGAGGAAATAGCTAATGAGTTTTTAGAGGTTGCAAGTGAGCAACGAGTGAGCATGCTTTTGAGTTTGGCAAAAGAAAAACACAATCTATCTGGCATGGCAAAACGCCTCAATGCAACGGCTGCTGAGGTTCACCGGAATTTTGGCAGGCTGCAAAAGGCAGGCCTGATAAAAAAGGATATCAACGGAAATTATGAATTGACACTATACGGAAAGACCATCTGTGCCCAAATTCCGGCCTTTGTCTTTATGTCAAAAAACAAAAAATACTTTCAGAATCATGACTTTGCTGACCTTGCACAAAAATACATTCAACGAATAGGTGCGCTGGCAGACTCTGAAATCATCATAGGCTACGTGAAGGTCATGGAAAAATGGGAGAGCATTTACAAAAACGCCAGCGAATACATCTGCAACATACTAATTGAAATTCCATACAATGAAAGCATATTGAAGGTTTTAGAGGACAAGCTAAAACACAAAACAAGGATCTCGTCCATATTTTCCGAATTGGCCATAATATCAAAGGAAAGACAGGATTTGCTTTCAAAGTTCGACTTTGTCAGGTATGTCAAAGACGGCATACTGGAACGAAGGATGAGAAAGGATGTTAAAATAGCGTTGGTTCTAAATGAAAAAGAGGCTGGATTGAGCTTTCCAACAGATGGAGACGAGTCAGACATGAGTAAAATGTTCTATAGCTCATCAGAATCGTTTCATGAATGGTGCCTTGATTACTTTAATGATTCATGGAAAGTCTCAACAGCATTCCAAGAAACAAAACTGATGAAACGCTAGACTACCACTTGAATTCATAGGCAGAGAGCCGGTTTATGATCTGTTTGCCTTTCGTCTCCCAGACGATCATGGTTTTGTTATTTGTGTAGGTGATAGCAGGAGGTGGCTCGACGCGTTTTTTCATAACCTCAAGTCCTGGCACCACCTCAAGTATCATGTTCTTGATTGGAATATTCTTGGGTATGGTAAATGAATACTTGAATTTTTTACATCTTGCAGAAAACATGTATTCAAACACGCGTTCTGGCTCCTCCCAATCATATTCTAAAATCAGTTTACCTTTCTGGTTTTTCCGAATCGGGGTGGCAAGCTTGACATTGAATTTCTTTTCATGAGGTTTGTTTACATCGAGGCTGATTATCTCCAACTTGTTGCCGTTTTCGTCTTTAATTGAGACGTTAAGGTCTGCAAAGTCTTTTGGAACGTCCCCGCCAATGTCATAGTATACCTGGCTTAAGGGCTCATTTGCCGTGTTCTTAACGTCCCAAATCCATGTATGATGTGTCATCATGGATTTGTCAAGGACATCCAGCTTTACCTCGACCGAGTTGAACTCAAATCTGACTGGGTGTGCAAAGATATCTTCCTTTGGTTTTTCCAACACCTTGCCTTTCTTTGGTGCGATTTTGTTCCCAAAGTTCTTGCCATATATGTTGTAGATCAGATGTTGCTCTCCGTGTTTTACCACATAGTTGCCGATTGGGTGGGACATTGCCTTATATTCATGCGTAAGACTGCTTACGTCATCACCTACTTTTTGTGATGCAAATATCTGGTTTGGTCCACAAAGATCCATCAACCGTCTAGACAATATTATGCCAGGGCCCCAAACCGTGTTGTTGCCCTTCATGTCTTTGATAAAATATACAGGTCCGGTGTTTATGCCTATTCTGACATAGATTTTGTCGTTACGCGGTTTGGATTTGTTGTATCTATTAAGAAATTGATGTAACTGGATTGCAAGTCGTAATGGTGTTTCTAAACTGTCTGTAAATCCAATAGACATGCCGTCCCCAGTAGGCAAGACCACGGCGGTTTTTTTATGTTTTTTAAAGACATCAGAGTTACTCAGGTAGTTCTGCAAGACATTTATTTTTCGGATCTGAGATTTGACTGGGATTTTCGGGTCGGAGCTTCCTACAATATCGGTAAAAAACCAGTGGAGTGTTCTAGTCTGTGCTTTAATCTCCTCAATCCTCAAATGGTCATCCACCAAAAGTTCATGTACCTTTCTTAGCGTTTTGGCTGGGCAGCAACGCAGTATCTCATAGCTGTTTGCCGTAGTAGAAACCATCGGTTTTGTCTTCAGGCGTCTTAGCTCTTCGAGTAGCCAGTCTTTGTTTTTACCTTTTTCTTCAAGTAAACCAAGTATTTTTGCCACACTTTCTAATTTGCCGTTACTGTTCGTAGCTAATGATTATCGAATCAGATTTTTAAACAAATCTGCCGACAATTGTCTATTCGTTAAGTAAAGCCGAAGATTTTCAAATACGAGTTTAATACCCTATGAGATGGTTCCGCTTCCTCGTCCCATCATTTCACACTCGTCTTTGTGCATGCATCTAGTTTGTACGAAATACCATATTTCCGTTCTTTAACAGATTTGCAAATTTTTTCTAAATTCAGCTAAACACACTATAACTTGACAATACGAGTTGATTTCCACATGACTGAGATGCCTATTGAGACAGAGTCATACAGAGATCAACCGTTTGGAGATGCCTTGGTCGAGTCCATCAAGGCCATGATAAAGGAGCAGCTTGAAAAACGCGAAGAGTGGAGGCCTTCAAGCTACGTCACGTTTTCTGAAAAGTCGATCAGTTACTGTATAGGCCTAGTCGACATGGTCGACTCGTCAAAGATTGCTGCAAGCCTTGGAATGCAAAAGATGTCAAGGTACTACCAGCACTTTTTGAACCTAATGTCAAAGATCATCATAGAATTTGACGGCCAGGTAATCAAAAACGTAGGCGATTGCCTGTTGTATTATTTCCCAGAGACTGAAAGGTGGCAAGATCGTTTGGCCATGTCAAAAGCACTGGAGTGCAGTTTGGCAATGATTAGCGCACGCAAGTTTTTATGCAGTCAGATGAAATCAGAAGGACTTCCATGCTGCGATTATAGAATCAGCATGGATTACGGTTTTGTTATGCCGATGAAGTCGACCGACTCCAAGGCAACAGACATGATTGGTCCTGCAGTGAACATGTGCTCAAAGATAAACCGTTGCGCAGAAAGAAATGGAATCGTTATTGGTGGAGATTTGTATCACTTGGCAAAAAACATGTATGAGTTCTCATTTAAGGAACTCAAATCATATTCGGCAGGATTCAAGCATTCCTATCCCGTTTACCAGCTCAAAAAGAGAATGGTATGATATTCATAAAAACTGAATTTAGGCACGGATTTATACTAAAAGTGGAAATATGATGAAGTGTATCAATACTAACATGCAAGTGATGTCCACAATCATATGCGACGCTGGCCTATTTCAAAAAATACCATTAACAGCTTTAATCATTTTTTTTGGAATTTTAATTATTTCTGCTCATGCAGTTACAGTAACATTAGTGTTGTATCATCTGATCGAGGATGTGAAATTTTGTACAATGTAAGAAAATCATTAATAGTAATTTTTACATTTTTAATAATTTCATCAATTGTGGGGCAAAGCTATGGTCTAGGCATTATTGAGTGGAATTTTATTGGATCAGGGCAGACTAATTACAATATAGAAGATGGTGCGGTGGGTGGAATTCCAATCACATTTGAAATAGAGGATAGTGATCATGCAGCAGATGGTTCGACAAATATAATCACTGCAACAGTGACAACAGACACAGATCCTGTTGGCACCACGTTTACTTTGACTGAGACCGGATCAAACACTGGACGCTTTATGAGCACCAATATGATTTTTATGGAAGGGAATGCAAGATTTCAAGTTACAGACACGGCGGTCATTACCATAGTAGATGATTGCGTGCCGAATGATGGAAGTGGTAATTGCGACCCCGATGTTGTCGAAACATTAACTGGAGGTGCAGATGGTGCGATAGCAGTATCTGAGACAAGCGATTTTCTCGGAAATACACCAGTGCCAATTCATTTTGTAGAGACTGGCAAGAATACAGGCATATTTGTAGGCAAGTTAAAATTTTCAACAACTACGACGACATCAGACCCCCCACCAGCAACCAACGTATTACAAGTGTCATCCGGGGACATAATCACGATAGTAGACGACGTATCAGGATTATTAACCAACGGCATAATCCTGCCAATGAGTAATGACAAGCGTGCAGTTTTTGGATCTGAAGGAGGAACTGCTACTGTCACATATACCCCAGTCTCTGGACCTACAGTCCAAAGCCAAGTTACTATAGATTCCCACCCACCAGCAGGCGGCAGAGGAAGTGGCGGACTTGTAGCACCGCCCACTTTGGTCGTAGATTCCCCATCATCTTCTTCTGGAAGTTTTAATGGGAATGGTTGTAATGGAGATTGCACACCTCCAACTTTGGGTGTGGATGAGACATACCGGCGAATAGTAGATTCAGGTTTTTCATACAATGATCATCCAGTTGATGTCGAGTTGTACTATACACATTATCCGCTTGTGACAGTAAATGTTGGACAAGAAAATAAAGCTATTCTCAAGATCTACGATAACTCAGGACCGCAACACATAGCGCATGTAGAGATCGTGTTTGGTCTTGGAAAAGATCAGATTTTAGATGAAAGTAAAGCCGGCATATCGCTAGACATAGGAATTGATGGCAAAAAAACTATCTCCACATATGACCCCGAAAATGTACTACAAGATATCAAGATCCAGACAACAATAGATAGGTGCAATTCATTCGTGTCTGCTGATTGTCTATTAGTTACAATTTATCACACATTTAGAGCTCCCCTAGACTTCAACATAGTAGCCACAGAGACATGGGATTATGACAGAAATAGTTGGCAGAATTACTACAACGACGGAATTGCGGTGGTGGGTGAATCACTTAATCCACCGAAGAAACACATTGGAATTTACAACGGTCACCAAATTGAGTTAACAGAAACTAGTAAAGACAAAGCAGTTGATGTTGAAGGAAGAACATGGACTTTTGACAAGGTATGGGGCATTGACTTTATACCGCCTAAAAAACAAGACAAGGGTCCAACTTCACATGGATACAACAGACATGATGTTGGATTTGCAAGATATCTTGATGAACAGATTACTATTGCAAAAGCAAAATTAAACACAATGATCAACTCGAGGTTTAACGATCATCCAACGAAAATTGATTACAAACAACCGATGAATGATTATATCTCAAGATTTGAAGATGAGGATCTCAAGTTAAGAAAAGAACAATCACTCATAACTGCAGAAGAGACAATCAAGAAATTATACTATTGGGAATTTCAATAATTTTGAATATTTTATGTAAATATTATACTGTTGTGATTCATAAATTATAGAATCCGACAGTGTTATAAACTAGAGTTAATCACACAGTGAAATGGCAAAATGGTTGGGGATTCTACTGTGTGTCGTATTTTTCATATCAACAAGTTATGCATTTGGTGAGACATACTTCAAATTTGATCAACCTGTAGTCATATTGGAACACAGCACGATTATTGTTTACAGAAATGATATTACAGACGGTCAATTAGGAGACATACGCGACGCAGTGCTCAACATTGGTTCTAATCAAATACCATTAACATTGACTGAAACCGATGTGGATGGCATGTATACTAGCCCCATTCTTACATTTACCACTGGAACACCAGATGTATCCCATTATATCTTCCAAGTAACAAGCGGTACCCAGTTAACTGCCACATTAAATGCAGATGGTAGCAATTGGAGCGCTGGGCCCATTTCAGTTGTAAGTACAGATACAGCATCTCAAGAATTCAGAAACCGTCAATTTCTTACAACGTTCCCACAATGTGGAAACGATGTTGATAGAGATGGGATATGTGACGAGTGGGAAAAAGGTGACAGAATAGAAGTTAGTGGCTATCCAGTCGGTTCGACGGTAAGATACACATTTTTATGCACCGCCGATAACCCTTGTAACGTGGATGTCGAACATCCAGATATTTTTATTGCGATTGATTTTATGAAAGGTCATAGACCTAACGAACAAGCAATACAACAAATAATCAATTCATTTACACAAAAAGGGGTTAGAGCACACATACAGGTAGACGAATTCGACTACACCAACATATTACACAAATCATGCACTACATTCCCCGGCTCAAATTATTCACCATCACAAGGGTTTGATCAGATAAAGGCGAGATTCTTTTTTGATAATGACAATAATGGAGACAATCCAGGACAATATGGTGTTGTTGGTAGCACTACATGGCTCCACGCTTGGCATCAGAAAAGGGCTGTTTTTCATTATGTGTTATTTGTACACAGTATATGTGGTACACCTGGTTCTTCCGGCTCAGCAGAGCTACTTGGAAATGATGTTATTGTCTCTCTTGGAAGTTTTGATCGTGGCATAGGCAACATAGACCAACAAGCAGGAACGACATTACATGAGATAGGACACAATCTGAATCTTAGACACGGAGGTTTTGAGGATAAAAACTGCAAGCCACTATATACGAGCGTGATGAATTACGCCTACCAATTCAAAGATCTTGTTGCAAGCAGGCCGTTAAGTTATTCGAGCTTCGATATTAAATTGATCAATGCCGCAGGTGAAACCTCAGATTTGAATGAAGATCAATTGGATGAAAATTTGAACGTGATATCTATCACTCCGCAACAACAATTCACGTATGGGCCAATTGCACCCATACCGTTACCATGGACTGGAAGTATCGATGGGGTAGACTGGAATAACAATCGCGTTATTGAAGGTGCTATTGCAGATATAGCTGGTCTTGACGATATGAAAGACTCGCAAGGCACATCGTTGTGTCCAAATACAACAATTGATCTATTAAAAGGATCTACTGATTGGGGCACACAAATAATGAAGTTCGACAGTAAAGGAACATCCAACTATATGGATGGAAGACAGGTCGAAAACGTCAATGTCGAAAGTAATGTGTGTTTGTCCACAGAGCAGTTTACGACAGCAGTTAGGCTAGGACTCGCCTCAGAAAACGATCCTCAAAGAAAATGCATCAATGGGGTTGGCTTTACACATCAACAGCGAATACTATTGAAATATGAATTCGCGTTAATGAGTTTAGCCAAGCTGACAGATACTCAACCGTTTAGTACGGATCAAAACTTCAAATCTTCACTTGATGAACTCAGCAACGCAATTAATGTTGGAAAATGGAAAGACGCACGTATTATTTTGCAAGAGATAAGAAAATCTCATCAAAATAATTCGGATATTGTGAAGATTGTGAACAACTCGCTAAAGCGACCATATGTTCCCATCTTTAAAAATGAGAATGAACTCACTGATTCAGACGTGACTTCAATGAGACTGTCAAGAATAGTTGCACTTCAGAAATTCATTGAGAGTTTGCCAGAAGATAATTTTAAAGACAGCAACAAAGTATCTGCATTAAAGTTCTATAACACCAAATTTGACGAGATTGGTAAATTGATATTAAACAAGAATATGGGGAAAGCTGTAGACAAATTAATTGAAGTAAGAAGCACTTTTGACGGCGACGATGACCACAATGATGAGAGGGTAATTGAGCAAGATGCACAGTCAAGTCTCTTTACTGGGACCACCGAGATTTTAGAATCATATGCTACTGCTATAAATGACCCTTCAAGAATCTCACATGCATCAACAAGCACTATTCGCATACCAACTATTAACATACCAACCGTATCTCCGTAGGCCCGAATTTGTCAAATTAGGTGGTCATCGCATGTTTTCTACGGATATGAATTCAATTCTGCCACATAACTTCGAAAACGATGATTTTTCACCATAACGTGTTTTTGAAAATACTTTGAGATAACTGCGGCACCACCAAGATATCCTAGTGGTGCATCGGCAATATGGTTTTTGTATGAATTTTGTAAAACAACATCATTTTTGCTATAATAATTCAAAATTTTTTGTCTGACCACATTTTGAAAGATATTGCCAAAATTGCTTAATTTTAATGAGTTTGTTTCAAGTGAGCTACCAAAAAAATAAACTGCTTCCACCATGTCTTTTTTGTTTTTCAAGCAAGAAATGCTGTGTGCTATAACTTCAGTTCCCAATGAATGTCCAATCAGTCTTATTTTGACAGATGGATAATTTTTTTTAAAATCTGTGATGAATCTTGCCAAATTTGCACCGTTTTTTCTCGCGACAATCTTTCCTACCATCGTGGCATGGGAAATTGTGGCTTCATATTGAATTCCTTTGATGTTAGAGTCATAGCTAAAACCAATTACTGGATATTTGTACCTCAGTTGCCGCAGTCTTTTTTGTACAATCTTAAATTTTTCAAGCGCACCTTGTTTATCGTTTCTCATGCCATGAACTACTATTGTAAATTCACGGTAATTCCCAAGCTCTTTTTCAAAGAATTTTTTTGGGTACAGATCATATAGTTTCTTTTTTAATGTTTTCCCAGTAGCAAGATCATAGTACCCACGTGTTGAGATCCTCGGAATTCTAGCTTGTCGCAAATTTTTCTTTGTACTTTTTGATGTCGGCATCCTCTACTCTTGCAAACAACGGCGACACATCGCCTAATCTATGAGATGGTTTTATTTTTAGATCAGAAATTGAGCTCCATGAATGCTCAGTGATTTTGTCGGACATGCCTAGTTGTTTCCATATTTTTTCTGCAGACGTTGGTAAAAACGGGTACAAAGCCACAGATATAGAACACACTGCATTTACAGAAAGGTACACACATGTGTTCATTCCCTGATTCTTCTTCCAAGGTTCCTTGTGCTGAAAATACTGATTAAAGTACATTGAAAACTCCATTATCTTTTTGAGCGCCCTGTCAAGGTGGTTTTGTTCCACCAACATGCCAACCTCAGATGCAAGGCTTTTGATCTTTTTCTCAGCTTCTTTGTCCTTGTCATCGAACGCTTCTGGCTCTGGCACAACGCCGTCAAACATCTTTTTTGTAAACCCAAGAGCGCGGTTTACCAAATTTCCAAGGTTACCAATCAGCTCAGAGTTTATCCTAGTCGCAAAGTCGTCCCAGTCAAAATTCAGGTCATCTTGCGAGTAAGGGTTTATCGATGTTAGATAATACCGCAGATAATCTGCTGGATAGTACCCAAGGAATTCTTTCAATCCGATATACCAATTACGGCTCTTTGAGATTTTTTTTGACTGTAATGTAAGATGACCTCGAGTGGGGATGTAATCCGGAAGTTTGTATTCTTCGTTTATTCCAAGGCGCATCGCAGGCAAAAACAAATAGTGGTGGTACACGATGTCCTTGCCAATAAAGTGGTAAATGTCTGCAGAGTTCCAGAATTCCTTTCCGTTTATTCCCTTGTCGTTTAGCATTTTGATGGTGGTTGAGATGTATGCCAAGTGGTTATCGAACCAGCCATAGAATACTTTGGATTCATCCCCAGGTATCGGAACGCCCCACGATATATCACGTGTTATGTCCCAGTCTACAAGGCCTGATTCAATCCAGTTCTGGACGTATTTTTTTACGTCCTTTTGGAGGTTTTGGTTTTCATTGAGCCATTTTTTGAGCTTGTCACCAAAATCCTTTAACCTGAAAAAATAATGCTTTGTCTTTTCCTTTGTTGGAACTGCACCACATATTGCGCATTTTGGATTATCTATTTCTTCTGGCACCCGACCACATTTTTCGCATAAATCCGAATACTGGTCTTCTGCTTTGCAGTATGGGCAGGAACCAACAACATATCTATCAGGGAGAAACTTTTTGTCGTTTTTGCAAAAAAATTGGATTATCTCTGATTCATAGATATGGCCATTTTCCTTTAACTTTTTGAAGACATATTGAACAAACTCTATGTTTTCTGGCGAGCTTGTGCGGTAAAAAAAATCAAACCCTATGTTAAATGCGGTAAAGTCCTCATAATCCCTCTTGTTCCAATACGCCACATATTCCTGTGGAGTTTTCTTTTCTTTTTCTGCCTGGATTAGAATTGGAGTTCCAAAATCATCTGATGCGCAAACATAGTATGCTTCAACGCCATTTAGTTTGAGAAATCGTGTAGTAACATCTGCAGGAAGATATGTGGATGCAACATGTCCTAAATGGATCTCTCCGTTTGCATACGGTAACGCGCTTGTGATGATTGCCCTTTTTCTCAACAGATAAACTTGATTTGTACAGCTTAAGAAGCTTCTTACCAGTTCTCTCTGTATGCCACTTGCTTCTTGGAGAGCTTGTCTATTTTGACGCCAAATGCATTCAATGCGTCAATTGCTACTTGTGTGTCGATTTCCGAAGGCACCGTAATTACGCGCCTGCCTATTTTTTTGTGATTTTTGAGCAGATATAATATCGAAAGTATCTGGTTTGAAAAAGACTGAGCCATCACTTCTGGCGGGTGTCCCTCCGCTGCAACCAGGTTCGCAAGCCTGCCTTTTCCGACAAGGTAGACGCGCCTTCCATTTTGTAAAGTGCACTCGTCAAGTCCTGGCCTTACCTCACGCACCGATTTTGATTTGTTTAGAAGAAAGTCGCTGTCTATTTCCACATCAAAATGCCCCACGTTTGCCAAAATCGCGCCTTCCCTCATCTTCAGTATGTGCTCTTTTCGGATAATGTCGCGCATTCCAGTGCAGGTAATGAAAATATCACCTATTTTGGCGGCCTCAGCCATGGGTATCACCTCAAAGCCATCCATGTGCGCCTCAAGTGCCTTTACAGGGTCTGTCTCCGTAACTATGACCTTTGAGCCCATGCCGTGCGACCTTGCTGCAACTCCTTTTCCCACCCAGCCATACCCTGCAACAACTACGCGCTTTGATGCAAGAAGCAGATTCATTGCCCTGAGCAGTCCATCTATTGTGCTTTGGCCTGTGCCGTACCGGTTGTCAAACATGTGCTTTGTGTACGCCTCGTTGACAACGATTACCGGGTAGCGAAGCTTCCCTTTCTTTTCTATTGCTTTGATTCGCGTTACACCAGCGGTTGTCTCCTCAGTTGAGCCGAGAATTTTCATATTTTTGTATTTTTTATCAAAATGCAGCTTCACGTTCATGTCTGCGCCGTCGTCTGTTACTATGAGGGGCTTGTGATCCAAGACCTGCTCAATGCACCAGTCATATTCTTGCGGAGTTTCGTCGTTCCACGCATAGATGTGGACTCCCTCAGACGCCAAAAACGCTGCAATATCGTCCTGGGTGGTGAGTGGGTTTCCGGCACATGCTGCCACGTTTGCGCCAAGCTCCTTTGCTCCCATCAAGAGCACCGACGTCTCTTTTGTGATGTGGAGGCAAAAACCCACTGTCACTCCTTTTAGCGGTTGCGATTTCTTCAATCGATTAATGGTGTTTGCGAGGATCTGCATGTGGCTTTTTGCCCACTCGTACGAGAGCCTGCCCTGCTCTGCCAATGACGGATCCTTTACCCTGCTCAATATCGTACCCCAATTACGTAGACTAAAAAATCTTCTCATGGCAATCTAAATATCCAGCATCATTTCAAACAACTCGATGGCCTGGAAAAAAGTAGCAGAAAAAGGCGACATTGAAAAAGGCAAAGGAAAAGAATACAACGTAGACGGAAAGAGAATCGCCATCTTCAACCAAGACGGTTACCATGGAATCGACGCATTATGCGTCCACCAAGACGGCTCCATTGCCCCAGGCAAGCTCGAAGGAGACATAGTAGAATGCCCGCTCCACTTTTGGCACTATAACATCAAGACCGGCGCATTGCTTGACTATCTCAAAGACGTAAAGCTGCAGACATACAAAGTTGAAGCACGCGCAGACGGAATCTACGTGGACATCTAGATTCGGTACGGTTTTTAATTCAATGATGCAAACCACAATCAGTGAACACCAAGATACTAGATGAGCTAGTCAGGCAGGATTACGCAAAAATCCAACGCAATATAGACTCGTTTTTGCAGCAATATGTTGCAAACGGGCATGGCTTTGTCTTCGGCCTCAGCGGTGGCATCGACTCTGCAGTAATTGCACATATTTGCGCAAAGTCATTCAAAGACAAGACACTTGTCCTCATCATGCCAGACAGCAAGATCTCGCCAAAGCAAGAAACCGAGGACGCACTGTACACAGTAGACACACTCGGACTAGACTACAAGTTAATTGACATCAGCATGATCCACTCCCAGTTTGCAAACATTGTCGAGCCTCAAGAAGTCGCTTTAGGCAACCTCCGAGCGCGTATCCGCGCAGCGTTGTTATACTATTATGCAAACCTGAAAAACTACATCGTAGTAGGCTCAAGCGACAAGTCAGAATACCTAATCGGGTACTTTACCAAATTTGGCGACGGCAGCGCAGACATTTTGCCAATTGTTTCCTTATACAAGTCCCAGATAAGGGAATTCGCAAGATTTTTGAAAGTCAAAGACTCGATCATATCAAAGAAGAGCAGTCCACACCTCTGGAAGGGCCACACAGCAGAAGAAGAGATAGGTCTCACATATGATGAGGTGGACTCGGTCCTGTATTGTCTGGTAGACAAAAGCATGACAATAGATCAGACTGCCGACGCCACAGGTATAGATAAAAGCAAAATCGAGAGAATCCACCAGATGTACAAAAAAAGCGAACACAAGAGGGCAATGCCGCCAAGACCGTGATCAACATGAAGCTCTTTGACACGCTAAGCAACCAAGAAAAAGAGATCTCATCAAACACAGTGCGAATTTATTTGTGCGGAGTGACAGTGTATGACGAGTCCCACATAGGCCACGCTCGCACTATAATTGTGTTTGACACGCTAAGAAGGTTCCTAGAATCAGAAGGGTGTTTGGTCAACTTTGTCCAAAATTTTACAGATGTAGATGACAAGATAATCAATCGCGCAAACTCTGAGAATGTGAGCGCCTCTGAAATCAGCACCAGATACATTGCTCACTACTTTGAGGATTTTGATAGACTAAACATCAAGCGGGCCACGACCTATCCAAAGGCAACAGAGCACATCGCAGACATGATTAATTTGATAAAGAATCTTATTGATGCAGGCGTAGCTTACGTTTCAAAAAACGGTGTGTATTATTCTGTTTCCAAGTTTTCAGAATACGGCAAGCTCTCAAAAAAGAAGACAGAGGATCTAATCTCCGGCGCAAGAATCGAAGTCGACGAGACAAAAAAAGACCCCCTCGACTTTGCACTCTGGAAGTTTGAAAAAGACGAGCCAACTTGGCCCAGCCCGTGGGGCAACGGCAGGCCAGGCTGGCACATAGAGTGTTCCGCGATGAGCCTCCGATATCTTGGTCAGGAATTTGAGATACACGGTGGCGGCCGGGACCTCATCTTCCCGCACCATGAAAACGAGATTGCGCAAACCGAGGCAGTCACCAAAAAACCGCTTGCCAAGATCTGGATGCATGTCGGGATGGTCACAATCAACGGCGAGAAAATGTCCAAGTCGCTTGGCAACATCAAGTCGGTCCGATACGTGTTGGACAACTGGGGTCCAAATGTGATCAGGCTGTTCTGCCTCTCAGGCCACTACTCCAAGCCAATAGACTACTCCGAAGACCTCCTAAGGGAGAACCTAGTCAAGTGGCGCCAAGTCGAAACTGCATACTACGAGATGGTAATGGCAGATGGACAGAGTAACGCATCTGAAATATCCTCACTTGTGGCAGAATGCAAAACCGAGTTTGACTCTGCGCTTGAGAACGACTTTAACACCCCCCTTGCAATCAACTCCTTCTTCAAGCTAGTCAAAGGCATAAACAGAATTGCTGCCTCTGAGGCAATGACCAGGTCCGTTGCGGACGCAGCATTGCCAGAATTTGAGAGGATGCTGGGCGTCCTCGGACTCCAGGTGCAGCGCCTCACTGAATCTGAAAGACAGGAAATCACCGATTTAATCAAAAAGCGAGACGAGTTGCGCGCACAAAAACAATACCATGAAGCAGACAAGATACGAAGCCAGATTTCTCAGATGGGCATAGTCCTGCTCGACCACAAAGGCAAGACAATCTGGATGAAAAAAGAGATCATCAAAGCTGATTCTTAGTGTTTTTTTGATGTGGTGACAAGGCAAATGACGTCTCTGTCCCGCAGCTGATACGTTGTCGGTAGCCTCAGGTTGTACCTGATGTCTTTTGCATACAACAGCCCCTTTGTGAGGTCGCTGTGAATCTCTCTTGCCAGGTCCATCACCGTCGCCCCGTCTTTGAGCAGGATCAGATCAGGAAGCACGTTTCCTTTTTTGTCAGACAGCCTCTCCTCGTCTGCAACCGGATACACGGCATTCATCTTGAGCAGCTTGAAGACTATGACGTTGATGGCAAACTGGACACCAGTTCTCATGTATTCGCCCATGATTTCTTTTTTGATGAAATCGAGTGCATTTTTTTGCTTTTGGCTCAGCTCGTCAGGTTTTAGTATCTCAAACTGCTCAGAGCCTGGCGAGTACTTTATGAGGTTTTTTTGCTCCGCGCGTCGCAAAGACAGCTCGCTGTCTGCACTAGCAGGCACCACTATCATGTCGTTGTAGCGCTCCCTTAGCCGCGCAAAGTTTTTGTCGGCCCCCTCGACGTCGATCTTGTTTGCCACAATCAGTGTTGGCTTGGATATCTTGCGCAACACGGTGGCAAACTTTTTGCTTTCCTGAAAGTCAATTTCATCGAATTCCTTGTCCTCAATTCCCGCTACGTGCAGCGCCTCTTTTACATGCGAATTATTAACGCCTATTCCCCTGTACAGGTCTGCTATTGCAACTATCTTGTCTGTTCCCTGATGAATTGTCTTTGAGACCTTGTCCCTGTTTCCTTCAAGAATTTTCAAGTACCACATTATCAGTTCTTCCTCAATGTCTGCAAAATCAGATATCGGGTCTCCGCTTCCTGCAGCTGCTATCTTTCCTGAAGAGTCGATGCTGCCAGACACATCAACCACATGGAGCAACGCATCTGCCTGTGCTGCAACTGAGAGGAACTGGTTCCCAAGTCCCTTTCCCTGCCAGGCATCTTTGATCAAGCCGGGCAGGTCAATTAGCTCAATTGGGATGTAGCGCCAGCCGTCAACGCATTTTGAGTTTTTTGGGTTGTCGTGAATGTTGAATTCAGGATGAACGCAAAGCGTGATGGCGTATGCGGTGGAAGACTCTGGTTTTTTTGTTGTGAACGGATAAGTAGAGATCTCCGATGATGAGAGTGTCGCGGAATTAAAAAATGTCGTCTTGCCTGTGTTCGTCTTGCCGATGATGCCTATCTTTATTGTCACAGACAAAGTTGCGTTCCAAAGTATTTATTCATGACTCCGCGGATTTTCCCTCAGCTTTGAAATCGTGTTTTTTATTTCGTCTACCGACCACGCTATTTCATCGAGTTCTTCTTTTGTGAGATCTGAATCCCACTTGTCTAGCACAATCTTTGATATCTGGCATGCATGGAACAAGAGGTTCCAGTACGGGTGGTGTTCTGCCGTGGCATACGAGAGCTCAGAGACCTCTTCTAGGCCGCTTTTTGCCCTATCAAGCGAGCTTGTGTTTTCCTCGATGATCTTCACCATGTTTGCGACCACGCCAGGAACCAGCTTCACCATGACGCCTCTTTTTGAATAAGATGCGGCCAGCTCCTCAAGTGAGCGGTAAAATTCATCAAAGGAGGCGCTCATGAGAACAACCGCTGGTGTTCAGCAAGCATGCACCGATTAAAGACGACTTGGATTCCCGCCTTTCTTGCAAGCTCCTCTGCTTCCTCGTTGTGGATTCCTTCCTGAAGCCAGATCACCTTGGGTTTTAGCTTTATTGCTTCTTGCACCACTGGGAGCACCTGCTCTGATGGCCTAAAGACATCCACTATGTCGACCTGCTGGTCGATGTCAGTCAGGCTCGCAAACGACTTGCGCTCAAGTATCTTATCTGCTGTTGGATTCACCGGGATCACGTTGTAGCCTTGGCTTATGAGGTACCGTGGCACATAGTTTGCAGCCTTGTCCTCGTTTTTTGACATTCCCACAACTGCGACATTCTTAAGTGAGAGGATCTTACGGATTTGCTCGTCCGTGTGTGGATCTCGTTCCATGAATATAATTGACACCAATGCGATTTTAACGTATTCGAAAAATTCTTTATACGTAAAACGCCAACTAGACTCATGGAAGAAGAACCAAAGGACGTAATTGTTCTTGGAGCCATAAAGAAGGGCGCCAAAAAATTTGACAAGATCAGAGACAAGACAGGAATAGAACCAGAAGAGCTGAACAAGATACTTGAAAAGCTGGAAGCTCGGGGCTTCATTCGGGTTGAGAAAAAGAAGGGGCTTTTTGGTGGAGAGAAAATCGAGCTCCATCTCACAGAAAAAGGCTCAAACGAGCTTGAGCAGCGAATCCACGAGATGGAGCAAAAATGGAACCAGATGGTTCAGCTATACAAAATGGGCGACAAAAAACAGCTACAAGAGTTCATGGACCAAAACAGAATGGACTTTCCGATGATGATGTTTTTTGGCATGATGAACATGATGATGTTTTCCATGATGTTCTCCATGATTGGAGCGTCGATGCATAACTATGTGCCGCCAGACCAGGTGCCGCCAGGCGCAGAAAATCAGCCAGCCGATGTCGGCGATGGTGCCAATGCAGGCGGAGACATGGGCGACGGTGGCTATGATATAGACATCGGCTTTTAACTCAAAAATCTAAATTATAAATCAGTAATAAAATCAAGCAAACTGTTGCAATACACGTCCTCGGACAGCTCAGGGCTCATCAGAGTGCTACAGTTTCTAAAGGCCCATCATTCCGAATACCTCTCAGGCGAGGACCTAAGCGAAGTTCTAAAGATCAGCCGCGTTGCCGTCTGGAAGCACATAAAAAAGATCCAGGGCCTTGGCTACAAGATAGAGTCAAAACAAAATCTTGGCTACCGCCTCACCGGCATCACCGACCTGATGCTGCCTTGGGAAATAACAGATGGTCTCAAAACGAATCGATTGGGCAAAAAAGTCTATTATTTTGACTCAATAGATTCGACACAAAATTTTGCGGCAACTATTTCGAAAAATCAAAACGAGGACGGCTCCGTAGTTATATCTCAGACGCAAAAGGCCGGAAAGGGCAGGCAGGGGCGCACCTGGATCTCACCCAAGGGCGGAATCTGGTTGTCAATTGTGCTCAAGCCAAGCTTTGATGTAGGCAAAGTTACATTGATGCCATTTGCAGCTGGGGTTGCGCTCTCAAACGCAATTCAAAAAGCACTTGGAATCACGACTGAGCTAAAGTGGCCAAACGACCTCACGCTAAATGGAAAGAAGGTAGCTGGCATGATAATCGATGCGTCAATCGAGTCGACGCGAATTGAGAGCCTTGTCTTGGGAGTCGGGATCAACTTTAGAGTAGACCCGGCCCAAATAGAAAAAAAGATCAGACACAATCCCAACTTTTACGGTGTCGCCACCCTCGTAGGCAAAAACTCCGGAGCAAAGCCGGCCAAGCTTGTCCAGTCTTTTTTGGAAGAGCTCGAAGGAGTCATGGCACTTTTTGCATCAGACAAAATCCAGATCATCATAAACCAGTGGATGAAAAAATCGTCCACTATTGGCAGGACAGTCAGAGTCACCACGCATGGTCAAACCATATCAGGTAAGGCAGTGAAGCTAGACAACGACGGCGCCCTCATAATACGACAGAATTCAAAATCAATCAGAGTGACTGCGGGCGACGTGGCCTATTAGCTACTTTTTCGCTTTTTTGGTACTTTTTTGTCGTCTTTTTCTGGATTTTGATATAAGTGAGGCCTCGGTTTTTACTATATCTTTGAGATCTGCCTGTATGGAAAGCAGCGTCGCTACAATTTCTTCGAGTTTTTTTGCATAATCCGCATAAGCTGAGATCAGTCTTGACTTAACCTCGTTGCTTTTTGCGAGATATTCGTTTATGCGTATTATATTGGTAGTATCAATCATCTCAGGAAGAGGCGGCGCAGGCGAGCCCAGCTGCTCAAGTTCTTCTTGTGCCTTTTGCACCCGGAGTTTCAGCTCGGCAAGACTACCCCCAAGACCCTCCATGATAAATCACAGCAAATCTTGCGTTATAATCATTTTTGTGGCTTTATTTTGTTCAACTGTAGCCAGTTTGCCTTGCGCCTGCGCCAGAAACTTTTTCGTTTCTTAGCTCGTCTATTAGCGCCTTTGTTTTTGTTGCTGCGCGCGAAATCATCTCAAAATAAGCCCTTGTCTCGTCGTCGACGAATCTGCCAAGATGTTTTAAGAGAATCTCGTTTGCGTTTGAGATCACACAGATTGGATCGACCAGCTCGTTGATCAGATCCGCTTTCTTGCTCACCTGATGCTCCATGTAGCTGGGCTTTCTATTTTGCCTCAAATTCTGGCAATATATCGAATTGTATCCCATCATCGCGATTTCACTTTGCGTGGAGCAAGCATGACTTCCACCTGCTTGGATTTGTTCCACAACAACGTGCACAGGCTGAACATGTTGTTGACCATTTCTGCTGAATTGGTGTGCATGACAGAGTCGTTCTCGTCGTTCAAGTCCATGGATGCATTTAGAGCGCCCGACATGATCAGCTGTTTGTTTTCTTCAACAATCATCCTGCTCTTTGATGGCAGCTTTCCTAATCTGATCTCGGTCGGATTAAGCCTGTCCACAAAAGATAGCTCTTTTTGGCTGGAAATTTCAGTCAGTATGCGCACTTGGGTGCCATTTTCTTTTAGCAACTGGATCCTCTCAGGAATCGCAGTGTGATACATCCTCATCAGGTCATCTGAGGGCGCAACAATGTAGACTATCCCTGACGCTTTTTGGAGCAGTTTGCTTATTCTGGAGTAGATGTTTGAGCGTCCCTGAATTATCACAAATGAGGAGACTTCTTGTATGTCGCTTTGTTTTGTGATTATGCCTATGTCTTGGATTATTTTTTGCGAGAGATTCTTCATGGTGGTTATTTCGTCCTGCTTTCTCTCCATGATTATCTGCAGAGCTTCGGATGGCGACAGTGCGGTGCACAGAGTCGGGTTGGAAAATGTGGTAGTCACCACACCTATGTTTCGCAACCTGTTTAGGGCGCGATACGTCTTGCCCCTGTCAATACTTAACTTTGATGAGAGTGCTCCAACGGAGACTGGGCCGGTCTGGAGCAATCCCATATACACTTTGGAATCGATTTCTTCTAGGCCAAAAAAAGCCAGTGCCTCAACCACTTCTTTTTGATTCATGGTATAATCCCCGATCTCCATTTGGCGAATAAAATATGAGATGTTGTCTGTTCAAATTAGACAGACAATGGCCTAATAGATCCTGCCGATCGCCCCATCTTTTGAAAATTATATAATCTTGGGGCTTTGCACAATAAGCGGTTTGGAGATAATCATTGAGCCGTGGAAACGCCTTGTCATACACGAGGTAATAGAATATAATTTTGAAGACTGGATGAGCCAGATTGCATTTAGCAGCAAGACTGCAGGCGGAGCCATACCTGCCATCAACTGGGCAAACGGCATCGTCTTTCAATCATTTAATTTTCCAGATACAAACTCGATAATAGACGAAAAGCTCAAAGGCATTCTGCACTGGTCTTCAGTCATGTTTGCAATAAAAGAAAAATATGAAAAGCAGATCATCAAGGACAACGCCACAATCAACCTCATTGACGTGAGCGTCAACGAGGTCTTTAGAAAGCTCGCAGAAAAATTAAAGGAATGTTCCACAAAAAAATAACATCTAATCATTCTAAAACTATAGAATGTGGTGATTAGCTCAACCTACACACAAATAATCAGTGAAATTGGATAAAAGCCCTAATAAGCCAAACACGCATATACATATCCGATGACCTCGTCGCAAGTCAAATGCCCCTCATGTGCAAAAAACACGCTGCAGACAGACATGACCACTGGCGAGACATATTGCAGAAACTGCGGCTTTGTTGCAGCAGAAAAGCTTGAAGAATCAGGTCCCGAGTGGCGAGCCTTCTCAAACGACGAATCAGACCGCAGTCGTGTAGGAGCAGGCACCTCACTTACAATGCACGACATGGGATTATCAACAGTAATTGGTTCTACAGACAAGGATGCGACTGGTAAACCACTGTCTGCGTCAATGAAGAGCTCAATAGACAGACTTAGGACATGGGACAGCAGAACCCAGGCACACACCTCGGCAGATCGAAATCTGCGCCAAGCACTAAACGAGCTTGGAAAGATGAAAGACAAGATGGGACTTGCAGACTCTGTTATAGAGAAAGCTGCTTACATTTACAGAAAGGCAATGGAGAAGAAACTAGTTAGGGGCCGCTCAATTCATGGCTTGATCGCAGCTTGCTTGTACGCGGCGTGTAGGAACACAGAAACCCCAAGAACCCTAGACGACGTGGCAGAGAGCATCAACATAAGGAGAAAAGACGTGGCAAGGTGCTACAGGCTCATATACAAAGAACTCGACCTCAAAATGCCTGTTGCCGACCCAACAAAGGGAATAGCAAGAATAGCAAGCATGGCAAATCTAAGCGAGCGAACCAAGAGAAAGGCAATAGAGATCCTCAACAAGGCAAAAAAGATCGGTATGGTGGCAGGAAAAGACCCGATGGGACTTGCCGCTGCAGCACTATATCTTGCATGTGTATCAAATGGCGAGATCCGCTCCCAAAAAGACATCTCTGTCGCAGCAGGCGTGACCGAAGTCACCATCAGAAACAGATGCGTAGGCCTAAAGAGCCTCCTGGACAACTAGAGATTTAAAACTCTTCCCAGTATCAACTCCATGGATATAGCTTGGTCCGAGTGGCTTGATTTTAATTCAGAAGTGGCATCAAAGCTTCCAGAGTCGCCCGGCATATACATGATGCACGCTGCCATGAAGATCTTGTATATAGGCGGCACAACAAACCTGAAGAAAAGCATCACTGATGCACTAACTACCAGTTGCATTTGCGATTCCAAAAGGTTTCGTTATTTTGCAACAACCAAGTACGATGAATTAAGCAAAAATCTCCTCAGCGAGTATAAAGAAAAACACGGTGGAGATCTGCCCAAGTGCATGTCCTAGTTTATTCCTGTCCTTCGATCCCCATTAATGTCAACGTTGAACGGATTTGGTTTATCTTTCGTATCTTCCACGTTATGGTTTCACGTATGTTTTCAGTTTTTTCTGAGGAGAGTTTTGCCAAAACATCGTATGCGCCGAATGTACCGTGTACTTCTTTGACAGCATCAAGCGATTTGAGTTGTGATATGACCGATCCTTCCGCACCCAAATCACAATTAATCAAGATATATGCCGTAGCCACTACATTGCCCCCCTAAACCAGCGACAGGCTTTCTGTCGAAATCGTTTTGTAGGTATGTCATTGAGTGGGTTACGTATCCAATGTATTTATCATAAATTACAAAAAAGGCTAACAACTTGGTATTTTCATAATTAAACATTAAACAATCATTTGTTACCACTTGACAATCAAGTTTGTAACTAAAAGAATGTTCAAAGTTGCGCCACAGCCATATTGTTCGTTGTTTGTATCAAGCAGACACACACAACAATACTAATCACGCACAACATACCAAATCAGGTCTGATGGACCAAATGCCATAATTCTCCCTTGCCAGACCATGGTATCCCAATAGGTCCTTCAGCACCATTTTTTACACTTTTGTGGTGAACAAAAAACTCAACTCAAGGATGTTTATTTTGACACCGCATGAAATAAAATATGATGCTCATATAACACCGCATGACCAAAAAAAAGGCAGTAGACACAGAACAGAAATACGACAGGCTGAGCCACGTTGGCGAGCTGACCTCCAGAATAACTCACGACATGAGGAACCCCTTGACAGTCATCATCAATTATGCCATGATGGTCAGAAAAAACTCAAAAAACAAGCTTGACAAAAAGTCACTTGATCAGCTTTTGCTAATTGAAGAGGAGGCAAGAAAGATGTACCACTTGATTGAAGATGTGTTGAATTATGTAAAGCTGCCGCCCCTCAAGTTACAAAACCATTCACTTCACGACATCTTGAAAAAGGTGATAGAAACCAACCAAATCTCAGACGACGTCGAGTTCCACCTGCCAAAAAACAACCCACAAATAACATGCGATATTGACAAAATGGAAGTGGTCTTTGGCAACCTGATCACAAACGCAATCGAGGCGATGAACGGCGCCGGCACCATAACCATTTCCGCAAAAGAGAGTAGTGACGAAGTGATAATCGAAATAGAAGACTCTGGCCCCGGAATAAACGAGGAGCACCTATCTCGGATCTTTGAGCCGTTGTTTACAACAAAGGAGACTGGCACCGGCCTCGGTCTTGCCAGCTGCAAAAACATCATAGAAAGACACAGAGGCACAATCACTGTGAGAAACAATCCCACTACTTTTACAATTAAGCTGCCAAAGGCCCAAAAAACGCCTATCTAGATCTTTTTCGCGAGTAGAAATACGTGCCAATTCCTACCGCAAACACGGCCGGCACTACATAATACAGGAACCCATAGTCTTGTTTTTGTGTGCCTACGAACTCGGCCTGCTTCCCAGTATTTTCAAATCCGCTAATTAGGATCTTGGTTTGAGAGGCGCCATCTACGGCAAACGCCACGTGCCAGTTTCCATACTCGTCCACACTTTGGATGAACTCGACTGGTCTTTCGTCTACGAGTACGTCGAACTTTTCGCTGTCAGATGTCTTTGGGAACTCGAAATTGACAAATGTGGGCACTTTGAATGAGTTTATGCCATCTATGCGCAGTTTGGTGCCAGTCTCATCAAAGCCGACCACCGTAAACGAGGCAGTCGAGTCATACCTAAAGTCAAAGCGCTCCCCGTTTCTGACTGCATAGAGTGGCACGATGGTCTCGTCTCCTATTGCAAAGCAGCTATAATAGTTGACGTCGTCTGCAAACATCGGATCAGGGTACATTGTGAATTCAATTATTTGACCTGGCTCTATTTTTTCTATCTTCTCAATGTTTTTTCCAACATCCAAGAAGACGTTCTTGTCGCCATGTATTGTGGCGTATACCTTGATGTTATATTCTGTTGCATTGCCGTTGTTGATTATCCTGCCGGTGAGATGGCCGTCTCGGTGTTTTTTGAGTGTTTTATCATAGAGCACCTCCACTTTTGAGGCAGCCACACCATCTTCTTTTTGGAAGCTCACAGTAGGTCCCTCAAGAAGTGCGTCAGGATTTCTGACTTGAGGAATTTGGATCTTAAATGGAATGTCTTTGTTTGGGAACACCGTCGGCAGCTTCTGCGTGACTGTGATTTTGTCTCCGGCGTTTACCGTTATCGTTATGGTGGGAGTGACCGCATAGCTTTCAGTGTTCTTTACTGTACCCACCACAGTGTAAACCCCCTGTGAGTCAAAATACCCCAAATACTGGTTTTCCGGCACCCAGACGTCTGCAAACGCCGGTGCCACAAAAGGCAAGATCGCAAACACCAACACCCACATAATGGCAAATTAGTATTTTCCTATCTTAAACTGATCTGATATTTTCAGTTTTGATACTGCTCAAGTATCTTCAGTACGCTAAATGGGAATTTTGCAAAGTCCATGTCTTTTTCTGCAGATACCAGCAGTATCTCGTTTTTCAGTGGGAAGCTCATCACCAAGACTTTGTCCCTATAAGACATTGCGAATTTGACCGGCCCAAGTTCTGCGTCGAACTCTTGCCGCATCCTGACACGAAGGGCAAGCTCAAGATATAGCATCTCGTCCTTTTTTTCATCCTCAAGAGGCTTCTTGCCTTCAGCCATCCCACCTGCCACGAGCTTGCCTTTGTTGTTGATTAGCCCTACAAAGCGGATCTTTGGGTCCAGTTTCTTTACTTCGTTGCAGACTTGTTCCTTATCCATTATTGACCACCGTGAGATTAGTTTGAGCCATATTAGAAGGGCGATCTTTTTATTGTGAAAACTTGTATTTAATTAGCATGTCACAAGACGTCAATCTCCCGCTTGATTATTTCAAACACGTTTCGCTGTTCTGGACCGACCTACTCCACCTCATGTCTGGAAAACCCGTGGCGCTCACTTCGGTTGGCCCAATGAGGAACTGGACAAACGACATGAAAAAGATCTCAACTGAGCTGATAGAATCATACGAAAGCATGGTGGAATTCAACCAGAGGCTGATCGAGTACTACAAGCAGCTTTCAGAGACATGGATGGAGGCACAAAAAAAGGTTGATGCCAAAGCGACGAGCCTCCCAAGCGACTCTGAGCAGCTTGAGGCCTACAAGCGGATCTGGATCGATATTTTTGAGAACGACTTTACACAGCTGTTTGACTCTGAGAGGTTTGGTCAAAATTACGGCAAGCTCGTATCGGCTGAGCTGGAGCTCACAAAGCACTGGGAGAACATCCTAAATGTCGCCCTCCACTCGCTACGGCTGCCTACAAGGAAAGAGATCGACGAAGTCTACAAAGAGATACACCAGCTCAGAAAACGCGTGGCAAAGTTAGAAAAGGAGACTGCAGATGCAAAGCGACACGATTGAC
The DNA here is from genome assembly GCA_038869975.1 of Candidatus Nitrosotenuis sp. Lineage (GTDB taxonomy): Archaea > Thermoproteota > Nitrososphaeria > Nitrososphaerales > Nitrosopumilaceae > Nitrosotenuis. Next base: position 94,509 of record JAWCQC010000001.1, read on the forward strand.
CCAAAGCTTGTCCAGGAATTTCTCACATTTACAAAAAATGTGGCCGACGCGCCAAAGCTTGTGCCAGCGCCAGATGAAATAACACTAGAATCCAGTCCCTACGACGTAGTATACGAAGAAGACAAGGTGAGGCTGCTCCATTTTCGGCCGCTTGCTGAAAAACAAGCCAAAGTGCCACTAGTCATAAGCTATGCCATAATCAACAGATACCACATTCTGGACATACAGCCAAAGAAAAGCTGGGTCAGAAAGATGTTGGAAGGCGGAATAGACACATACATGATAGACTGGGGAAATCCGTCCAACATCAACAAGTATCTAGATTTTGACGACTATGTGAACACATACATGGACAACTGCATCGAGTATGTGAGAAACGAAACCGACAGCAAGAGTGTATCTGTGCAGGGGTACTGCACAGGCGGCACCATTGCGACGATTTATGCCTCCTTGCACCCGCAGAAGGTGCGAAACCTCATAGCTACGGCGCCTGTCATAGACGGATGGAAAGACATCACCGTCGTAAGCAACATGGCAAAGCACATCGATGTCGACAAGCTCGTCGACACCATTGGAAACATGCCGCCGGAATTCATGTACTACTGCTTTTCAATACTCAAGCCGTTTGAGCAGGGCATAGAAAAATACTACAAATTCTTCAAAAACATCCACGACAAAGACTTTGTGGACAGCTTCCTCAGAGTCGAAAAATGGCTAAGCGACACGCCTCCCATCCCAGGCGAGTTATTCAGACAATGGATCAAAGACATATACCAAGAAAACTTGTTGATTCAAAACAAGATGATAGTCGGAGGCAAGCAGGTGGACCTCAAGCAGATAACCATGCCGATCTTCATCCAGACCGCGGTGGGCGACCACCTAGTCTCGCCAGAATGCAGCATGCCCCTATATTATGCTGTAGGCAGTGAAGACAAGACGCTCCGCGTGTATCCCACTGGGCACGTAGGCATGATTGCAAGCTCGTATTCGCAAAAGCAGATCCTGCCTGAGCTGGTCCAGTGGATAAAAGAAAGATGAGAGGTTACTTGTTCTTTTTTCTGTCAAGCGGCATAATGAGCACCTGAACCAGGTCTCCTTCGCTTATCTTCAATGCTTCACGCTCCGCCTCCGGGATGGAGATTCTTCCGTTGCTTCCCACAGTAGTCTTGAATGCGCCACAGCCTACAAAGCTCTGCATCATGCCGCTCATGTTGAAAAGCTGCTCCATTGCGTTTTTTTGGAGTGCCGTCATGTTGCTGACAAAGCTTTGTTGTGCTTGCGCGGTCTTTGCCGTAAGATCTTTGATTGTCTGCAGAGGATCAAACTTTTGATTGCTCTCCATGTACGAGCACAACGCCTTTACGAACTCGGCTTGTGCCTTGCCTCCTTTTTGCACCCATTGCTGGAACATTTCCGCATAATTTGTTTGGTTATCATTGCCAGCCATCGGTATTATCTACCATAATACTTATTTAAGCCTAGCTGCTGCCCACAAGAAACTCGAGAACTATTTTTGAAAATCCCACCGGGTCCTCCACATACGGAGTGTGTCCGCAGTTTTCCATCTGGTAGAACCTGCAGTCTTTTATTTTCTTGACAAAATACTCGGCATACTTGACTGGAATTACAGGATCAAGACTGCCCCAGACAATTAGCGTCGGCACGTGCAGCAGTTCAAGCTTTGCGGAGATCTCTGGCGCGTTTTTGAGTCCAAGGAGCGTCGACATGAATGCGAACTTTGCGTTTGGCATCCTCATGCGTTCGACAAAGCTTTCTACAATCTCATCGCTTACAGGTTTGTTGTTGCCAGTCATCATCGTGAATGCATTCTTTGCGCTGACAGGATCTGGGTATAAGGCCGCCATAATGTAAGCGTCCAAGGCAGGGGTGGACTGCCTCATGGCTCCGGCAGGGGAGACAAGCACTAGCTTGTCAACCGTTTGCTGGTTTTGCGCTGCGTACTCTATTGCGATCTGGCCCCCAAGCGACGAGCCCATCATGGTTGAGTCTTTGATTTTGAGCTTCTCCAAAAATTTCCCAATAAAGCTTGCAAAGAACTCTGTTGTATAGTCAACATTCGGTTTGTCACTTTGGCCGAATCCAACTAAATCTGGTACAATCACAGTAAAATACTTGCTAAAGTAAGGAATTACTCGCTCCCATCTCTCTGCAGATGCGCCAAGACCATGAATCAAAATTAGATTTCTTTTAGATGAGCCTGCCTTGAGATAGCGAATTTTCGAGTTGTCAACGGTGACAAATTCTTGTTGCATTCGCTATCGTCCATCCAAGTATACGTCTAGAGGTTCTGTTAACTTGTCGGGTGTTCGACAGCCAACTTGCTTCCATCGACTAGGGATTAGTGTTCCTTGGGTAATCGGAGACACGTTCCCCTTCATCGCTTCAACTGGAAGCCCTCTAGGATGGGTAAACCTAGCCCACCCCTTGTAAGCGATGTTCATGGCCGCAACCACGTCACGGTCCATTGATCGCCCACAATTATTGCACCACAGTTTACGACAGTTTTGCCTGTCCTCTTGGAGTGACCGCCCGCATACCGGACAGAGCTTGCTGGTTCGTTTCGGATCAATATAACAAACAGGGATTCCTTTCCAAGATGCCTTGTACTGGACTTGTCTTTGGAATTCGTAGAATGACCACGAGTTTAGCTTTCGTCTGTACTTGTTGCCTTGACCGTTTCCTTTTTGGTATAGTTTTCTGATGCCTTTTAGATCCTCAAGAATGATTGCCGATTTGGTTTCTTTTGCCTTTTGTACAATGTCTTTTGAGATTTTATGAAGATACTGGTTGACTCGCCTTGTCTGTCTGCCCATGATTTTGGTGTAAAATCGGTTTTTGACTCTTCTGTCGTTTCGCCTAAATGACGCCCTGACAAACTGGGCGTTTTCCTTGATGGAAAGAATCTTGTTTGTCCTGTACATGATTGGCTGTGTTGGGGTTGATATGGTGATGTTTTGTAGGTTCCTATCAATACCAATTACAGATTCTGGCTTGATTTCTTTTACTTGCTTTCTGACAGAAATGGATAGTGTGGCAGGTGTGATTGTAAAGGATCTTGGCTCCAGTGTCTTGTCTGAGAGAATCTTTTCTGTGTGTCTGTTGAGCAGAATGTTTGCATAGTTTCTGCCTGATATCGGAAATGACAGCAGCATGCCGTTGATCTTGAACCCATAGCAAGAAACAAGGTACGGCTTTCTGACAAAGGGTGACTTGGGTTTTCTGCCCTTTTTGATGTCTTTTTTCATCTGGGCCAGTCTGCCTGCCGCCTGCGATATGGCGGTGAGTTTGTATTTTGATTGGATTGAATAGTCTTTTAGTTGATGATACGACAGCATTGAGAGCTTTTTCATTGTGGAACAATTGTTCTCAAGGCCGATCCTGATGCAGCGGTTTACCATGTCTTTGAAGGTGTCCATCATTTGCAGCTGTTCTGAATTTGGCGTAAAGTTTTGCTTTATTGATTTGGCGGCAAACAAATAGTTGTCATTTTTGGATGAGTTTTTTATTTAAATTTTCGGTCTAGAACACTCGATAAGTTAACAGAGCCCGTCTAGATAAGTTTTAACATTCAGTTTGATCGCAGCCAAAAAACATCTCAACATCTTGTATATAGTGCTGACATACTCACGACCCTAAAGGGTTCGGGGTTCTGCTTTTGCTGTTTTTCCGTCTCATCTGTCGCCATCAAGCGGGTTTTTGCAGAACCAACACACAGTCGAGTTTTACGGTTACAGTCGTCTGCTGCATTGCCGTTTTGGGGGGTATCAGTGCTCCCCTTGCATGCATCTCTGTCTGCATACAATTGGAATATGTCATGTGGCCTACTACCAAACGACGAGGTATTTGTGCCGACATTTCCGACCAAGACTTGCTTGGATTTGTTGGAATGACCCAGCCGATGTACAAACGATCCCCAGAAGACCGTTTCCGGTGCGACGCTGGCGATCTCCATACTGGGTTCCATATGTTTGGATTAGATACAGATTGTTGTATGGTTTTTGGTGTGCTGGATATTGACCTGTGGTGTGCTCGCTTTCCCTGCCCTAAAGGGCTAGGCTTTCACGCTCGCTTTCTGTAACAGATTTCAGCCGCGATTCTACATATCAGTTTACACTAGAGGTCTGAATTAAAAAGAAATTTTTGATGACTGAACTTAGTCGATAAGTTCAGTCCAGCCCTTAACGAAGACTGAGTTCTTGTATAGAGGAACTGGTTGACCTACTGTGAAGTCCATCGGTCTCATCCAGAAGATTGCCTTTGTTGGGCAAACGCCGATGCATGCACCGTCGGAGATGCATCTTTCTGGGTAGAAGACAAATGCCTTTCCTCTCTTCCAGCCTTCAACTGGTTTTACTCTAAGTACATCTGGTCCCAAGCTTGTGCAGATTTCAACGCATAGTGCGCAACCAATGCACATCTGTTCACCAATGTCTGGTAAAATTGCTACTGGCATTTTTATCGAATTTCCTTACCTTTTGGATCTTAATATAATTTCCCTAAAAATCTCCAATTATAACGGCGTTAGAGAATTTTTAACGCTGTTATAAAATTTTGAGCGCAGTTCAGACCAGATCAAGCTCGGAGAGATCTATTGATGATTTTGTGAAATTCTGATCGTCGACCAGAGTCAGGTGGAGGGCTGAGTTCAGTCTTCGAACAGTAAAGTGATTCATCCCATTTACTTCCACTATGTGTCTACCTATTGCGGACAGCACCCACCCCTCATCTTTTTTGTATTTAGAGATACTTCCCACAAGGACGGTCGAGTCGGCTCTTTGCCCCATGCTTGCAAGCATGATCAACGTGTTGTTGATGAGTTTGCCTGCGTTTTTTTGGTCTGCAAGGACAGTAAAAAAGCCGTTGAGTGAGTCAATCATGATGAGGTGGCGCTTTTGCGATGTCTGATCTAGTGTCTCTGCAAGCAGTTTTTTCCATGTATCTTCCCTTGGCTGATGCACGGTTGTGTTCTCATGTTGCGGCAAGATGTTTGCTGCAAGGTAGCCACTATACAACAGATCAAAGTCAAAGTAAATGACAGGGATCTCCACCATTGCAGCTACTTTGTGGAAAAAATACGTCTTTGTGATTGCATTTTCAAACGAGATTGAGCCAAGTGGAGAGCTGAGTATCAATTTGCGGATTTTATCAGTGCCGACTGGATTTTTATCCAACATGGATTAGTTGAATGTGTGATATAATAATGAATTTGGATGATGAGTTTGTTTCACAATCATTTGTAAAGGGTGCTCGCATATACCTCAATAACGCCTCATCCTCACTCATTCCCATCAACACAATGAAGGCAATGACAGATTTCACCATGCAGTACAACACACTCGGCCCTGATTCGCTGGATTTTTCAGCCTTGCTTGCAGAAAAAAACATCGCGCTTCGAAAGGCCCTCTCGAAGCTTCTCAGATGCAGACCTGAGGAGATTGTCTTCACACAAAGCACCACAGAGGGAATTAATGCGGTTGCAAGTGGAATGACATTCCCAAAAAACTCCAACATAATAATCCGTGGAACCACCCACGAGCACCACTCCAATTACTATCCCTGGCTTCGATTGGCAAAGCAGGTAGACCTTCGCAGCCTGCCAGTGGATCAAGACGGCTTTTTTGATATGGCAGATCTTCAGAGGATCATCGACGGTAACACAAAACTTGTTGCACTAAGCCATGGCCTCTACAACACCGGCGCAATTCTTCCGGCAGAACAGATCGGCAAACTGCTCAAAGAGAAGGGAATCACATACTTTCTTGATGCGGCCCAGACTGTGGGCTGCATAGGAGACTATGATTTTACAAAGACTGGTGCAGATTTTATCGCGTTCAATGGTTACAAGTGGCTTTGCGGCCCAATGGGAATAGGGATTCTTGTATGCAAAAAAGAATCTGCAGGCATGCTTGAGCCAATGCAGCTTGCGGGAGAGTCAGCAATTCTGTATGACACAAACAAGCTTGCATACAAGGAACCGCCAGACAGACTCCAGGGTGGATTCAGGAACTTTGTGGCAGTTGCAGGCCTAGAGGCGTCCATTTCGTTTTTGCTGCACTTGGGACTCGACAACATAAGAGAGAGGATAATAGGCCTTGCGGATCTCTTGCGGCAGGAGCTTGCGAGGATTCCCGGCGTTACCTTGTATGGACCGTCGGACCGACAAAGGAGGACAAGTATCGTGTCGTTTTCGCTTGCAGACAGAAATCCGCAACAGCTCGTAGAATCACTTGAAAAACAAAAGATCGTTCTTGCGGTGCGGGAGATTTCTGATAAGAAAATTGTGCGTGCTGCGCCTCACTTTTTTAACACCGAGTCCGAGATTTTGGCTACGGTGGACGCAATCAAGAAACTATAGTTTCTCTTGTTCTTCGATTACCATCATTGTGAGCGTGGATTGAACCTTTTCTATTTTTCGTATCTTGTTGGTTATGACGCTCCTGAGGTGGTCGGCGTTATCTGCCTCTATTTTCACTACAATGTCGTAGATGCCATAGACTCCCTGAACTTCGTACTTGAGTCCTTTTTCGACTGCGAGCATCTCTTTTATTTTTGTGATTATTTCTTGGTCAGAACCCAAATCGGAGTTCAAGAGAATGAATGCAGTAGGCAATGTAGAAGTAGTTTGAGCGAGGTCTATTTAATATCTTTGATTATTGAAAAATACAAGTGGCCCACAATAATTTTGTGAAACTATTAGATCTCACTCTGCCGATATCCGAAAAAATTCCTACCTTTCCTGGATCGCCGCAGCCGCATTTTATCGAATGGGCCGAGCTGAAAAAAGACGGATATAATTTGGAGATGCTTTTTTTGAGCTCACACACAGGCACACATCTTGACGCGCCGTATCATTTTCTCAAAAAAGGTAAAAAGATTCACCAGATTCCGCCTCACAGATTTTTGCGCCAGGCCATACTAATTAGGACAAAATCAAAACAGGCCTACGAAATCTCCAAGTCTGACATAACAAAACATGAAAGAAAATACGGAGCGATTCCAAGTGGCGCTACTGTTTTGTTTGCCACCGGCTGGAACGACAAGCTGGATAGGAAAGACTTTTTTGAGCGCAACCCAGGTCTTGGCGAGTCTGCAGCAAGATATCTTGCATCAAAGAAGGCAAACCTAGTTGGGATTGATTCGCCAAGCATCGATGTTGGAACTAATTCCAAGTTTTCTGCGCACCACATCTTGCTTGCAAACGACGTTCTTATTTTGGAGAATCTCTGCAACCTTGGCAAGATAAGAACCCCAAAGTTCAGGCTTGCGGCATTTCCGCTGAAACTTAACGGTGCCACGGGCTCGCCAGTTCGCGCAGTTGCCTTTTAGATCACAAACTGGAATCTGTTTTTCTTGTATTCCTTGTCTAGTGGACCTATGATCGGGATCTGCTTTCCGCATGTCTTGCATTTGTTATGGTCGTCTAGGTTCCATGACGTGATATCAAAGCCGTATCTTCCGACTGCAATGTTTTTGCAGCCAGGACAGTAAGTGTGCTCGTAGGGGTGGCCTGGCGCGTTTCCCAGATACACGTATTCGAGTCCTTCCTTTTTTGCTACCTCATAATGTTTTTCAAGTGTTTTGATTGGTGTTGGCGGGAACTCCATCATCTTGTAATCCGGATGGAATCTCAAAAAGTGAATCGGCATTTCTGGGCCAAACTCATCGTAAAGAAACTTTGAGAGCTTCCTTGCGTATTCTAAATTGTCGCCCACCTGGGGCACAATGAGGTCAGTTATTTCGACATGGATCTTTGTCTTGTCACGGATCTCAAGCAGAGTATCAAAGATTGGTTTTGGATCAGGCACGCCGATATATTGACGAGTGAATTGTGGTTCCGCACTTCCTTTAAAGTCTACTGTGATGCAATCTAGAAACTCATTCATCATCTTTACTGTTTGTGGTGTGTCATAGCCATTTGAGACAAATATGTTAAAGAGTCCTTTCTTGTGGGCCTCAACGCCACAATCTCGTGCAAATTCAATGAAGATCGAGGGCTGGTTGTAAGTGTATGCTATCCCATGTGAGCCAGAGTCTACTGCCATCTGTACCACTTGGGCAGGCAAGAGATCTTGGCCTTCCACCTTTCTTCTTTGCGAGATGTCATAGTTTTGGCAATACTTACACAGCCAGTTACAGCCAGTCGTGGCTATAGAAAAGATCCTCGTTCCAGGCCTATAGTGAATTACTGGTTTTTTTTCGATTGGGTCTACGTGTCCGGTAATCACTTTTCCGTACACGAACAGGTCGAGTTTGCCGTCAACGTTTCCGCGAACGCCGCACAGGCCAATCTGGCCTGGCTTGATCTCGCAGTATCTGGCGCACGCAGTGCACCTGACTTTGTTGTCAGGCAGTTTGTCATACAGAATGGCTTCTTTGTTCAAAACTACACTATTACGCTACTTGTCAATATAAAGAATCACGTCTAAATATCTGAAAATCTGAAAATCTGTTGATGAGCAAGCCTGGAAACCTTTGGCGCAAGATCCACGGAAGAATCGCAAAGAGGCCTACCAATTTTTCTTGGCTGCTTGATGACATGCTTGCAGGCTCCGGCATGCCCACGAGTTTTGAGGAAATCAACTGGATCAAAAAACAAGGAGTCAAGTCCATCGTCACAATGACTGAACAGGGGCTGCCTGACTCTTGGATTCAGGGAATAGAATACCTGCACGTCCCAACACAGGATCTTACCGCGCCGGATCTTGAAAAGATTGATGCCGCAGTAGATTTCATAGCTGAGAGAATCAAAAACAAAGAACCAGTCATGGTGCACTGCGCCGCAGGAATAGGCAGAACCGGCACTATCTTGGCAAGCTACCTCATCAAATATCAAAATATGTCTGCAAAGGATGCAATAGAAAAGGTAAGAAAGGAACGCCCCGGCTCCATCCAGTCAGAATCACAGGAGCTTGCAGTTTCTATGTATGAGAAATTTGTAAAGTCAAAATGATTATTCAGGAATCGAGATTGTCTCTATTTTTCCGTCCACTAGCTTGACGAACAAGAATCTGTTGTCCTTAAAGATCAGAGTGACTCCGCCTTCTGCGTCTGGCTCTTCTACTTCGAGCACAGGCTGTCCCAAAAGCCCGTCATACTTTGCCATAATTTTTTCACCGTGAGCTGGCTTATAATTCCTACCTGATTGTCACTTCGATTTCTTTAGACTCGGCCTTCACACTATCCGGATCTGTAAAGTGGTGTTTTTGCCAGGAAGCATACACTTCTGCTCCAATCTTGTGTTTTCCTTCTCCGAGCTGGGATGCCTTGATTGTTATCTTTTCGTCAAAATCGAACAGCTCCGCCCGTACGTCGTCTTCTGTCAGCTTTATGAACGGCTCAAAGTTCTTTGCCACCTGCACCCAGACGCGTTTTTCCTTCATGGGGTTTACTAGTTTGGGGTTCCGAGTCCAGAACAGCGAGGCCTTTCTGTAGGTGTCTATTTCCTTGAGGGCGTGTTTTCTGAATCCTCCCGATACCAGCTTTATTCCGTATTTTAGCTTGAACAGATTATCGAATTTGTTGTAGGATTCCGTCCAGTTTTTCTCGTTGAAGGCCTCCCTGAGCCCTCCCTGAATCGAGAATCTGACTCCGATCACAATGTCGTCGTTTTTTGAGTATTCATCTTTGTCTTTTGTTAGACTGATTTCCGAGATGTAGTTTTTTTGGCTTCCCATACGCACGATGGTTTATATCCACAATAAGTTGTTTTCCGATTAATGAATGCCCAAATAGTCAAATCTTCGTCAAAGGAGACCAACCTATCAATTCGCGGCTCGGACATCAGCACCCTGTACATCATACAGCACGAGCTCCTCAAAGACCAACAGGTAGAGTTCGCAGGTGTCGTTCTAAGGCATCCGCTCACCAACGAATACTCGATGCGAGTAAATTCGTCCAAGGGCAACCCGATCAAGGAGATAGAAAAGGCAACAGAAGCTGCTATCGAGTTTGCAGAAGATCTAAAACAACTCGTTCATTCTAAAATCAAAGGTGATTAGATGCAATTTTGCCCCAAGTGTGGCGTGCGTCTAAAAAAAGGTGTCTGTCAAAAATGCGGCCATATGGAAGCCGAGTCGAAACAAGACGCAAAGAAAATGACTGCGCAGCTCGACAAAGATTTTACGGTTTTTGACGAACAAGAAGACAAGTCCTTGCCCACAATCAAGATCGATTGTGAAAAGTGCGGTCATGGCGAAGCTGTTTGGTGGATGTTGCAGACTCGGAGTGCGGATGAGCCAACGACGCAGTTTTATCGTTGCACCAAATGCAGTCATACTTGGCGCAACTACGCATAACGTTTAACTGGCACTATACCAACACCACATTTAGCTTTGTTCTCGGCAAAAACTAGCGGCTCAGATGAGTGGAAGGCAATTCTTTCTGCAATATCGACGCTTGTCGAGGAGGCTACCTTTGAAGCGACCTCCGAGGGGATAACCTTCCGTGGGATGGATCCATCTCATGTGGCGTTAATCGATATTTCTTGGCCAAATTCCGCCTTTGAAAAATACGAGTCAGATGGCGACATCAAATTCGGCGTCCGCATAGACGAGTTCTCAAAGCTGATCAAGCGCGCCGACAAAACCGAATCCATTGAGATAAGCATATCAGACAACATGCTCCTCATATTAATTGGCAAGAACAAGCAGTACAAGATGAGGCTGATTGAGAGCTCTGCCACCGATACGCCCCTGCCTAAGATACCATACGACGCAAAAATAGAGCTTGCTACTTTGTTGTTTGACAAGATACTTGGCGATGTCCAGGTGGTATCTGACTACCTCACCATAAAGACTACAGAATCAAAGGCAGAGTTCTCAGGTAAGGGGGACTCTGGCGAGGTCCTCATCTCGCTGCAAAAACAACAAGATGAGCTCACAGACATATCGGTAAAGGAGGAGAGCACCGGCACATACAGCCTCGAGTACCTAAACCCGATAGTCAAGGCAGTTGGCACTGCGTCTGGCTCCATTGTATGCGAATACTCGTCTGCCAAGCCGTTGCGCATAGAGTTCAAGGTGGCCAACATGGGTAGGATTCATTTTTACTTGGCGCCGCGTGTAGAAAGTTAAATTATGGTTTGAGCCACAATGTCAAAGTTGAGATTAGTATTAAAGTTCGGCGGCACTTCGCTTTCCACTACAAAGCAGATAAAGGAGGTCGTCAAGTTTGTGCATTCCACTGCCAAGAGCAACCAGGTTGCGGTAGTATGCTCCGCCGTGGACGATGTGACAGACCAACTCATTCAGATCTCTGAAGCGGTGCAAAAGGCAAACAAGAATGCTGCCGATGTAGCATTTGCAAAGCTTGCAAAACAGCACATGCGGCTTGCCAAAGAAGCAGTTGCAAACTCAAAGATAAGAAAGCAGTTGGTGGCAAAGCTGCAAGCAGACCTTGCGGAGCTGCAGGGACTACTACACGGCATGTCCCTTTTGGGCGAGGTGACCCCACGATCGTCTGATTATCTGATATCCTTTGGTGAGCGGCTTTCCATTCAGATAGTATCCCACGCACTAATGGATCTGAGGTCAAAGTCAGTTGCGCTTTCCGGAAAGGAGGTGGGCATTGTGACCGATTCAAATTTTGGATCATCCAAGCCGTTGATGGACACGACACGACTACGGGTTTCCACAAATTTGGAGCCGTTGTTTGCAAAAAAAATAATTCCTGTGATCGGTGGATTTGCAGGAGCAGACCAACACGGCCACATCACTACTTTTGGGCGGGGCGGCTCAGATTATACTGCCACCATCATAGCATCGTGTGTCAAGGCCGACGAAGTGTGGCTGATGAGCGATGTCGACGGCCTCATGACCGCAGATCCAAAGATAGTCAAGGACGCCAAAGTTATTCCAGAGGTCTCGTATGTGGAGGCAATGGAGATGGCGCTTTTTGGCGCAAAACAGATCCATCCTAGGTCGTTTGAACCGCTCCTGTCAAAAAAGATCCCAATGCGGATCAGAAACACCTTCAATGTAGACAATCCGGGCACACTTGTCACGGCAACTCCGGACGAGACCACAAACAAGACGGTCAAGTGTGTGAGCGCCATTCGCCACAACGGCCTAATTGACATGAGGGGCGGGAGCATGGTTGGGGCACCTGGAACTGCTGCGACCATATTTTCTGCGCTTGCAAAAGCCGGAGTCAACATAATGATGATCTCTCAGAGTCCGTCTGAGTCGAGCATATCAGTTGTGGTAAAGAAGAACGACCTTGACAAGGCAGTAAACACCCTGGAGATGAACCTCCTTGGTAAGATGATAAAGAAGATCGATGTCACCGCTGATGTCTCGATAATTGCGCTGATTGGCTCCGGGATGCGAGGAACCGTTGGTGTTGCGTCAAAGGTTTTTGGCGCAGTTGCACGGAATGGGGTCAACGTGATGATGATTGCACAGGGATCATCTGAGCTGAATCTGGCATTTGTTGTCAGGGACGACGACTGCGAGGCAGCCGTCAATGCTTTGCACGATGAGTTTGAGCTGGCAGACCACGTAAGCTAAAAACGCTTAAACATCTTGTTAAAGCACGATCTTCGGTGAACAAGCTAGTAATAGTTTTTGCAGTAGGCGTTGCCGTCATAATTGCATCTCTGTATTTTTCCGACCCTTTTGTAACCGCAAAGCCACAAAGTAAGTTCCATTTTACAAAAACGGTTTCGTCGTCTCCGGATCCAGGAATAGGTCAGGCCGGAAACCAGTTCGTTCTCCTTTTGTCACCCAACCAGGGGAGCATCTACGACGGCTCTGTCACCTTTACTTCCACTGTTCCGGTGGAATTTGTGGTGTTGCACGAGCTTGCCAAGTCAGATGACAAAGGGCAGCCCACGTGGAGCGTCGACGGCAACACAGTATACGCGATGAGTGTCATAGAGCCTCCCACGAGGGCCAACTCGTTCGAGTTCACAGGAGCTGCGGTGGCTTTCAGAAGCAAGACTCCGTTTACCATAACTGCAAGCGTGGATGGCTGGATCAGGGGCCAGCCGACCGAGGTAGTCATCCAGCAGCTCAAAGCAGTGGAAAAGTCATTCTATTTGCCCGATTCCCACCTTAGCGTCACCATACCGATGAGGTCAGGTTTGTTTGCAAAGGAACCTGTGTACTATATCATCACTGATTCTAGCAACCAAACCCTTGCGGAAAGAGCGTCGCTCGACTGGAAGGTTCAGTTTGCGCCAAAGCTTAGGTGGGCCCCTGCCTCATCACAGGATTTGCTTTATGTCTTTACGAATGGCGAGAAGGGCGACGGCATTTACGGGTATCAAGCAGACGTCTTTGCAAGCACGCCGTCGCAAAAAGACACCTACAGTCCGCTGCGCAACTTGGTCTTGGTGTCATGGAAGTCAGGCCAAAAACCGCAACTGCTTGACTCAGTTGACGCAATTCTCCAAGCAGAAAAGCAAAGCAGGATCAAGCTGTCGCCCACAAACGTAACAATCAATGCACCTCAGATAGTCTGGCCTGGAGGGCAGATGGGAGTAACAAACCAGACCATCTTAGACGAGTTTGGCAAGTCACAGCTTGTCAAAATAGACAAGGATTCCAGAAAGGCCACGTTTGTGGCGCACAGGGGGTGGGGAGCCGACGGCAGGACCTTATACTATCTAATTACGGATGCCACACCTGCCGGCCCAGCAGAGGTGCTTGGCGTCCCAGCTGCACCAAAGCTTGCAAACACGCTATCATCAAATGTGTTTTCCGACATGTACCAATTCAAAAACGGCATCAAGGGTGCAGGTCCGCTTGGATTCCAGCAGAGTGTTTTGAGCTCAAAGCTTGACAGCAACTACATTCCTGTATGCAGAGTCTCAGTTGTGGAATGGAAGGATCAGGTAGATGCATCGATTCTAGAGACTGTAAGTGACATCAACAAAAAACAATCCGACGGCAAGATCAGAGTTCAGCTTGCAAGGCCGCTAAGCGAGGATCATGTAGTTAACTGTCCGGTGATCGAATTGCCAAAGTCCAACAAAGGATAAAATATCTTTTCAAAAGACTAGGATCGCTTGTCAGGAAAACTCTACATCGTAGGAGTAGGGCCAGGAAGCCACGATCACATGACGTTTAGGGCAAAGCAGGTAATTGAGGAAAGCGACACCATTGTCGGCTACGACACGTATGTGAGCCTAGTAGAGGATCTCATCAAAGGGAAAGAGGTTCACCGTTACGCGATGACCCAAGAGGTGGAACGCGCAAAACAGTGCATAGAGCTTGCGCAGCAGGGAAGAACCGTTTCGCTCGTCTCAAGTGGCGACCCAGGAATTTACGGGATGGCTGGCCTGATTTACGAGACGCTTGCTGAGGCCGGCTGGGATCCAAAGAACGGCCTTGAGGTGGAGATAGTTCCGGGAGTCTCGGCTTTGAATTCATGCGCTTCTTTGGTTGGCTCGCCGCTGATGACTGATTTTGCCGTAGTGAGTATGAGCGATCTCTTGGTTCCTTGGGAGATAATCGTAAAGCGGGTAGAAGCTGCGGCGCAGGGCGACTATGTGATTGTGATCTACAACCCCTCGAGTAAAAAGAGAATACACCAGCTCCAAGATACCCGCAAGATCCTCCTCAAGTACCGCAAACCCACGACGCCGGTGGCAATAGTCAAGGGTGCATACCGCGACTCGCAGTCAATCGTGTTGACAGATCTTCAGAACATGGAAAACTTTGCAGACAAGCTCGGCATGATAAGCACTGTAATTATCGGAAATTCATCTACGTATGTGTTCAAGAATCTTATGATAAACCCGCGCGGATACACGTCAAAATACAATCTGCAGACCAGCTAGACAGAGTTCTTTATTGCATCATGAAGATCTTTGCTCAGCGATATCTTATCCCTGATGGGGCCGATTATCTTCACCATGTAGTTTGCAACCGTCTGCTTTAGGTCGGACGGATGAAGTTTGCCTGTCGCAAAGGCAGACTCTAGTTCTGAATAACTTGCGTACGTCACATTGCCGCCGAACTTTTCTGGTCTTTCTACTGTGATTTCGGAGAATTCATGGAATACAATGTGTTTTGCCATCTGCAGAATTGGGTTGTTTATGTTGCCTGCCTCGCACCAGCCTTTCTTGATTTTTGAGCGTATCTCGTCATTCGAATCATGGATGAAGATGCCAGAGGCTGGCTTTGATTTTGACATTTTTGTCCCCGCCTCATCTGAGGAAGCAGGCTCTGTGAGTCCGGGAAGTAGACTGTGGTGGACTGCGACTGGTACCTTCCATTTCATTTTTGGAAAAATCTCGCGCACAAGCATGTGGATCTTTCTTTGGTCCATCCCGGCGTGAGCTATGTCCACTCCTATGGTGTGGATGTCTACTGCCTGCATTGGCGGGTAAAGAAGTTTTGAGAGGTCGATTTTTTCTTCGCTTTCGGTTCTACCCATTATTGTAAGCGACCTCATGGTTCTTGCAAGAGACATATGTTTTGTGAACTGCACGAGATCCTTCCAGTATTCCTTGTGTGACTCGTACAGTTCGGTTCCGCGAATTATGTTTACGCCTGGGCAGACGATCTGAAACGCCTTTTCATAGTATTTTGATACTTGAGAGACAGTTTCCCAGCTCCCACCCAGCTTGTCGTTGATCACTGTATGCCAGTCTGCCAAAAAGACGTTGCATTCTACTCCAGCCTTGAGGAAGTCATTGATTTTGAAGCCGGTGCTAATCAGACTGCCAAGATGTAAAAATCCAGAGATCTCAAGTCCTATGTAGTGTCTGGGCTTTGAGTTTGTCTCAAGTAGTGTGGCAAGCTCTTCTTTTGTTACAACCTCTTCTGTCGGCGGCCTCAGTATCAGTTCAATTTTTTCTGTGACATCCATTCTAGTTGACTTTGCTACGAACTGCTATAAAGTTAATGAAAAATTTGAGAGGAGTTGTTATTTTTCTTCATGTGTTTGAAGGATCTTGGGAGGTCGTTGTATCTGCGTCGTTGGCGTACCGCCATAGACACATTCCCCTGCCTCCAACCGTGAGTGACCATCCGGAATTTTGTCATTTAGTAAGATTTTTGGATTTGATTCTTTTGGTCACGGCTCGTCAAGCGACTTTCTTGGCCTAGTGCTCAGGTAAAACGCGTGTGCTGAGATCAAAAATGCCGCAAGAAATATTTTTGTTGCAAAGATGAGGTTCCAGGGCCTGTTTGGATCTGGGTATGCTATCGTCAACGAGTCAATGTCTGGCACATTGCCGTCAACTATGCCTGCAGATATCTGGGCGGAAAGAACTGTAAAGTTGTAGAGCACCTCATACAGTGTAATGATACAGAATCCCAAAAGCATAAGCTGTAAGAGGGACATCTTCCATGAGTAGAGACGGGTTGTTTTTTTCCAGCCGATCCTTGAAACGCAATACCATCCAATTATGATTGAGAAAAACAACCATGTGATCAGCTTTGCAAAATGAGGGAATGGTACTTCTGTCTTGACCAGCACTTCGCCCATTACGTATGTGCCCTTTTGCCTCCATTCTTCGATCATCGCATAGACTGCATAGGCGGTAATTGATGTCATTATGAATGCGCAGACATAGAATATGTAGAGAAATATTTTGTAACCTCTATCGCTTTCCTGCAGGTGTTGTACCTTCATGTATTCTCCAATTTTTCTCTCATGGTATAAAAATCAATAATGGAGCCAAGTAGCGGATTGGCAGGACAAGCATAGATGAGGTTTATTAGAACACGCCAAAAAACCAATTCATGAAAGTTCCCGTGAATCTGCCTTTTTTGGGAAGGGAGGAGGTTGCTGAGGCAACCAAAGTCCTTCGTTCGGGGGAGCTCACATCTGCGGCAAGTCTGGGCGGAAAGAATGTCCAAGAGTTTGAGAGGCTTGTCTGCAAATTTATCAAATCAAGATACGCCGTGGCAGTAAATTCCGGAACCGCCGCTCTCCAGGCTGCACTTTATGCTGCTGGCGTCAAGCATGGAGATGAGGTCCTCCTACCTTCATTTACTTTTGTTGCAACAGCAAATGCCGTAGTATCTGTTGGGGCAAAACCGGTATTTGTCGATATTCTAAAAGACAACTACACAATGGATCCGGCCGATCTTAAAAGAAAGATAACTAAGAGATCTCGAGCTGTGATCCCTGTCCACCTTTATGGCAATGTGGCATACATTGATGAGATCTCTGAAATCACAAAAAGGCGAGGCCTAGTTCTCATAGAGGACGCCGCACAGTCGATGGGTTCCACATACAAGAAAAGGCAGACTGGAACCTTCGCGGATCTTGGTTGCTTTAGCTTGTATGCAGCAAAAGTCATGACATCGGGCGAAGGCGGGGTTGTCGTCACAAACGACAAAGGCCTCAGGGATAGACTTTTGATGATTCGGAATCACGGCATGGTCCACGGATACGACACCAGAGTTCTCGGCCTAAATCTAAGACTGCCCGAGATAAATGCGGCAGTAGCCAAGGTGCAAATGAAAAAGCTTCCCAGATTTTTGCAGTTGAGACAAAAAAACGCAAGAATTCTCACTGAGTTTCTTTGTGGACTGGATTTAATTCTCCCAAAACAAAGAAAGCATGAAAAAGTCAACTGGTACCTGTATACGGTCGCAACCGCAGCCAGAGACAAGATCCTCAAAGAGCTTAACTCGGGCGGGATAGGCGCCACAGTCTACTATGGCACACCTGTACACAGGACACCGTTTTACAATAAGAAGATTAGCTTGCCAGTGACCGAGTGGGCTGCAAGAAGCGTTCTTTCTTTGCCTGTGCAGCCAATGGTGACGCAAAGACAACTGGAACTCACAGCAAAAATAATCCGCAGTGTTCTTGCATGAAGCTAGCTGATGTAGCAGGCGAGATTTGCAGGATAATCTTGCCAATACGCGAGGAGGTCTTCTATGGCAATCCAGCCTCACACATAGCTGTCTGCACTCTTTCTAGCATGGACTTGCTAAAGGAGATATCAGGATCCAGCCTTTTGAGCAAAATCAGAATAGCCGGAAGACTGCTTTCAGAGAACAAGGGCATCGACGTGCTGCTTTCTTTTGTGTCAAAGAACCCGACGCTCAAGACATTGATTGTCTGTGGAAGGGAGGTGCCCGGCCACCTGGCAGGTCATTCTCTTGTGTCTCTTTACAAGTATGGCACAGATCGGCACAACAGAATAATTAATTCTATCAGCCCAGAACCAGTTCTCACATCCACAAGATCGCAAATAGAGCAGTTTCGTAGGCAAGTCGTGCTTGTGGACAAAATAGGCGAGACCGACATGGAGAAGTTAAGGAAGCTTATTGATTCTATCTAATAGCCGTTCCTTTGTCTTTCACGGTTTATCTCGTTTTTCCTTTTGTACTCTGCAACAATGTCGTCTGGACTCAGATTGAGCTCAAGTGATGCTTGGACGACAAAGTGCCAGATGTCGATAAGCTCCTCTTTTGCATGGTCCGTGTTGAATGGTGTTGGCTTTTTCCACCACTTCCAGCTTGTTGTCCGTTGCAGCTCGACTGCCTCTTGTACTATGGCAGTGCAGAGAGCTGCGATTCTACCTTCTACGTCTTTTGGGTATCTATCAAGATTCATCATGTCTGCAAGACCTTTTTGCAACGAGAAGATCTCTTCCATTCTGTCCATGGTCAGAGTTTTACCGCTGCATTCTTTAACTTTTCAGAAATTGATCATCTTTTGGTACTGCTTTACTCGGTTTTCTATTTTGGATCTTGATAACGCAAGAAGGCCGTCAACTCCATACCTTTCCACCGCAAATGAGCCAAGGACGTTGCCATACACTACTGCCTTTTTTATTTCAGAAAGACTGGTGCTCCTTTTGTTTGCCAGGTAGCCGATCATGGCGCCTGCAAACGAGTCTCCCGCCCCAGTGGGGTCAACTATGTCTTCAAGTGAAAACGCAACAGACGGGAATATGACATCATCAAAGAACAGCAGGGAGCCGTGCTCCCCCTTTTTGATTATGACGTATCTTGCGCCCCATTCCATCATCTTTTTTGCGCACTTGATTAGGTTGTGCTCTTTGGTGAGCAGCTTTGCCTCCTCGTCATTTATGACGATTCCGTCTACTGCCTTTATCATCTTGATAACGGACTGCCTCTTGGTCGCAATCCAGTATTCTATAGTATCGCACATTGAGAACCTGACTTTGTCGAATTCCTTGATGAGGGAGGCGTTTTGATCCGGGTCGTTGTTTGCAAGGTAGACAAACTCCGATTTTCTGTATTCGTCTGGGACGTGGGGTTTGAAGCCGGCAAGGACGTTGAGTTCTGTCTTGTTTGTGGTTCTCTTGGTGAGGGCCTCGTCGTAGCTTCCATCGTACCGGAATGTCTTGCCTTTTTTTGTGACAAGACCCTGTAAATCAAGATGGTTTTGCAGGATCTTGTGGTATTTTGCTGGAAAGTCGGTGCCAACTACTGCGATGAGTCCAGTCTTGACAAAAAAGCTTGCAGAGATTCCGGCAAACGTAGCTGCTCCGCCAAGCACGTCTTTGAGGATCCTGGTCGGGGTTCTTATGGTATCAAGTGCAGTCGATCCGAAAACTGTGAGCATTATATGAAAAGCTATGCGTCGTGTATAAATTCTCTAGTCTGTTCCTGTGTGGGGTAGTATGTGAATGGTACTTCGATTGAAGTAAACAAGAGCTGGTATTTTGTGACTCCGGAGATCTTCACTTTTGCGTTGTCTGATTCTGCACTGTGTTCTTTGAGCCACAAGCCGCTGGTAGTCGCCTTGCCTAGGGCTGGCAGCATGAACGGATCCAGTGTTCCTTGGCCTAATGCGTCGTCATCTGCCAATATGGTGAATTCCGTATTGCCTGCTGTGAGCACAAGGAGCGATGGGTTGTGGAACTGGAGCTGCAGGTTGTACAGTGAGCCTTTTTCTGATTTTTCCACAAGTTCGCTGTTGGTGATTGTCGCGCTTATCTGCGTTGCTGACGCGTATTGTGTGTATCCGAATACCGCCACGCCTATTACGGCCACTATCACTGCGATTATTTTTTTGTTCACGCTTGGTAATTAAAACTGGCTTTTTGTGGTACGATGCGAAAAATTTTCTGATAACATGTGTAATAATTTTGATCCGATCTTTAAGCTACTTTAAGCTAGCAGGATAAATCAAAACCTACGCATTTTTAAAGTGATTGGCAAAGATCAGACTTAGATTCGGAGAAAATGAGGTAGAGATCGAGTCAAGAGACTTTTACATAGACAATGACACTGCGGCCGAGGTCGTCTCAGAGCTTGCAGCAAGGCTTGGCGAGAACAAGGCAAGGGTCATCCACGAGGTTCAACCAGATCCGTCAGAGCCAATAAGGCAGGCGTATGAGCAGAATCTGGATTATTTAAGAATGTTAAACGACGCTGAGGTTCACGAGCCAGAATTTTCTGCTCCTACTCCCGTTTCTGCGGACGAAGTTCCCTCCAAGATTGAGATCCTGGAGCGAGACATGTTCTTTTCGAATCCCCGAACTGTTTCCGAGACTGTTGAGAGGATGCGCGAGTACGGTTGGCTTGCAAGCCCGCTCGATGTATCAAAGGCATTAGCAAAGATGGCCTTTCGTAGGGAGCTTGCAAAGAACTCGCAGGAGAACAGGACTTGGTATTACAAGCAGGTTCTCAACTAGTAGCTACATTTGTGGCACGTCTCAAATATTGTGCCGTCTAGATGGTCAAAGTGCGCGTTGCATTTTTTGCATGTGTGGTGCATGTCAAAGTAGCCGTCCGCTTCGAGCTGTCCCACCTGAAATGATTCAAGCTCCGTGCTCTTGCACCTGATGCAGCGGCATCCGCAGTCACACTTCATATGTGATGCGTGTGCCTCGTGTAATTTAATTCAAAACTGGGACTCCAAATTATATGAGGGTTGGGCAAAACAATTCTGACACACTCCCGACCCTAAAGGGTTCGGGGTTCTGCTTTTGCTGTTTTTCCGTCTCATCTGTCGCCATCAAGCGGGTTTTTGCAGAACCAACACACAGTCGAGTTTTACGGTTACAGTCGTCTGC
>JAWCQC010000002.1:0-114749 GCA_038869975.1 Candidatus Nitrosotenuis sp.
GATTGTTGTATGGTTTTTGGTGTGTGGAATGTTGACCTGTGGTGTGCTCGCTTTCATCCCTGCCCTAAAGGGCTAGGGCTTTCACGCTCGCTTTTGTAAACGACCTTGGCTCCAGCGTCCTGTCTGAGAGAATCTTTTCTGTATGTCTGTTGAGCAGAACATTCGCATAGTTTCTGTCTGATATTGGAAATGACAGCAGCATGCCATTGATCTTGAACCCATAGCATGAAACAAGGTACGGCTTTCTGACAAAGGGTGACTTGGGTTTTCTGCCCTTTTTGATGTCTTTTTTCATTTGTGCCAGTCTGCCTGCCGCTTGTGAGATTGCGGTGAGCTTGTATTTTGATGGATTGGATAGTCTTTTAGTTGATGATACGACAGCATTGAGAGCTTTTTCATTGTGGAACAGTTGTTTTCAAACCCGATCCTGATGCAGTGATTCACCATGTCTTTGAATAGGTCCATCATTTGTAGCTGTTCTGGATTTGGTGTAAAATTTTGTTTTATTGATTTGACGGCAAACAACTTGATTCAATAATGATTTTCTTATTTAAGAAGTTTAGGTCTCGATGATTACACAGAACCAACTTCCGCAATTTTTAAAATTCGAGACACCAAACCGTCACTATGATCGACAAAGACGGCCTTGACCAGATACTACATTTTGTCTCAAAACGCTGGATTGAGCTAAGTCGGGATCCAAACAACAAAGCGCTGAGAAACCTGCCAACTGACTTTTGGATGAATTCGGTTGGAGGCAGAGCTGGAAGCGGGCATTGGATTACGATGCTGCTATACACAGAAAACGAGGGAGATGCAAACGCACTCAAGGAAGTGCTGCTGCGTTGGCAAGCAAAAGGTAGATCGTCAACACAGGATCTGATTCAAATAAAGCGAAAGTAGTATATTTTAGCCCAATTCAGTTTTTGTGTCTTGGCCGACGAATACACAGATACTGAAAAGGAGATTTTGCTAAAACACTTTTCAAATGTCGACGACTCTGTATTTGCGATAATCACGCCAAGACAGGTGGATCGTGGAGCGCTCATGTCCAGATATAGCAGGACCGACAAGAGCATGAGACGTGTTTTCCTTGACGAGTTCTTGGCAAACGAGAATCGTGGCGAGGAGTTCTACAACAAGGTGTTAATAGAATACGGCGACGACTCCGTCGCCGAGCTTGGCATTGCACAGATCGCCATTGAGGGAATATCAAACATTGCAGTAAAAAAAATCGAGGACAGGAGGATCGGGCTGTCTTATTTAGAAAAATCATCCCGCTATGTCGCATGGGACAAAAAATCAAATGGCCAATTCAAATTTTACCGAGAGCCAACCATCATGAACTCAAGATTTGCAGACGACTACATTCAAAGCTGTAATTTGGACTTTGAGATTTATTCCAAAAACATACAGCCGATGATCAACTTTGTACGCGAAAAAGAGCCAATCGAGAAGCTCAAGTTCAAGGATTCCGAGTCAGGCTCCGAAACACCATTTCCAAATCTAAAATCTCAGGACGACATCAAGTCAGCCACGATGATTTACAACGCAACCACCAAGGCAAAGGCTCTGGACATCTTGCGCGGCCTTCTGCCAGCATCAACGCTTACGAACGTGGGCATCTCTGGGAACGGCCGCGCCTTTGAGTACCTTTTGACCATTTTATTCAGCTCAGACCTTGCAGAGGAGCAGGAACTTGCACGAAAAATTAAGCATGAGTTGGACACCACTATTCGTTCCTTTGTGAGGCGCTCAGATGACAAACATGGTATCTCCATGCAGAACTACCTAAGAGCGGCAAGACGGACTGCTGCAAGACTGTCAAAAAATGTCAAGCCCGCTTCGAAGTCAAGCGGAGTCCAGGTAAAGCTTGTGGACCACGAAAGCGAATCAAAGGCGCTCGACAAGATAGTTGCGGCGATTTTGTTTGAACACCAAACAGCTTCATATCAAGAGGTGCTTGCACATGTAAAAAAGATGAGCCTCAAGCAGAAGACATCAATTGTGAACTCGTTTGCAAAGATCAGGCAAAACCGAAGACAGAGGCCGCCAAGGGCGTTTGAAATGACACAGTACACTTTTGACATCGTAGGCAATTTCGGCATGTTTCGAGACCTACACAGACACCGGGTGCTGACAATGGAGCGACAGCTGCTCACCACCGACCACGGATACTCCGTTCCAAGTGAGATAACCCAACTTGGAATCGAAGACGAATTCATAGAATGCATGAAAACATCAAAGCGGGTCTTTGACTCCATGAGGACAAAATATCCACAGGAGGCCCAATACGTAGTGAATTTTGCATACAACTATCCGTTCTTTATGAGTCTGAATTTGCGCGAAGCGTCACACCTCATCGAGTTAAGAACCACCCCACAAGGGCACACAGACTACAGAAAGGTGGCGCAGAAGATGTTTCTTGCCATACGAAAAGCCCACCCAAATCTTTGCCGCATAATCAAGTTTGTCGATCTCAAGTCATACGAACTCGAGAGATTTGAATCTGAAAAAAGAATCGAAGAAAAAAGGAAAGCCAATCTCTAAATGGGACAATCCTCTAATACAACATCGCGCATACATGTGTATGGCACAAGAACGGGTTGAGAAAACAGATAGCGACTGGAAGAAGATTCTGACTTTGGATGAGTATGAGGTCTGCCGCAGAAAAGCAACAGAGCCGCCATTTACCGGCAAATACACATATTGCAAGGACGACGGAATATACCGTTGCACCTGCTGCGGCAATGAGTTATTCAGCTCAAAAGCAAAATTTGACTCGGGCACAGGCTGGCCTAGCTTTTTTGAGCCGATTCACGAGAAAAGTATCAAATATGAAACAGACACCAGCTTCGGCATGCACAGAACCGAAGTGATGTGTGCCAAATGCGATTCTCATTTAGGACACGTGTTCGAGGACGGCCCTGCGCCAACAGGCAATCGGTTCTGCATCAACTCGATTTCATTGAAGCTAGACAAAAACGCAAGTTAACCATCAATTAATAAATCAGGATTTGAACACGTCTTTTGATATGTTTTTCAACCGGAGTAGAGTGATTTGCGCCTAGTAGTTTGCGGGTTTGGTACTGTAGCCCAGAGTTTGGCAAAACTGCTCGTCTCAAGATCTGACGACCTGTACGCCAAGTACGGAATGATGCCAAGGATAGTTGGCGTATTTGACACCAAGGGCGGCGTCATCGAGTCATCAGGCCTCGACTTGAACAAGCTTGTCGACATAAAAAAGAAGTACGGGACCGTAGACAGGTACTCGACTTCTAAAAGAAAGCTGAGCGGCCTCGACATCATCAACAGCGTGGATGCAGATGTTCTCATAGAGACCACCGCAAGCAACTACAAAGATGCAGAACCAGGCATGTCGCACATAATAGCTGCGATGAAAAAAGGGATGCACGTCATTACTGTCAACAAAGGGCCTCTAGCTCTTGCCTTCCCATCACTTATGGAGCTCGCAACATACAACCATGTCCTTCTCAGGTTTAGTGGCACCGTTGGTGGAGGAACGCCGATTTTAGACTATGCAAAAAACAGCCTGCGAGGCGAACAGATTACATCATTTGCCGGCATACTAAACGGCACGACAAACTACATACTGACAAACATGGCAAAGGGCATGAGTTTTGCTGCAGCGCTAAAAGATGCAAAATCCAAAGGATATGTGGAAGCAGACGAATCACTTGATTTGGACGGATATGATGCTGCAGCTAAGCTTGTAATTTTGGCAAACTGGGTAATGGGCATGAAGGTGACGATGCCCGACATAAAAAGAACCGGTATTCGCAAAGTCACCACAGCAGACATAAAAAACGCAGCCAGAAAAAAGGCAGCAATAAAGCTCATCGCATCATGTAACAAAGACCTCATAGTCGCGCCGCGTGAAATACCAGTGGACGACCCACTCTGCGTCAATGGCACCTTAAACGCAATCTCATTTACTTCAGAACACTCTGGCACCCAGACCATCATAGGCAGAGGAGCCGGCGGTACAGAAACAGCCAGTGCAATATTACGCGACTTACTCGACATCCGTCAGGAAATAAGCCGAGATTGAAGTCAAATTTAATTTCCAAGTCAGAAACCGCCGACGTGCTCGAACAGATTGCAAAGCAATGGAAATTCAGTCTCCCAAAAGTCAAAAACTTTAAGATTTACGAAATCGACGATGTCTCAAGCATCATAGTTGGCGAAGGCCTCACCATTCTGAAGATTGGCGACACATATTTGCCGTTTTTGAGCGACACCGCAACGCTTCAGAAATTTCCAAGCGTCACGGTAGACATGGGTGCAGTGAAGTTCATGTGCAACGGCGCAAACGTCATGAGGCCTGGCATACGCAGCTTTGCAGAGTTTGAGAAGGGAGACATTGTATGCATAATAGAAGAGTCGCAGAGAAAATTTCTTGCAGTCGGGAGGGCACTTGTCTCAAGCAAGGATTTGGAAACGATGTCAAAAGGTGTCGCGGTAGAAAACCTCCACTACATCTCAGACAAATATTGGGAAATTAAAAAATCAATCAAAGACTAGAGCTTTTCTGTGAATTCCTTGGTTCCTTCTTTTGTTATAACCAAGACATCTATTCCATCGCCTGAAAACGAGTCCCTCATCGTTGCGGCCTTGACAGACTTTACTGCCAGATCTACTGCCTCTTTTTCTTTCATGCCAGCTTTGTACTGCTGATCCAAGACCCCAAGTGCCATCTCGGCCCCGGTTCCAACTGCCGCATAGTCATCCGGCAGAACCGAACCTAGCGGGTCTAGCGTGTATATGGCAGGTTTGTCCACCACACCACCAACTATGACCTGTGTCAAAAGCGGAAAGAATCTTCGCTCATACATCAGATTCGACATCATTTTTGCTATCGAATTTGGGGGCACGTCACGTTTTAGCTCCATTTTGCGGATTTTTGCAAGTGCCTTTATCTGCAAAACTAGAATCTGCATGTCAGCAACAAGTCCAGCTATGGTTGCGCCCACCTTTTCAGTTAGGGGAAACGTCTTTTTCGTTGTCTTGCTTACCAAAAAGTTTCCATAGGCGATTCTTTTTTCGCTTGCAAACACGACGCCGCCATCAAAGGTTATTCCCACGGCGGTTGCGCCAGGCATATACATAGACATGATCAGACCTCCCTTTGAGACGCATTAAAGTCTTTTCAACCCGATCATGCGTGCCCAGCAAAGTTGTCAATTATGAGGCACATGCATTTTGTCGTCTTTTTGAGCAGATCGATTCTAGCAAACTCGTTTGGTGAGTGAATGCGTGCGAACATGTAAGTTGAGCCGATCGACACACATGGTGCCTTTAGTATGTCCACAAACGAGTGCATTGGTCCGGTGCCCGCATTTGAAACGTTGATAATGTAATCCCCAAAGGATCTCTTTGCGGCCTCTCTCACATCTGCCACAAACGGATCATTTGGGTCTGTTCGCGCCGCGGCCTCTCCATGAAACACCTTCACTTTGAGGTCCGAGAACCCTTTTTGTCTGAGGTGTCTTTTGAGCCTTGCAAGCTGTCTTTTTGGATCCATTTTTGGCACCAGTCTAAAATCAATTTTCACAAGCGCCGATGAAGGAAGAACAGTTTTTGCACCCTCCATGGTGTAGCCAGACACGAGTCCAGCTATATTGCATGTAGGATCTCCTGCCAGTGCTTTTTTTACATCCAGTCCCTTTTTGCCATTTACAAATTCGCGTATGCCGTATTCGGCCTTAAAGCCATTCTCGTCAAACGGCTCCCTTTGAAGCAGATTGATGTCCGATTTGGTGAATGGTGTGACCTCCTTATACCAGTCTTTTATCAGTATTCTGCCTGAGCTGTCACGTAGTGTTTTTAGAGCTTCAACAAGCCGCCATGCTGGGTTTTTTATTATCACCGCAAGACTAGAGTGTGCGTCTCTGACTGCCTCTTTTGCAGACAGTTCAATATACAGCAGTCCTTTCATGCCAAGACCTATGATCGGCCGGTTCTTTGAATCAACGTAGCCAAATTCCCAGATCACTGCGTCGCACGCAAACTTTTTTCTGAATTTTTTAAGGTAGCGGCCTATGTTGACGCTTCCCACTTCCTCCTCGCCCTCGATTACAAACTTGATATTGCACGGCACGTCTCCTGTCTCTTTTAAGAATGCCTCCACCGCCTTTATTCTCGTTACAAGTTCGCCCTTGTCGTCTGCTGAGCCGCGCCCAAAGACCTTGTTGCCGACGACCCTGCCGCTAAACGGGTCATCCTCCCACAACTCAAGTGGCTCAACTGGTTGGACGTCGTAATGATTGTAAAACAAAAGTGTTTTGTTTGGGTTTTGCTTTGACTTGACTTCGCCGTATACAAGCGGTGCTGCTCCTTTTAGCCGGAGCATCTCTGACGATATTCCGGATTTTTTGAGAAGGCGTCTGACCAGCACTGCGCATTGTTCAATTCCCTGATTTTTTGCAGACACGCTAGGCTGCCTTATGAGCGCCTGTAGATCCGAGACCAAGCTGCCCATGTTCTTGTCCACATGTCTGAGAACGTCGTTCATCGCATCACTTTGTCGAATGGTTTCATGACTGTAGGAATTTCTTCAATCAAGTCGGTTGACACCATATGCAGACCGTTCTTTTTTTGCACCAGTCGTCCTGCCAACCCGTTGACGTATGCTGCAACTGCTGCAGACTCGATTGGATTGCGGTTCTTTGCCAAGATTCCAGCCACAAGACCTGAAAGGACGTCGCCGGTGCCCCCAACCGTCATTGCTGCCAGATTTTTTGGGTTGACAAAGGTTTGTTTTCCGTTGGATATTATATCAGTGCTACCTTTTAGGAGAATCGTCACTGCATTGTCCTTTGCAAATTTGGCGACCAATGCCGTTCTTTCTTTTATTGACGACGGCGGCATCACCCCAAAAAGTCTTTTGAACTCACCTGCATGAGGCGTCAGCACGACGTTTTTGTCAGGCAACAACGGAAGTATGTTGTGCACAAGCGCGCTTGCATCAAGCGAGAGTCTCACATCCTTCGAGACAAGCGAGTTTATCAAAATCTTGAGTGCCTCTTCGTCGCCCACGGCAAGGCCCATCCCTATTGTGGCCGAGTCAAGATCTGGAGGAATTTGGCCTAGCAGTTTGTTTGCCGACCCACGCGTCAGCTTGGCGTCCACCATCGGAATTACAATCAGATTTGGCGAAATAGAGCGCACAGAGGCAGTGATTATTTTTGGAACTGCGGTGTAAACAAGGTCAACTCCTGACCGCAGTGCTGCAAGCGAGGCAAGCACGGGCGCCCCATGATACATGTAGCTACCTCCCACCACCAGCACCTTGCCATTTTGACCCTTGCGCGAGTCTGGCTTTCTTGGTGGAATGAATTTCCTAATCAGTGCCGCTTGTAATTTCTGTGCCACTGTTTTACAAAGAATCTGTATGGTTAAATTTTCTTCTGTTTGTTTGAAGGGTCGTTTTCTTGTTTTTCTGCGTCCTTGATCATCTCCCTTATTGTTTCAAGAACCTCTTTTGATTTGGTTTCGACTTGTTGTGCCAGCCAATCTCGCTCTAGTTTGAGCTGTTCTTCGGATTTTTGCAGTTTTAATAACGCCTCTTGCAGCTGTTTATTTAGGTCGTCTGAGCGTGCTTTTTCCTCTGCAAGTTGTTTGTTTGCTTGTTCAAGCTGTGCAATTTTCTCATCAAGTTCAGTGTTGAGTCTTAGCAGGACGCTCTCTTTCCACTTTTGCTCCTGTTCGTGCTTTTCAAAATCACGTATTTTGTCATTCAGAAGTGACGAGAGATCCTCAAGGAGCTTTTCACGCTGAATCGCTTTTAGCTTGCGTATCTCATCGCCGACTCCGAGCTTTAACAGATCTGCTTTAGTTATGTGGTTTTCCGAGTTTATTGTGCCGAAGCTATCAAGGTTTCTTCGCGCCTTGGTCAGATCTGTAACTACGGATTTTTTAGACTGAGATAGCAAACCACGTCTAGTTTGATGCATACATAAAAAGACTATTAGATTGTGTCTGTGCGCAACGCACAAACACACCGCGTGAGTCTATGCTGCCTGCTTTCGGTCATAGAACGCCTTTCTCGCAAAGGCAAGATACGTCGTATGCCCTATACCATAGAAGGAGTGTCTTGTCTTTCCCTCTCGTGCCTCAATCGTCCTCAATATGTGCTCGCTGCACTCAATGTCGGTGAACTCGTTTTCAACCAGCGAGGCTGTGAGTTTTTCCAGCTGATTCATTGTCGGACAAATTGCTATAAATGCGCCACTGCCCTTGAGCATCTTGCGCACCTGTGGCACCACCGTCCAAGGATCACCCAAATCCACTACTGCCAAGTCCACATCGGCAAGAGGCATTTTTTTAGCAGTTTTGATGTCCAAGTTGTGCATGGTGACATACTTTATCATGCCCGCTTTGGTGATGTTTTTTTTGGCGATCTCCATGAATTGTGGTTCCACGTCAAATGTGTATACGTGTCCACGCGGCTTGACCAGACTTGCCAAGAACGTAGTGAGGGCTCCGCTACCAGTGCCTATCTCCACTACTGTCTGCCCACTTTGCACGCCTGCCCTAGCTGCAATATAGCCCAAGTCCTTTGGGTAGACAATCTGTGTGCCGTGTTGGCTTTTCATTACAAAATCATGTATTGTCGGCTCAAGTAAATAGACATACTTGTCCTTGTTTGTCCTTATTCTGCTCCCAAATTCCTTCCCAATTGCATCTTTGTGTTTTATTACACCCACGTGAGTGTGCAGTACTTGGTCTTTGGATATTTTGTTCAACCATTTTTTGGAATCGCTATAAAAAAACAAGACATACGAGTTATTCTTTATCTTTGCCATAGATTGGCATTTTATGTTTTGGATAAGAACCTATCTAGAATGTCTTTGCTTTTTGGATCTTTCTTAATGCGTCAAGGTAATCTCGAATTTGCGCGTGTGTGGGATTTAGATCCTTTAGGTTTTGTATATTCACATTTAGTTTTGCGAGCTCATCGTAAATTGTCTTGTCCTCGATTGTATCAATTAGATCTTGGAGCCCGAACGGTTTTTGCAGCAGCTCCACTATCTGTTTGAGGCTTTTTATTGAATCTGCCAGTGTTTCTTGCACGTATGCTGATGCGAAGATTATCCTCTGGGATGGGTTCAATGCAAGTATCTCTTTTGCTGCGTCGAGCCCGTTCATTTTTGGCATCGAGTAGTCAAGCACTACTGCGTCGAATGTGTTTTCAGAGTTTGCAGAATACTCTTTTGCGTAGACATCAACGCATGATTCACCGTCACCTGTAGTGACAACTTGATGATTTCTATCTTCCAGCACCGTCCTGTACTGGGAAAGAAGGTCAGGCTCGTCGTCGGCAATCAGTATGCGCATGCCTAGATATGATTGGAACGGATTTATAGCGTTTGTTGCGTCATTGCAGTATCAGAACTTCACCCTTGTAAACACGTTGTATGACATCTATGACGCTATCAATTTCGTACGGCTTGTAAATGATTGCCGAGGCGTTGAGTGCCTTTAATCTTTTTTCTGTGTCGTATGTGAGGTCCGCCGTCACCATGATTACTTTGGCTGCAGGATCGATTTTTTTGATGTTTTCGAGGCCAAAAAACCCGTCGTATTCAGGCATCATAACGTCCAGCAGCACGATGTCAGGCCTCAGCTGCTCATAGAGTTCCACTGCAGTCTTGCCGTTGTAGCCACGCCCAAGAACAGTTATGTCTTTGATTTCCAGATATTCAGAAAAAACCTCTACTGTATCGACATCATCATCAATTACTATTACCTTTACCATAGAAATCACTTTTCAGTCCAT
Organism: Candidatus Nitrosotenuis sp.; assembly: GCA_038869975.1. Classification (GTDB taxonomy): domain Archaea; phylum Thermoproteota; class Nitrososphaeria; order Nitrososphaerales; family Nitrosopumilaceae; genus Nitrosotenuis. The sequence goes on from JAWCQC010000002.1 coordinate 9,803, forward strand.
TTTGCCAGCAATCTTTGTGGTACCAATTTTTTTCATACAATACGGTGCCTTCCTCGATTTGGAGCAGTTCATTGCACAGATTACACTGCAGCTTAGAGATGCAAAACTGGTTCATGCTGTTTCATTTTTTCTCACATTTGATATTATCCCCTAGTTTGTTTAGAGTAAACAAACTACATTCTTGGCGGTGCCTCTATACCTATGAGCGCCAGTGCTTTCTCAAGGCATGATTTGAATGCGTATACGAGGCACAATCTTGCTGCTGCAAGGTCCTTGTCTGCTACATCCAAGACCCTCTCATGCTCATAAAAGGCGTTAAACGATACCGCCAAAGCATAGCAATACTTTGCGATTACTTTGGGCGACAGATTCCTTGCTGCGTCTTGCACGCTCAGATCGAGTTTGCCAATTAAGCGAATCAAACCTGCTTCATAAGGCCCCAAGAGGAGGCCGAACTGGGCTCCAAAGTCAGGCTTTGTGTTTGATTTCTCTATTATCCTCATTGCCCTTGCGTATGCATATTGTATGTAGGAGGCCGTGTCTCCCTCAAGGCTTAGCGACTTGGCAGTATCAAAGGTGATTATTTTGTCTAGGTCCTGTTTTGCCATTTCGTATCTCATGGTCGCGACTGCGACCTTTCTCGCAATGTCTTTGAGTTCAGCCTCCGTCATGTCCGGATTTCGTTTCTGCGTCTCAAGAAGAACCTTTTCCTCGAGATCGTCAAGTATCGAGTCGGCGTTGACGTACAATCCCTTCCTTCCAGACATCTGTGCGCTTTTTCCTTTTGTATCGACCCCAAGCTGCTTGGCGGTATCAGGGCTCAGAGTGACAGACTCGTAGCTTAGGTGTATGTATTGCTTGTTTTCTGCAAATTTTGAAATTAGTTTCGTAATTATGTTTTGCAGTCTTGCCTGCCTGGAATCGATCACCGTGATCACCTTGCTTGCTGTGAAGTCGTGTTTTGGCTCATTGTTTTTTTCAAGAGTGGTCTGCCAGAGAACTTTGTTGTTTGGCTGAACGGAATATTTTTCATAGTAAAAAGGATCTTCCAGCATGCCAAGCTTCCATGCAGCGTATGGAATGTCTTTTGCTATGTACGTCGCAGTACCGTTGCTGCGAACCAGAACCTTGTCCTCCTCCCCGTCAGATGGTATGACCCAACAATCCTTGTTTTTCCCATCTTTTTCGAATTTTATCAGGTTCATAGCTTTTAGTTTCTCAAATACCAGCGGCCATAGCTTTGAGCGAACTATCTCAGATTCAAAATTAAGGCAGTCGTAGTACGCCCCAAGTCTCCAACATGTCTTGAGCTGATCCTCTAGAACCCTGCGCGTGATACGCTTGGCAAAGTCTGCCATCTCAGAGTTGCCATCCTCTAGGTCTTTTAGAATCGTCTTTCTTTTTTCTTCTAAGACAGGCTCACTTGCATACCTTTCTGTGGTCTTCACATAAACAACATCACCGCAATACTGATCAAATTTTTGACCAGGCGGCGGCGTCTCAGAGAACCCAAGGTGTTTGAAGCCAAGCAAAATGTCGGCCACCTGCAAGCCAGAGTCATCGACGTAGTTGAGAGTTTTGACATCATAATTTGCTTTTGCGAGTATCCTCACAATCGAATCCCCGATGACGACATTTCTTACATGACCTATGTGCAACGCTTTGTTGGGGTTGACGCTTGTGTGCTCCACTACGACGCTTGATTTTTTGCCCACATCAGTCGAGCCGTAATCGTCTTTTTGTGAGGCGGTGATTATCAGCCGTGATAATTTCTCGTTGTCTGCATAAAAATTGAGATATCCCGATGGATGGGCCTCTACTTTGCTGACAAAACCGCCCAGGAATTTTTCATACTTTGCCTGCAGTAACTTGGCTATATCATACGGTTTTTTCTTTAGCGCCTTTGCAGCCAGAAACGCAATATTGCACGTCACGTCGCCGAATCCTTCCTTTGCTGGCTCTAGCGTGAAAGCTAGATCTCCCAACTTTTCTTCCTTGACGATGTCAGACAGATGCAACCCGATCTCGTCAAGTAAGACCTTAAAGCTCATATCAAATCTCCGACAAAACTGGCGCAATCATATCCAAGGCCTCAAGAACGCCATCACCAGCGTGTGCAGATGTGGTCATTTTTGCCTTGGATTTTACGTCATCCGATGCATTACCAACCGCGATGCTATATTTTGAGATCTCAAAGAGCGGCACGTCAGTTTCGCTGTCTCCTATCGTGATGACATCGTCGTAATTAACATCAAGACGCGACATGACGTGCTTGAACCCAGATGCCTTGTTTACCCCTGCAGAGTTTATGTGAATAGCGTATTGGCTGTCCGACAGCGACACAGCTAGTTTTTGTTGTTGGATTATTTTTTGTGCGTATGTCATGTCAAAAGTTCTTTCAAGAACAACTTCGGTCATTCGTGGAAACACTGGTTTTTCTTTAACTCCACTTAGTTTTGAGCGTATCAGTTCAAATGCCTCAACACATTTGGCCTTGTCGCCAAGCAAAATGTGATCATTTGCACCGTATGTGATGCAGCCGCCGTTTTCGCCCACTGCTATCGTGTTCAATCCACCATAGACAGACAGCAGATATCCCTCTACTGACGATCTTCCAGAGACTAGGATCACGTTGTGCCCCAACCTGTGAAGATGGCGCAGTGAATTGAGCGCGCCCAGATGGATTCTCCCCCCTCCATTTTCAGTCAATGTCCCATCTATGTCCACTGCAAAAGTTTTTCGTCTCACCAAGTTACTGTCACACACCCAGATAAAAATCAAATAAGATTTTATTTAGAAAATCAGCTTTCAAGGCAATGGGAATTCCTGAGAAAATCAAGGCAATTCAAGACGAGATTCATCGAACTCAGATCAATAAAGCCACTGAGCACCACATCGGCCTGCTAAAAGCAAAAATTGCCAAGTTGAGACGTGAGCAAGAAAAAATACAAACAAAGAAGAGCGGCGTCAGTACAGACGGTTTTGACATCAAGAGAACCGGTGATGCTACCGTAGTCTTCATAGGCCTGCCAAGTGTCGGCAAATCAACACTGCTCAACAGACTGACAGGCTCAAGGTCTACGGTGGGAGCGTATCAATTCACCACGCTCACAGTCGTGCCAGGAGTGCTGGAATACCGCGGTGCACGAATTCAAGTATTGGACCTGCCCGGGATCATAGAAGGTGCATCGAAGGGAAAAGGACTGGGCAAAAGAATTCTGTCCGTTGCGCGAAGTGCGGATTTGGTAATTTTGATTTTGGATGTCTTTCAACCGTACCACGAGAACGTCTTGCGCACGGAACTTGGCAATATAGGAATAAGACTTGATCAAAAACCCCCAGACATAGTAATAGAAAAGGCTCCAACCGGCGGCATTGCAATAGCACAACAAACCAAGCTCACCTCGATTTCAGAAAAACTACTCAAAGAGATACTCCAGTTATACGGCATAACGAGTGCCAGGGTTGTCATACGTGAAGACATCACATCGGAACAACTCGTAGACTACCTAACAGGCGACAAGAGGTATGCCAAATCTCTTACCGTTCTCAACAAAATAGACCTAGTCGACCCCAAATTTGTAAAGGAGGTACAGGCAAAGATCAAGTCCGAAGTCATTCCAGTCTCCGCCGACTCTGGCATCAACATGGATCTCCTAAAGGAAAAAATCTACGAAAAGCTTGATTTTATTAGAATATACATGCGCCCCAAAGGTGGCGAGACAGATTACAAGGAACCGCTGATCATCAGAAGAAACTCCACCATAGAAGACGTGTGTAACAAACTCCACAGAAACATGAAAAAAGAGTTTCGCTACGGCCTAGTTTGGGGAAAAAGTGTCAAGTTTGGAGGCCAACGAGTCGGTCTTCAACATGTATTGGAAGACGAAGACGTTCTAACTATAGTCAAGTCACGATGACCCAGAATCTTCTGATTTTGATTGATCATGGATCAAGAAACTGAAAACCGCTGGTGTAAATTTTGCATGATGAAGACGATGCAAACAATTGTTTTTCTTCCCCAAACTGCAACATACAAGCGCAGAAGACAGTACAAGTGCACTGTTTGTGGCCACACGAGTTGGTTGCAGGGCAAAAGGCCATCATCTGAAAGCGTTTATTGAAAATTTTTGCGATCAGAAAAAAATTGTGTAAAAAATTCGTTTACAATTTATTATCACTTGGTGTAATTTTGTTTAGTTTAACTATAGAAAAACAAGTACAAGTTATTTTTTCTAATGGCTACTAAACGTAAATCGAAAGCTAAACGCAAAGCTGCAAAGAAATCAGCAAAACGTAGTGCGGCAAAGAAAGCACCAAAGCGAAAAGCAGCAAAGCGAAAAGCTTCGAAGTCAGGCAAAAAGAGACGACGATAGATCAACTAGGAATCGTCAGAATTCGTCAATTCTATTGACGCATTTTTATTATTTTTCATCAATTCATCAGCTAAACATCTGCTCTGGTGGTTTCGATTGTTTTTCTTTTACTCCCTTTTCAACAGAAAACGTCCTATCGCTTGGGATCACTGTGATTTTTACTGATGTGTTTATTGCATAATGGGGAGTTCCATCAGGATTTTTGTGATTTGTAGCAATTCCCACCCTGTCCAAATCAACTTTGACTTTGACCAGTGTGCCATCTTCAAGCTTAAAGGCCACAAAATCATTACCCACACGCTCATAATCTAGCATTTTGAATTCAATCTTGTTTTTTGATTCACTCAATTTACTTGCACCAAGTCGGCATCTAGTACAAGTAGCTCATTAGTTTTATTTGTTCTTCCGTGGAAATGATATTCTTTGCAGTAAGTATTTCCAAAAGTTCCCTGAAGAGTGCTTTTTGCTCGTCTGACATTCCTGCAGTTCCAGGAGGCCCTGGTGGTCCTGGTGGGCCGCGCGGTCCTTTGTCGCCTGGCGGGCCTTGCGGGCCTGGCGGGCCTTTGTCTCCTGGGGGGCCGCGTGGTCCTACAGGACCTCTTTCTCCTTGCGGGCCTTGAATGCCTTGCGGGCCTTGCGGGCCTTTTTCCCCCGGTAGTCCCTGTGGCCCTTGTTCGCCTTGTGGACCTTGTGGGCCTGGCGGGCCTTTGTCGCCCGGTGGACCTTGTGGGCCTGTCAGTCCTTTTTCGCCTGGCGGGCCTTGCGGGCCTCGAGGGCCTCGCTCTCCTTGTGGGCCTGGAACACCGGTGAGTCCTTTGTCGCCTGGCGGGCCTTGCGGGCCTTGCGGGCCTTTATCTCCAACTTCGCCTGGCTGACCGCGTGGGCCTTTGTCGCCTGGTGGACCGATTATACCTTGTGGGCCTTTGTCGCCTGGCGGGCCTTGCGGGCCTCGAGGGCCTCGCTCACCCATTGGGCCTTGAATCCCCTTATCACCCGGAGGTCCTGGCGGGCCTGTTGGGCCTTTGTCGCCCGGCGGGCCTTGCGGGCCTGTCGGGCCTTTGTCGCCAGGTGGTCCTGTCGGGCCTTTGTCGCCTTTGTCGCCAGTGAGTCCTTTATCTCCTTTGTCGCCTTTCTCACCAGGTGCACCCTTGTCACCTTTGTCGCCCTTGTCGCCAGTGAGTCCTTTATCTCCTTTGTCGCCCTTGTCGCCAGGTGGGCCTTGAATCCCTTTGTCGCCCTTGTCGCCTGGTGGACCTGTCGGGCCTTTGTCGCCTTTGTCGCCAGGTGGTCCTGGTGGGCCTGTCGGGCCTTTGTCGCCTTTGTCGCCAGGTGGTCCTGGTGGGCCTTTGTCGCCTTTGTCGCCCTTGTCACCTGGCGGACCTGGTGGGCCTGGTGGGCCTTTGTCGCCTGGCGGGCCGCGTGGGCCGCGTTCACCTTTTAATGAGTACGGAGTTTCGTAATGAGGAGCCTCTTCAAGAGGCGGTTCTTTTTGTCTTTTTGTTCTAATAGGCGGCTCTTCCGGAATTCCGCTTATTTGAACCTCAAAAATAGAATGTAAAGCAGAAAACTGGTCCCTTACTATCACCCAGATCGACGGCAATTGAAATACCAGCTCAGGTATTGGGTTTGCGTCGCTGCCAATAGTTTGCGAGAACTTGCCATCTTTGACGTGAAGATGGAAGCTTTCCTGCCACACTGACTGGAATTTTTTTGCGACTATCTCTTCAGTTGAGGGTTTTGCTTCACAAATCGAGATCTGCACCTCATAGACGCCTGATTGCTTAAATGGTGCTGTGCCTGATATCTCTAATTTTTTTGTCTCGCTAGGCAATAAACAGGTTGGAATATGCAAGTATTTTTGTATTTTCTATCTTTTCTTCGGTTTTGTTGCTGTCAAATGATCAGGAATAGTATTTATTCAAAAGAAAACCCAAATTTTGTAAATGGAGGCACCTGAAAAGAACCTTCCAAAACCAGTCGACGGAAAGGAGACTTCACTGGTCAAGGCAGACTATCAAAAAAACAAGCTGATAAAGAAAGGCATCCACCTCATGGCAGACGAACGCCTCGAGGATGCAGTCAGGGTTTTTGATCAGGTGTTGAAACTAGATCCTCAAAACGTAGATGCTCTCTTGAAGCTTGGTTATTCCAAATTTCACCTAGACGATTATGCGGGTGCTTTACAGGCATATGATCGCGTGCTAGACATAGACGTCGCAAATGCGGAAGCATGGAACCTGAAATCTCTTGTCCACTACCAACAAAAAAATTATGCAAAGGCGCTAGATTGCGTTGAAAAATCGATTGAATCAGACCCTACCTTTGGCATGGCTTGGTACAACAAGGCCTGCTACCTGTCTTTACTAAACGAGGTTCCGCAAGCACTTGAGGCACTAAAGCGTTCAATCGAAATCGATGTAAAAAATGCAAAGCGAGCAGTCAAAGACAAGGACTTTGTGAATGTAAGGATCGAAGAAGGATTTCGCAGAATAGTCGAAGTCGTAGTACTTGAATCAGTCAGACAAGGATACCACACAGTCGGCGCAATAGTCTGGACCACGTTTATCAGCAAGGCCGAAGTCGAGGACGCCCTCAAAAAATTAATTGAGAAGGGACTCATCGTCAGGAATGAGAAAAGGCAAGGACTCAATAAAATCGACACTTATGACATAGAGCCTGAGCTTGCCAGCAAAGTGGGCGTAGAAAAACGCAGTCTCATCGGTCCGACAAAAAAGCTTCCAAGCACAATAAAGAGCCTCAAAGAAATTAGCGAGGCCATACAGACTACGAAGCGTGCCATAGAGCAAGAAGATGTAGAAAAAGTCATCTCAAGTTTTGACGCATTCATTGAATCAGATAAGCTTGGCGGCATGATGATAGAGCAGTTCCTTGAAGACCACAGGGAGATAAGACTGTACAAAGTAAGGCTTGAAGACAAGGGGGTTGACTACCTCAAAGAAAACAAATCCAAGATCCTAGAACTCTTTGACAATCTGGAGATCACTGTGACAAAAAAACTCAGAGACAAGTGATTTATTCTGCTGAGAGATCCCAATAGTTTGCATTTTCCTGTTTTACTATGGGTTTGTTCAACCCTTTCCATTCCTTAAAGGAGCGAACGTAGAGTTTTACGTTTGGATAGTCAACCGATTTTAGTGCATAGTAAGCAAGGCCTGAAAGCGTTCCGACGCTGCCACAGTACGTAATGATCTCAGAATTTTCGTTGATTCCTCGGTTTTTTAGCAGCCTCCTCAGCTCATCTTTCGGCCTAAGAATTTTGTCTTCTGATGCAAGTGTCCTGTATGGTATGTTGATTGCCCCAGGAATATGTTGCTCCAAATAGTTGAGTCGTTCTCGATTATCAATCAGAGTTACATCTTTTGAATCCTTGGCCTTTTCAAGATAGTCCACCGTTGCCAGAATCTCCGGCCTGAGGTGGACGGAATGTGTTTTTGAGCTGACGGTTGGCTCCTTGGTGTCAGTTTCAAGGCCAAGTGACTTCCATTTGCTATACGTCGTATCAAGTAATGCCACATCGGCGTGCCCGAGATACTGCAGGGTCCAGGCAACCCTAGACGCAAGCGCCCCAAACGTGTCATCGTATACCACCACTGGCGTCTCATCGTCAATTCCAAGTGATTGAGTAATTTTTAGCACTTTTTGAGGACTGTCGTCTGCTAACAGCTCTGCGAGTGGAAGATTGACTGACTTTGGTATGTGATCTTTTTTGTAATCCTCCTGTCGTCGTACGTCAATTACGCGCACGCTGTTGTCCCTAAGCTCCGATCTGAGCGTGTCTGCGTCAACTGTTATTCTGATTGTTCTTTCTTTACTCAAGCAGCGCATTCACCCTTGCCAGTTCTTGTGTGGTAGTGAGAGTCGCTTCCGTAGTCAGCGTAGAAATCCTTGTCATCTTCAATAGATGGCGCCACAGTGAATGGCAAGAGAATTTTTTTAACATCATCAACAGATTTGATTTTGGAATCGCTATGCCCAGTCACTATTCTGTGAATCCAGGACTTTAGAGTGTCGCCTTGCTTTTTGTCTGCCTTGAATGTCTCAATTAGCTTCAAGATTGCCGGCATCACCCTCTTTGCTGGAATTCTAAGCACGTTTACACCAAGCATCGTTTCTCCGTCAGCCCTTCCGCCAATCGACATCTGATAAACAGGATACATGTCTTTGCCGTTCCTTCCTCCTCCTCCGTAGAATCCGATTGTTGCAATCTCGTGTTGGCCGCATGAGTTTGGACACCCGCTTATTTTGATTGTAGAGTCTCTTAGATCGTCATCTTCGTCAAGCTTTAGCTCGATGAATTTTCTTTGAATCTCCTTTGCCAATCTGTGCGAGTTCGTAAGTGCCAAGTTGCATGATGTCGTTCCAGAGCACCCGATTGGATGTGCCATCGTAAGCGAGCCAGGATTGGCAAGTCCAACTTCAAGCAGTCTGGAATAAAGCTTTGGCAGATCCGACTCGCGCACCCAGCGTATCACCACGTCTTGTGCAAATCCAGTCCTTGCATAGCCTTCCTCTGAGAAATCCCTGCATATGTCTGCCAGCGCCCTGAGCTGGCTTGCGGTGATGTCACCTGCCTCAAGTGTTAATGACACCGAATAGTATCCTTCCTGTTTTTGCTTGAATGTGTTATTTTTCCTCCATCTGGAAAATCCATCTGGAACAGACTTTGTGTCAAAGCCGGTAACTCTGAGTGGCGCGGTGGGTTTTTGCGGCGCATCTACGTCTAGTGTAACTACAACTGATTGTGTCGCCCTCACTATTGCGCGCTCCTTTAAGACGAGGTTTTGAAACGGCTCCCACCCCATCTGATCGACCAGATACCTCATTCTGTTGCGAGCCATGTTCTTTCTGTCACCCAGTCTATCAAAAATTCGAAGCACGGCAATAGAGGTGTACAAAAGATCCTCTTCTGGCGTGAAATCCTCTAACTGGTGGCCCACAAAAGATTTGTTTCCAAGGCCACCTCCCAGAAATACTTTAAAGCCACGCTGCAGATTTCCATTGATGATTCTCGTTTGTGGAATTAGCCCCACATCGGTCATTCTAACCATTCCATGTTTTTCACAGCAAGTAAAGTTAAACTTGAACTTTCGTGGCAGAGCTTGATTCATCGGGTTTCTTAACAGAAATTTTGCTGTCGCTACTGCATACGGCGTCGCATCAAATTCTTCTTCTTGGCACACACCGGACAGTGGGCTGCACATTACGTTTCTGACGGTGTTGCCGCATGCCTCCCTCGACGTCAATCCGACTTCGGCCAGTCCGCGAATTATTTCAGAAACATCTTCAAGTATCACCCAATGAAGCTGGATGTTTTGCCTAGTCGACACGTGCGCGCTTCCAATAGAGAAGGCCTCGCTCAGCTGCGCAATTTTTTCAAGCTGGTGTGGATAAATCTCGCCTGCAGGGATCTTTATTCTTACCATTGCGTAATCATCTGTCATCCTTGTTCCGTACGCACCGTGCTGCAGCCTGAACCTCCTAAACGAGTCAGAATCAATTTTGCCCTGCCTGAACAGTTTTACGGTTTTTGCAAAATTTTCTGCCTCCTCTATGCGTGCCCAATTCACTTTAGGCATCCTACTCTCCTTTGGAGGCTTTGTTATAACACTCAAATTCAAATACCGTCTCTTAAATTTGGATATAAATTTTTGAAAAAAGGTATTTTCGTCGCAATATCAAAAACGCGTGCAGTAATTTTCCGCTTCGTTTTTTGACAGATTAGTGTCACCTAACCCTCCAATCTGGTTGTCGTGTTGGCGCATAAAGCAATATTTTTGACGATAAACTATTAATGTGTTCTACGAAAGCCTAGATGTATGCAGAGCGCCTCAATAAAAGAAAAGACAAAAATTTTTGCAGATATCAGCGAGGCCCAGATAACACGTGCAATAGCTGACGAATTCTTCTCTGTATTCAATGAGCGCATTACATCAGATGTTATAATCATCGGAGCAGGCCCAGCTGGACTAACAGCTGGAAGAGAGCTTTCACTTATGGGCTACAAGACTTTGATTATAGAACAGAACAACTACCTTGGCGGAGGTTATTGGCTGGGAGGATACATGATGAACCCAGTTACGGTCAGAGCGCCAGCACAAAAAATATGGGACGAGCTCGGTGTCCCGTACAAAAAAGTTTCAGAAGGGCTGTACATCACCGCTGGTCCCCATGCAGTATCAAAACTAATCGCGGCAGCATGTGATGCTGGAGTCAAATTTCTCAATCTCACCAAGTTTGACGACCTGGTTCTAAAATACGGACGGGTTTCAGGCCTTGTTGTAAACTGGATGCCGGTTGCGGCACTGCCAAGAAACATCACGTGTGTAGACCCTGTTGCTTTAGAGTCCAAGATGGTGATTGATGCATCAGGGCATGATTCAGTTGCCGTCAAAAGACTAGTCGACAGAAAGCTGGTCGACTGGAAAGGAATGAACCCAATGTGGGTCGAAGACAGTGAAGACAAGGTAGTAGAGTACACTGGTGAAATCTACCCAGGACTGGTCATCGCAGGCATGTCCGTCACAGAGACGCACGGCTTGCCAAGAATGGGCCCGACCTTTGGAGCCATGTTGTTTTCTGGAAAAAGAGCAGCAGAGGTAACTGCCGCAAAACTCAAAGAACTAAATCGCAGTTAATTATTTGTGAAGATCTCAAGAATATTTCTCTACGACGAACCAGCTGTGCCAGAAATAGACACGGACAGTCTTACACAGTTCCTAGAGATGACTTTTAAGATAAAAACTGAAAAAAGAGGAAACATCTTTGCTGAGGCCAGCCCAGATACCGCACGCGAGCTTGCATCTATTCGCGTCTTTGATTTCCACAAGCCGTTTCAAGCGCACACACCTACTGAAGAAGAGATAAAATTCGAAATTGAGTCATTTGCAAATACCGCAAAGAACCAGAACATAGTTCTCTATGACGGTTTTGAGTTTCAACGAATAATCGGTTCCTTGATACCAAAAGACGAACTCTATTCTGAAAACTTCCATATTGTGTTCACAAATAAACTCACATGCACTTTTGATTTCTCAGATTACAGATATCATGGGAGGGCCCTTATTGGAGCAAATCCCGCAGTTATTTCCACCACTGGCATAATCGAAGCACCCGCCAAACCACGCCAGTATTATCTTGACATGATGGCAAATTATGCTCAAGGATTGAACATAGAAGCAATTAAGAAAAGATACCGCGGTGCCTACTTGGAGTACCACGATCAACGTCTCGGCAAAATTGTGGAGGGTTATTGCCTCCAAGCATTGTTTTATTACTTGAGTGGTGAACCGTTTTGCGAGCTTCTCGAGTGCAGATTGCACAACGCACATTGGCAACGCGATCTTCTTTATTCACAAATAGAATGTGGCAAGCTCTGCCAAAGACACAAAAGCATTCTTGACAAGTGGTTAACTTAAATTGTTGACCAAGTTTAGGCACAAATATGATGGCTGATGCTGGCTCAACAATGGTAATCGAAAAAGAATTCCCAAAATCAGAGAAAAAAAAGACAAGATACGACGTCATAATTATTGGAGCTGGTCCAGCAGGATACACGGCAGGGATTTACTGCTCTCGTGCAAGACACGATACATTGATCTTATCTGGAATCCTGCCAGGCGGCCAGCTTGTCAACACAACAGAGGTGGAGAACTATCCCGGCTTTGAGAACGGCATAATGGGACCAGATCTGATGATAACCATGAGAAAACAGACGGAAAGAATGGGTGCCACAATAATTGACGACGAGGTAGTTGACGTCGACTTTAGACACAAACCGTTCAAAATTCTTACCGCATCCGAAGAATACGAGTGCAGGGCAGTTATTGTCGCGACCGGTGCATCTCCAAGAAAGCTTGGCCTGCAGGGAGAGACCACGTTTGGTGGCAGAGGAGTGTCATACTGCGCGACTTGCGACGGTCCTTTTTTTAGAAACCAAGAACTAGTCGTAGTAGGAGGAGGAGACTCGGCAATAGAAGAGGCCACGTTCCTTACCAAATTTGCAAGCAAAGTTCACCTAGTCCACAGACGCGACACGCTTAGAGCCAGCAGGGTAATGCAAGAACGGGCGTTTTCAAATCCAAAGATTGAGTTCCACTGGAACAGTGAGGTGGTCGACATCATAGGCGACCAAAAAGTGCAGAAAATCATACTTCGCGACATTGTCAGTGGCCAGAAATCAACTTTGGAGGCAGGCGGCATATTTGTTGCCATAGGGCACACGCCCAACACGAAGATCTTTGAAAAACAGCTGGAGCTTGATCCGCAAGGATACATTGTCCTAAAGGAGCACACCAAAACCAGTGTAGAGGGCGTCTTTGCGGCAGGTGACGTCCACGACCACCGATACAGGCAGGCAATCACTGCTGCCGGCTACGGCTGCATGGCGGCAATAGACGTGGATAGATACCTAACAGAAAACAAGTTATAAGTAGTCTGTTCAATTCAGACAGACACCCATAGAAAGAATCGTTTACTCAAACTTCCTTGTGATGGAGGCATTTTGACTCCGAGTGATAACCATGTTATTTGGTAAGACCAGCTTTAAGCTGAGTGGAACTGTTGGCATCATAATCTTGCTTTTGGGCGTGACTGTTTTGTTTGGGATGTATCAGATGTCCAAAGTCAGCAACGAGATAATAATGATTTCAGAAGAATACAAACCGCTCCAAAACATACTAGGGGAAATCAAGTTCCAACATGCAAACCAGATGAAAAGCTTCGAGAAGCTGCAGCTGGCCCCCTTACTTGACAAAACAAAGCTTGATTCAGCCAAAGAAGAATTCTGGTCAAGCAATGTCATCATGAACTCAAATATACAGCAAGCTAAAAAATTGACGCAGACTGGCTACAAAATATCCCCCACCGATCAAGACGTAAACAACTTTATGCTGATCCACCAGATGTTTTCAGACATAGAGCAGACCCAAATCGAGCTTGGCGAGTCTGTCAGAGAGTATCTTGCTACAATGCAGGAAAATGAGTTTCTGTTAAGACAGATAACCGAAAAACAAAAAGAGCTTCAAGCAAAGATTGAGTCAACCAGCCTTGAAATCGAAAGATTCAACGAGCAGTCAATCAACGCTATCGAAGAGCATGAACGTGGTTGGCTCAGCATCCAGATTGGAATCATACTAATCGTAGGCGTGATCGCAGTTGTGCTCATACATTTCTTCAACCAGATAAATAATGACCTCAAAAAAGAGATCGAGGAAAAAACTCAGGAATTGCGTGACGCAAACATAAGACTTCAAGAGCTAGACAAAATGAAAACCGAGTTCATCAGTATCGCATCACATGAACTAAAGAGCCCAATACAGCCAATCTTTGGCTTCGCTGAGCTTGCACAATCAGGCGACATTGACCAAAAAGAGGCATGGGACGGCGTCACCACACTGGCAAAAAAATTGCAGGATTTGGCGACAAACATACTGGATGTGACACGGATAGAGAACAATCGCCTCGCATTGTATCCGCAGAAAACCTCCCTAAACTCCCTGATTCGTGACAATGTTGCCATGCTGAGGGCCGGAATCGCAAAGGACGTTCAGATCATTGAGGAACTTGGCGAAGACATAGAGATCGAGCTGGATAGAACCAGGATAGAACAAGTCTTACGGAATCTAATCGGGAATGCAATCAAATTCACTGAGAAAGGCACCATCAGAATAAAATCCTCCCTGAACAGGAAATCAGGTGAAGTGATCGTGTCGGTAAGCGACACAGGCCTTGGCATACCAGAAGACATACTCCCAAAAATCTTTGGCAAGTTTGTCACAAAGGGCCACGAAAGAGAGAATCTGAGCGGCAACGGCCTTGGACTGTTTTTGTGTAAAGGCATAATCAACGCGCATGGAGGAACAATAACTGCCAAAAACAACAAAGACGGAGGGGCAACCTTTGAATTTTCTTTGCCGTTATTGCCAAAAAAGCCAGTCGAGGTATTTACAAACTAACGTGTTTGTGTACATCAAACAAACTCATCTTAAATTATCAATGAAAAAATCAAGCAGTTGATAGTTCATGAAGATACTTGTGGCAGAAGACAATGTCTTTACAGCTACGCAGTACACAAAGGCCTTGGAGAAAAATGGCCACCAAGTCATAGTTGCAAGGGACGGCCAAGAATGTCTCGAAGTATACGCCGGAGAGCTCTCCAAGCCAGAATTTGACACTCTGGACAAGAACCCATTCGACGTAGTGCTTCTTGATAACAACATGCCCAAAAAAAGCGGCGTCGAGGTTGCAAAAGAGATCTTGGACAAAAGACCTAACCAGAGAATAATTTTTGCCTCCGCCTACGACATAAACTCGCTTTTAAAAGCGCCCGGCACCATGCCCGAGTCTGTCGAAGTTCTTCAAAAACCCTTTTCTTTGAACGCCATGATCAGCAGAATACAATCTTGAGGTTCTGCCACGTCACATGTAGACTATTTTTGATAGATGTTTTGCCTCTTTTAGCGCAGCGTCAAATTCTTTTTCTGTGAACACTTTTTGTTGTGCATAAAGGCTTTTGAACTTTCTTCCATCATCTGCAAATATTCCTACTATCACGCCTTGATCTATTTGGTAGTTTTTCATTGCTGCATACACTGCAGCAGACGAGGGGCTGACAAGCATCTTCTCTTTTGCAAAAATCTCTTTTACCGCTGCAAACGCCTGCTCATTTGTGATCGTAATCCAATCATCCACCACAGACTCCCGTCTTAAGAACAGATCCGGTTTTGCAGACTCTTCAAAATTTCTGAGGCCTTGAATAAGGTGGTTTTGCTGTGGCTGCACAGCTATTGTCTTGATTTTCGGATTCTGCTCCTTGAGGTAAGTGGAAATTCCAGTAATTGTGCCGCCGGTACCAACGCCTGTGAAAAAGTGCGTTATTTTGCCGTCTGTCTGCTGCCAGATTTCCGGCCCTGTCCCCTTGTAGTGACCCATAAAGTTAGCTTCGTTTGAGTACTGGTTTGGCGAGAAGTATTTGTCTGGACGTGCGGACGCAATCGAAGTGGCCAGCGCGATGCTCTGGTCTGTCCCCGCCCCTACTTTTGGACACAGATCATCGCTTGTTTCATAAAGTTTTGCGCCAAGGGATGAGATTATCTTCTTTGTCTCCTCACTTGCCTTTTCTGGGATGACTATTTCTACCTGGTAACCAAGTAGATTTGCAATTCCGGTAAGTGCAATGCCTGTGTTCCCCGACGTTGGCTCTATGATTATTGTTTGCCCACGCTTTATTCTGCCTTTTTCCTCTGCGTCCTTTATCATCCAGTATGCCGCCCTGTCTTTTACAGAACCAAAAGGATTGTGACCCTCAAGCTTCGCATAGTAGGTCTTTTGATTGTTTGATAAAGAGTCAAGTTTTACAAGCGGAGTATTACCAATTCTCTTTAGAGCTTCCGTGTCTGTAAGCACTTTGGTGGCCACTTACTTCACCTTTTTGATTGAAAACTCCAGCTCGTTTTCTCTTTTTTGCAGTGACAAAAGCTCATGACCATTTCGTTTGACCCAGCGTGAGATGTCTTCTTCTGCATTTGGATCGTCTGCGAGTACAGTCAGGATTTCTCCTACTTGCATCCTCTCTATTTCGATCTTTGTTCTAAACACCGGTTCTGGGCAAAACAGCCCACGAGCGTCTAATTTCTTAGTGGTTGTGCTCATCGATATTTTGATTTGCTGGTTTGCATATTAAAATCTATTTAGGATTAGTGTCAGCTAAATTCAATTCCTCTTCAAAATGCTTCAGCGTTTCATCATCAAATAAACAAAACTCCACAATGCTAAGCGAGGTATGTTCTTTTTGCAAAAATTGTTTTGTTTGACCAATCAGTATTTTGGCGCACTTGTCTTTTGGAAATCCGAAGATGCCAGAGCTTATCGCTGGAATAGACAGTGTCGCAAAGTTGTGTTGTGTGGCAAGCCTTAACACGCTTGTGATGGATTGTTTTAATTTGTCATCTTCGTTGCCTTCACCCATTCTAGGACCCACCGCATGAATCACAGCTTTGCAACGCAGATTACCTGCAGTTGTCAATACAGCAGATCCCACAGGCACATATCCAATTTTGTTGCTTTCTTGTTGAATTATATAACCTCCTTTTCTGACTATTGCCGCAGCTACTCCTCCGCCGTGTTGCAGGTGTGAATTTGCCGCATTCACTATCGCATCAACGTTTCTCTCCGTGATGTCTGCCTTGAGTACTTTGAGAGATTTGTCGTTTATTTTCAGCTCAATCAAAGCGCCATTCTAAGCATGCTTGCCAAGTTTCTGTCCTTGAGCCGCGCCGGATCTTGATTTAGCAGATTGATCTTGGTGGAAATTCTCCTCATCAGATAGACTGCCAGCTTGTACAGAATTGACCACAAGTAGCTGTTCTGGTTTAGTTCGTACATTTTCAAAAGCAGTGAAAGCATCCATTGAGAGTTCGGATAGTGATCCCGAATGTATTCTGCGAGATAGTCCTTTGAGTTATTAATTTTGTATTTTATGTGCTCGAGTGTTTCTGACTCTTTTGCATATCCTGTTTGCTTTATTGTGATTCTGCCGTGCCTGATTGCAAAAAGCACGTCATCTAGATTGGATTCGGACTCGATTACATTGACGCATCTGCCCAGGGTTGACAATACATGTGAGTCGCTTCCAGCCACACCCACCTTGCCGTACGCAAGCGAGAACTCGGCGGCCCTTGCGTTTGAAATGACATCAACATTGTTGCTGTTGAAGACCTCGATTAGGTCACAAAGCTTTGCTTTCTCGCGCAAAGCGTCGAGCAGACTGAATGGGTGTGGAGCGCACGATATTGCGTCTTGGCGCTTAATTTCGTCAACCACCTCTTCCAAAGACAATCCAGCTCTGATCTCTTTTGATATGCCATATGCGATGACGTGCGCACCGCTGTCTGTTGTAATTTCCTCTGCTGGGAAAATCTGTATGTTGCTATATTTGGCGTGATCATTTTTGTACTGCAGCATTTGTTGGTAACCGTTTAGTGTGTTGTGATTGGTTACAAAAAGTGCGTTCAACCCAAGAATTCTTGCTCTTTCTAGTTGTTCTTGTATCGTTATGTTGCAATCGTATGGTGGTTCTTCAGTGCCCACATGGAAGTTTGAAAAAGTGTTGTGGCAGTGCAGTTCTGTGCTGATGTAGTCCAAATCAACTGCGATCATTTATGCAAGAATTATAACCTTTGTCGTCATCTGCTCTGCTACCTGAATAGATCCGTTTCCTTTTTACGAATCAGAGAATCTATGCCCTCCTCGGAAGCCTCAAACTCCAGACCACGGACTACAGCAAACGGACAGTCCATTGTCTTTTTCATGACAAGCTCTGCCGCTCCACAGATTTCGTCTGCCTGCGCTATCGCGGTGACTCGGAGCGTTCGACCAAAGGAGTCTTTTTTTCCTTCATAGTGATCTATCGCATTGATCCCGGCAACTCCCACTGCGCAGTTTGTTTGCCCTTCTCTGAACGGCCTGCCAAATGTGTCTGATATGAGAACCGCTACTTTCTTTTTTGTCTTTTCTTGAATCGCTTGCGCAAATTTGTGTGCTGACTTGTCTGGATTTTCCGGAAGTAAAGACACAAATCCGAGTGGCGCGTTGCTCTCATCCACTCCCGCGTTTGCACATACAAAACCATGTTTTGTTTGCGTGATCAGGACGCCGTTTCCCATTCTTACGATTCTTTCAGACTCTGAGAGTATGACCTCCACAAGCTTTGGATCTTTTTTATACTCGGAGGCAATCCCGACCGCAAGCAGTGATGGAATGACCATTCCTAGTTCTACCATCCTGCCTTCCTGCTTTGAGACTGCTTTTTGAGAGATTACGATTATGTCTCCGTCTTGAAGATCCTTGAAGTTGGACAAGAATAGTTTTGGCAGATCGTCTCCTTTTTGGATTTCTTTTTTTACTATGACTGGGAATACTTGGATAGCCACTAACATTTCTGAATTCTGTTTCTAATTTAATTTACTTGCCTCCAAAGCGAGTTTGCCTGATTTGAACGAATAATTTTTGATCATTTTTAGATGATCTCAGGATGTAGAATACAGCATGATGCAGGTCAATCTGAACCGTGAGCAGATAGAAAGAGTGCATGGCGAAATCTATGGTTTCGTAAAGGATAACTCGCCAATTTGCATACAGTTAGAAAAGCTTGACAGATACATTCAGCAACACAACGGTAAAGTCATCAAGCCAGATACCTTCGATACGTTCGAATTAATCTAAATTTGAGGCACCGCACGGTGCAGTTTCTTACGCGACAGTCTGCAGCTGCAGATTGAGATTGTAATGTTTGTTTATTACGTCTATGAGATGCGTGAGATTTTTTTCCTCGATTGTCACGTTGGCTTTTTCTTTTACTACATCCTGGGCCCTGAAGGCAACTCCAAGTCCACATATGTCAAATAAAGTCATGTCGTTTGCACCATCTACTGTGACCACGATGTCCTCTTTCTTTTCTTTCCACTCGGCTATTTTGATTCGTGCTGATTTTGCCTTGTCTGATGTTACGTGAATTTTTACTCCATCAAGCTTGCCGTTTTTGAAGACGAGTTCGTTCGAAAAAACATAATCTAGTTTGAGTTCTTCTTTTAACCTATCAGTCATTATGGTGAATCCTCCAGACACTGCAAGAAGCTTCCACCCGGCTGCCTTGAGAACGCGGCACGTTTCTTTTGCTCCAGTCATGATTGGTAGCTCATCTGCCACTTGTTTGCAAACATCATAATCCAGACCCTTCAATGCATTTACTCGTGTCTGTAGCCCCTCCTCCCAGTTGATGAGTCCTTGAATGCCTTTTCGAGTTATCTCCCAAATTTCTTTTTCCTTGTTTACCTTTTCTGCGAGTATGGGCAAGTATTCCGCGTCGAAAAGAACTCCCTCTACATCAAAAATCGCAAGCAATTTTTTCTAACTTTTGGACTAGAACCTATCAATATAAAAGTTGAAGTTTGCCGCATGATCGCAGTACCGCTAGTAATAAATCATAGTACAAAACTTGTGAGACCATGGAAGAGCTTGAGCACAAGTTCGAAGTAGAAGTAAAAACATCCGAAAAAGCACAAAAGATTCCCGACAGTGTAAAAGAAGAGCTCAAGGCATCCGGCATGATGGACGAGAAAGGAAAGCTCAAGTTGAAGGGCGTAAGTCCAAAGATGCTAAAACGCATGAAGTTAGAGTACGTCGACTGTCCTGTTCTAAAATCAGATATTCATTTTATACAGTGCTTCGTGTGTCCGAACTTCCAGAGCAGGGTTACAGGCAAGGTGCTCTGCAAAGGCGATCCGCTAAAATAAAAATAGAAGATTTATGGTCTGGTTCCCCAGCCAAGTTGTACAAGTCTTTCTGCAGTTGCTGGCTTTACGCAAGCAGGTGAGCCATTAGAGCTTTTAATTAGCAACTCCATTCCTGAACGGCATGCTACATGTTCTGGCTCCACTCCGGCTTCAACTTGCTGTAGCGGAGGCAGATCGGCATACTCATTTTCGTGTTCTTCATGTTCCTCATGTTCTTCAGAACCTCCCATCATCATCTCTTCTGGAATGAGTCGTTCTGCTTGTTCTAGCTTTTCGAGAATCGCGTCGATGTGTGCACTTATCTCTGATGCGTCGGCCCCTTGCTTTATCATGTCACGGAGTTCTTCTCGCATCATGATTTCGATTTCTTCCATGAGTTCTTTGTCTTGCATGGCAATTGGCGCCTCAAGGAACTCATAATTATCTAGGTAGGCCCTTGTTGCAAGGCTTAGTGCTGTGTCTGTGTTGCCGTTTGCGTATTCCTTGCTTACATCAGCAAGTAGTTCCTCTATGTTTTCAAAGTATACGTCTAGTCCCTCATCTTCAGATCCTCCGCCTACGATTTCGTCGATTTCGTGGTTTATGCCGTCGATTAGTGTCTGCACCAGACTTGGATCGGATCTTTCGTCATACGCATGCCACAAATCTGCATAGAATTGATCGATTTCTTCAACTTCGTGTTCTGGGAGACCATCCTTTATTTCATCAAAGATCTGCTGAGACCTCCACACAAATGCCGAGCCGTCTTGGAATTCCGCCATCTCTGCTATCTTGCCTTCTGAAATGGCTTCGGCGTATTCCGCTGCCGATGTTTCAAGAAGTGTCTGGATCAGCGAGAGTTTGAAGTTTGGATCATTGCTAAGATCTTCACCGACCACAAAGAGTCTGGCTTCCTCAATGAGTGCTCTTGCCTCATCAAGTGCTGCCTGAGCATCCTCCCTTGTTACTCCAACGGTTTTTGTGCGCAAGTTCATTAGCGTTTCTTGCATTCGTGCATCAAGTTCTGGATCGTGTTCTTGCAATTCTGCTTTCATAGAGTCGTACAGCTCTGCAATTGGATGTGTTGCATGAACTATTGCAAGCTCAGCGTTGTTGTCATCTAGATTGAGCTCAAGTGCATGGAAATGCCCAAGAGTTTCCTCCAAGGCAGATGCGAACGCGTGTTTTTCGTTCTGGTCTGCAAATGCCAGTGGAGCTACTGCAAAAAGTAGTGCTGCGATAACTGCAGTTACTTTTGTAATCATATCAAGTCGACCAGTCAACATTCATTTAAACGAATCCAATTATTACAGATTCTTAGAATATGACTTTGGAGCAAATAAGAAAAGCTCATTAGTCAAAATTCTGGCAAGGTAGCAGAATGAGTAAGGAAAGTGTTGGCATCACAGTGTCAAAAAAAGACGACTTTAGTGAATGGTACACTCAAGTTGTCCTCAAAGCAGAGCTTGCTGATTACGCACCAGTCAAGGGACTCATCGTCCTGAGGCCAGATGGGTATGCCATCTGGGAGTCAATCAAGGCCTCACTTGATGAAAAATTCAAAAAAACAGGTCACCGCAATGGCTTCTTACCGGTTTTGATTCCAGAATCACTCCTTAGCAAAGAAAAAGAACATTTTGCAGGGTTCAACCCCGAAGTATTTTGGGTTACGCATTCTGGCGACTCTGAGCTTGGCGACAGGCTCGCGCTCAGACCCACTTCCGAAACGTTGGCTTATTCGTTGTACTCAAAATGGGTTCAGAGTTGGCGAGACTTGCCATTAAAGATCAATTTCTGGAACACAGCTCTGCGAGCGGAAATCAAGGCCACAAAGCCTTTTCTTAGAACGTCTGAGTTTTTGTGGCAGGAAGGACACACAGTCCACGCCACAAAAGAAGAGGCCGAAAAAGAAGTTCTTGAGATTTTAGACATTTACAAAAATACAGTGCAAGACGAGCTTGCAATTCCAGTGATCACGGGAAAGAAGAGTGACAAAGAAAAGTTTGTTGGTGCTGTGTACACAACAACTATGGAGGCAATCATGCCTGACGGGAAGGCGCTCCAGATGGGCACATCGCATTTTCTCGGGCAGAATTTCTCAAAGCCGTTCGAAGTCAAATTCCTTGACAAAAACAACGTAGAGACATATGCGTGGCAGACGTCGTGGGGCGTATCTTGGAGACTGATTGGGGCCATGATCATGGTGCACGGTGATGACAAGGGGTTGGTATTGCCGCCAAGAGTCGCACCAATTCAAATTGTCGTAGTTCCCATATATTATTCAGAAAAAGACGCGCAACGTGTCCAACAAAAAGCAAATGAAATAGAAAAGTTGCTCAAATCAAAAGGACTAAGAGTTCACGTGGACAATCGCGACCAGCTTACCCCTGGCTTCAAATATAACGAGTGGGAGATGCGCGGAGTCCCGTTGCGAATAGAGATTGGTCCAAAAGACTTAGACAAACACAAAGTAACCATTGCACGTCGCCACAACAAGCAAAAATCTGACTTGCCACTAGACAGAATCGAGTCAGAAATAGAGGAGATTTTGAAGCAAATTCAAGACGAGATGTTTACCGCTGCAAAAAAGATGCTCGATGAGCGAACAGTGAATGCGACGGAATACTCTGAGCTCAAGTCAGCCTTGGAAAAAGGTTGCTTTGTATACGCCCCATGGTGCGGCAAGACAATCTGTGAGGAAAAGATCAAAGAAGAAACCATGGCAGACATACGTGTGATCCCATTTGGAAGCAGCCCTACTGGCGAATGCATCTACTGCAAGGAGCGTGGAACCGCAAACGTCATCTTTGGTCGCGCCTACTGATTATTGATATAGTGATTTATCTAATTCCAAGTATTGCCCGCCATTCTACAAGTTGAAGGACTGAAGAAATATTTTACAAAACGCAACTGGCTTGGAAAACAGACCTCGTTTGTCAGAGCGGTAGATGATGTCAGCTTTTCTGTGGACGCCGGCGAGTGTTTTGTGCTTGCAGGCGAGTCTGGTTCCGGAAAGTCGACCATTGCAAGGCTGATACTAGGAGCAATAGAACCAGACTGCGGCAAGATAGTTTTTGACGGCTCAGAGATAACATCGAAGGACTCAGATCTCCAAAAGATACGTTTGGGATGCCAGATGGTGCACCAGGATCCCTACGACTCTGTAAATCCCCAGATGAAGATCAAAGACATAGTTGCCGAACCGCTTGAAATCCACAAAATCGGCGACGCAAAACAGAGAAGGCAGATGGTAATAGAGTCCTTGCGCGAAGTAAAGCTAGAGCCTGCCGAAGAGATATTGACAAAATATCCCCACATGCTATCAGGCGGCCAACGGCAAAGGGTTGTCTTGGCAAGAGCTCTGATTCTAAAACCAAAACTGATCATAGCCGACGAGCCGGTGTCGATGCTCGACGTTTCTGTCCGCGCCGAGATTTTAGAATTGATGGAAAACCTCAGGAAAACACACAAGATCTCTTTTATCTACATAACGCACGATCTGGCTACTGCAAGGTATTTTGGAAACACCATAGGAGTTTTGTATTTGGGCAAATTAGTCGAGGTAGGTCCCATAGACGAGGTGTTACTCTCACCAAAGCACCCATACACACAGGCTCTTCTTGATGCAGTGTCTGAACCAAGTCCAGAAAATCTATACAAGGAAAAAACAATTAGAATTAACGAACCGCTCAAAATAGACACATACTCCGGATGCAGATTTAGAGCAAGGTGCCCCTACGCTTTTGACAAGTGCGAGACAGAGCCACCACTAGTCCAAGTTGGAAATAGGAGAGTTGCCTGCTTCAAGTCAGATTAGCTGGTAATCGAAGGCATCCGCTTGTCTTTGTATGTAACTACATGCGAGACGCCGTTTTTTGGATAAACGCCGTAGATGAGTTTTGCTTTTTGCACTACCGAGTCCTTCAGTGAAACCATGATGAACTGACTTCCTTCAGAGCGCTGCTCAATTATCTTTGCTAGCTTTTCAGAGTTAGGTGCATCAAGATGCGCGTCTACTTCATCAAACAAATAGAATACCGACGGTTTTAATTTTTGAAGTGCGAGTACAAAAACGATTGCCGCGAGTGTTTTTTCTCCGCCTGAAATCGACGACGATTCTCTTTTGGGCTTGTTTGGGAATTGAATTAGATATGATATTCCCGAGTTGAAGATGTCATCCTCGTTTTGTAGCTCAAGCCATGCTTCGCCTCCGGTCATTGTGTGGAACGCTTCTCTAATCTCTTTATCCACTTTGTCAAAAGCCTCAAGGAATGTCTGCCGCTTGTCCTTGTCGATTTCTTCTATGAATCTGACGATTGCGTTCCTTTCCTCCTCCAATTCGTTCTTTCTATCAGACATAGAACGATATCCGCTGGAAACTTCGACGTACGTCTCAGGCGCAGTTGCGTTCAGCTTTGAGACAAGCGAGCTCATCTCAGATTCCAAAGCAGAAAGCATCGAGTCAACCTCGAATGCCTCTGTAATCTCTTCATATCCGTATTTTTCCAGTATTTTGAGTATTTTTGCTTCATTTTCTGCCAAATCCCTGATGTCTCGTGCAAGAGAGTCCGATTGTCGCTCCAGCGCATTGATCTCTTTTGTATATGTACGCTCCCGCTCATTTAGTTGAGTGAGTTTTTCGTCAAACTCTTGAAGCTTTGAGATCGAGGTACCCGAGGTGGCGATGAGTTCTTGTTCTTTTTCTCTGAGTTTGACTAGGTTTTGGTTTGCTTGTTCTTTTTCTTTTGCCAAGGTGCTAAGACGTGATTCAATTTCACGTTTTTCGTGATTTAGTGAAGACTGCTCCTCATGCAGGCTGCGCATCTTTGACTTTTCGCCTAGCTCCTGGGCAGAAAGTGTTGCCAGTTGTGCCTCTTTGTCACGCAACTCACCTATGATGGCAGACTGTCTTGCAAGCAATTCGGTTCTTTTTTCATTCAACCTTGTAAGTTCCGACGCAATCCTTGCGTCTTCACCGTCTGCATAATTGTCTTGCATTAAAACAATCCTTTGTTCAAGTGATGCAATGTTTGATTCCTCTTTTGAGAAATCTGTAGTGAGCTTGTCGAGGTGTCTTCCCAGCTGTGCTATCCTTAATTCTAGTTGGTGTTTTGTTTTTTCAAATGTCGATAGCTTTACTCTTAGATCAGTATAGCTGAGCTCTGCATTCGCAAGCCCCGTCTCGGAGATTGAGAGCCTGTTTTTGTAGTTTGAGATTATGGCGTCAGTTTTTTTGATTGTGAAGCGTTTCTTTTGTATGTATTTTTTTAGTAGATTAATTGATTGCATGAGGCCTTCGACCGAAGTACTCATCGAGATTATTTTTGTCAGCTTTGATATCTTTGAGTTGATATCTATGATGACTGCGCTTGCTTTTGATTCAAAGAACTCCCCCTCCAATGTGACCGTCTTGTAGCCTTCTTTTGAGAGGCGTATTGCGCCTTCGCGTGTCTTCATCAGCAACACGTTACCAAACAAGAATGTCTTGAGTGCGGCGTATTTCTCATCACATCTGACAAAATTTGAGAGCACGCCTACGACGTCAGAGTCAGAAGGTGGCGACATGTTGAATTTTGGAATTGCCTCAAGCGGTATGATTTTTAGTTTTGGTAGTTTTTTTGCACGTGCAACTTCGGCCAAGCTAAGAAGTGTTGCGAAATCTTTTACCACAAACGACTTGATCCAGTCAGATGCGACTGCGAGTGTTGCGCGCTCGTATTCTTTGTCCCACGAGATCATCTCGTATGCAAGCCCCTCAATTCCTAGTTCCATGCTGTGCTCCTTGAGGGTCGCTATGGTGTAATCCTCATGCATCAATCCCTTGACCACTCGGATCTTTGCATCATATTGAGCTGCAGCCTTTGCAGCCTTCTCCAAGATGAGTGTGAGCTCCTCTATGTCGCTTTCGGCCCTTGCCTTCTTGCCTTCCTGCTCCGAAATCCTTGCCTTTAGTTCTGATATGGCATCTTTGTGGTTGCTACGAATCAATTCAAGCCTTGTCTTTAGTTGTTCCAGTTTTGCTAACTCCTCAGCTATTTCCGTTTGCCTTGTTTTGTTGGTCATAATTTTTGATTTGGTGTCATTTATTTCGGATTCGAGTTTAGCTAGAGCCACTTTGGCTGCGTTGAGTTTTGCGGTAAGGCCGCTGATTTTGCTGTCTATTTCTTTTCTTTGTGCAATTACTTGTGATTGCTGTTTGTAGACATGAGATGTTTCAGAGTCAATTGATTTGAGCAATGCGGTGCTTTGATTTTTGTCCTCCTTGATTTTTGCGATTGTTTCTTTTATCTCTGCCATCTGTGCTTCGATGGAAGCCCTTCCTTGTTGCAGCTGCTCCAAATCATAGGCAACCTGTGGAAGTCTTGCCTGAATCTGCTCAAGCCTTCTTGTTTTTGTGATCATCTCTGTGTTTGCAGTCTCGTAGACCTGCATCGCTGCGCTTAGCTCAGCATCGATTGCAGCCTTTGCCTGATTGTACGCGTTTGCTTCTGCCATAAATGACGACTTTTGCGACTCTAGAACCAAGATCTCTTTTTTAATTGCGTCGCGCTCCTCATCTAGTCGCTTTGCCTCAGATACAAGCGAGTGAATGCTTCGTTCCTTGGATATCTTTTCTGACTGGATTACCTTCATTTTGTTTGATGCGGATATTGCGTGAAGCCTGCCAATTTCGCGGTTTATCAGATCGTGTCTGAGCTTAAGGTTTCGTTCCGCCTCAAGTTCATCAATTCTTTTTTTGATTTCATCCATTCTTGCCAGAGCCACCTCAAGGCGCCTGTCTGCGTCATCAAGTTGTTTGAGTGATTCGGCCTTTTTTTCATCAAAGTACGCAAGGCCTATCAGATCCTCGATCACAGTTCTTTTCTCTTCGGCGGTAAATTCTGATATCCTTGTGACTGTTCCCTGCTGGACTGCGTTTAATTGTGTTAGGCTGGCGTTTGCAACCTCAAGCAAGTCCAAGATCTGGTTTCTGTTGGTCTGTTTTTGATTTAAATAATAGATATTCTCGCCGTGCTCATCCATCTCACGCGTGATGACGACGGTGTTGGAGTCAACTGGGATCTTCCTGTCGGAATTATCAAAGTGAAGGCTCACTCGCGCCATTTTTGTGCCTCGCCTTGAGCCTTCGATGTCGTGAATCAACGATCGTAGCTTATCCACCCTCATGACTTTGGGCCTGTTTTCGCCCAAGGCAAAGATGATTGCATCAAGTATGTTGCTTTTGCCAGAACCGTTGGGTCCTGAGATAGATACCAAGCCTGGCTCAAAGCCCACTACGGTGTTCGTAAATCCGAACGATTTGAAGCCAAAAATCTCCACTTTTTTGATGTGAACCAAAGTATGGATACCCTTTGAGATCTGGTTTGTTAATCAAATATTGCCAAGTTTAGTTGACCAGCGGAATAATTCTTGTAATGCTATGAAAAATTTGATAGTGAATCCGCTTATAATTGGGACGGTCTCAATAACATGCATTGATCAAGGCCGGCATAATTCAGACAAGGCAATACAGATCGAATGCCGAGGCAATGACCGAGGTCTCTAGAATCATGCTCAAGCTTGCAAAGAATGAAACCGACATCGTGTGCCTTCCTGAACAATGGCTTAAAGACAACACGGTGTTGGATTTTGGTGCACAGTTTTCTGATTTTGCCAAGATTTCAAAGGATTACTCCATGTCAATAGTGCCAGGCGCATTTTATGAGAAGAATGGAGACAATTATAGAATAACAGCGCCGCTCATAGTGGATGGCGAGATAATAGGCAAGCAGGAAAAGATCCACCCATTTGATTATGAGCGGTTCAAAATAAAACCAGGTACAGAGGCCAGAGTCTTTAAAACCAAAAAAGCAAACATCGGCATAATAATTTGCTATGACATGGTCTTTGCAGGTGTTGCTGAGACAATGGTAAAAAAAGGAGCAGACATATTGCTTTCACCAAGCAGAATAGTCAAGCGCGGAATCAGGCCATGGCATGTCTATGTTCAAGCACGTTCCCTTGAGAACAGAGTCCCCATACTGGCAGCAAATGTGTCAAATAAAAAATTCGGTGGGCAGAGCATCATAGCTGATCTTAAAGAAGATGACCAAGTAATGATCCCAAAATTATATGTGTTAGGACGTAATCAAGCGTCGACTACATCTTCGTTTAAGATTTCAAATTACAAGAAAAGCAGGTCTCGCAGATATATGGACAAGATGCGTTTCTCTTGAGGATTCGTTCGTCGTCCCCTATGTCTTTGTGTGTCTCTTCGGCATCTTCCTCGGCGATCTTTGTATCCTCACAGTTCTCAAAGGTATTTTTCCTTGGCCACCGTGGTATTTGTCAGTCTCCGAGCCACCATCAAGATAGTTATTACCACGTCAGCTTGGAATTCTGTCATTTCCTAAATTACCATTCGATGTGTCGCTTTCAGGCATGACATCTTTCTTCCTTGGCCAAATATCTGGTTATTCCCATTGACGCCGTTTATGTACTCATTTCCGGCGCCAACAGTATGTTGTGCCGCAAAACGATTTGCAGAGAATTTTATAATCCAAATAATGGGAGAACGCTATGATAGAGCCTGGAAACCCCGTAAAAGATTTCGCAATTACGGAGCAAACAACAATCTCGCAAATTTTTGAACAGATGTCAAAATCAGGAGGGTTTGAATCAAGAAACCTCGCCGACGGCACAGAGATCCTTTCTGCAATGATTTCAGACAAAGAATGCCTCAGATTTTTGTCGTTTGTTGGTGCCATAGTTTCAACAGGCATTCGTGGCATCATAAAAGACATGACACAGAAAAAATGGTTTGATGTTATAATAACCACATGTGGAGCATTGGATCACGATATCGCTAGGCATTTTTCAAGCTATAAAGAAGGCTCATTTACGATGGACGACTCGCAGCTTGCAGACCAAGACATCCACAGACTTGGCAATGTGCTAGTTCCTATGGAAAGCTACGGTCCACTCATCGAGGAAAAGATGCAACAAATCCTAGAAGAGGCCTACAAGCAAGGAAAAAAGGAAATGTCAACAGCAGACATCACGAGGGAAATCGGCAAGGCCCTTGGCGACGACTCGTTCCTTTACTGGGCGCAAAAAAACAACACACCGGTCATCGTCCCAGGCATAATGGACGGTGCAGTAGGCAGCCAAATCTGGTTGTTTTCACAAAAACATAGTGACTTTAAGCTGAACATGACAGATGACGCAAACGTCTTATCAGGACTAGTCTTCAAGGCCAAAAAGTCTGGCGCACTGATGCTCGGCGGTGGCATATCAAAACACCACACACTTTGGTGGAATCAATACCGTGAAGGCCTCGACTATGCAGTCTACATCACCACGGCACAAGAATTCGACGGTAGTTTGAGCGGAGCACTTGTCCGCGAGGCAATCTCGTGGGGCAAAGTCACGCAGGACGCCAAGCAAACCACAATACACGCCGAGATAACCACTGTGCTTCCGTTTATCTACAGCTCACTTTTGTCCAAAATCAAATAACTATTCACTGTAAAGTATATCAGTGATTCACGGCTAATTCATGTATGTTGCCACGCCTATGGGTAAAGGAGCTAAAAGACGTCAACGTTGAAGGCGGATATGTCATCGACGGCTTTCCCTCAATAGGCTTTACGAGTGCGATTGCAAGCGAGTCGCTGATGCACACGTCTCAATACGATCTTGTTGGTTTTGTCGATTCCATTGATTTTCCAACTGTGACAATACTCAAAGACGGTACGCCAAATTATGCCACACGGATTTTTGTCAACGACGTGCTCAAGGTATCGATTTTTACTTCATACCTTACCATCAACGAGCCATACCACAGAGCGATTGCAAAGATGATGCTTAGATGGGCAAGAAAACACAAGTGCGGACTAATAGTCAGCAGCTCGCCAATGAGGTTTCCAGACAACAATCAAGACATCGTGATTGCTGCAGGGAGCACAGATAGTGCGCGAAGTAAAATAAAGCAGGCAGACATGACGATCCTGCAGAACGGAACAATTCCAGGAATTCCAGGCGCATTATTAAACGAAGGCATGTTAAACAACCAAGATGTAGTAGTAGTTCTAGTTAACGTCGATGAGGCAGGCCCAGATTTCAAATCAAGTGCCCACCTATGCATGGCAATGTCGAAGCTTTTGCCTGGAGTCTCCTGCGATCTTACCATGATGCAAAAACAAGCAGAGATAGCAGAAAAACAGATCAAGCAGACCGAAAAAGAGACGCGTGCCCTCAGAGAATCAATGTACGGCTAGCTGCACCAGCAAATGCAGGATTTCTTTGGTTTTTTTGTAGCAGTCATAGTCATTTCCGCTTCCGGTGTTATGTCGCCAGGCCCGCTTTTTGCTGCAACCGTGTCCAGTGCACTAAGACACGGTGGCCGCTCTGGCCTTTATGTTGCAGCAGGCCACACAGTAATCGAGCTTCCGCTCATCATTCTACTTGGCCTGGGCGTTTTTTCATTGGAAGCGCTTCCACAGTTTAGAGGCACGATTTCAATCCTTGGAGCATTGAGTATCTTTGCCTTTGCTGGGCTCCAGATTTACTCCACGATGAAGACTCGAGACATCAAAGAATCAAAATATAGTGCGTTTACAACAGGCATGCTCCTCACAGGCCTAAATCCGTTCTTTCTGATTTGGTGGTTCACAATCGGCATCAAACTCATTTTTGATGCGCTTGTTTTGTGGGCATTTTGGGGCATTCTCATCATGTTTGTGCTGCACATTTGGATGGACTATGCGTGGCTCTTTTTTGTGTCATCACTGTCAGCAAAAGGAAAGAGGTTTCTCTCAGACAAGAGATACCGAATGTGTATGATTGCAATAAACGCGGTTCTGATTTATTTTGGTGTGTCTTTTATCCTAGAGGTGGCCTAGCCACAATCAGGAGTTTCCAAGCCAGAATTACACTCGTTGTTTAGTCTGTCGATTTTTTCCGCAATTGAAATGCAGGTATTTGGATCAAGCGTTCTCTCATATTCTATAATTTCATCGATGATTGAAAATTGTTTGGATGGACATGAATTGAAGTTCTGAAAAAGCACCAATGCAGCAATTATGATTATGCCACCGACTAGGGCAACTCGAAAATAATTATGCCTTTGTAATATCAATTTCTATGGTGGAGACATTTCTTGTTTTACCGTCCTGTGACAAAAGTGAGTCAGAAGCAATCCTGACATCTTTTATCGCATATCCCACGGTGTTCATTCGTTTTACTATCATTTGTGAAACATCCACTGCTTGGGTGATTCTTTGTCCCCTTGCTTTTATGGTCACGACCGGTTGAGTTGAAAGCTGCGTGAGCGTAGCAGTGACATAGGTCATTATCGGTTTTGTGCCAACAAATATCACGTCGCGTGTCTTTTTGGCATTATCTTCATCAGAAGTCTTTTCTACATCCGAGATTGCTTGCTCTTGAGGGTCTTTGATCTTTTGTGATTCTGCAAATATTTCTTCGGCTTCGGTTGGTTTTTCTTGCTCGCTCATAGTGACCTAGTTATTGTTTTTGCCCTTTAGCTTTTATTTTAAGTTTGAGACCTTGCATTTTTGAGGTAGTTTTCTATTACTTTTTCAATTTCTTCTGGATTTTTGCACTTTTTGACACTTTCTACGATCTCTTTTTCTTCTACTTCGTAGCAGTTAAGAAACTCTTGCTCATCTTTGAAAACAAGTAGAACCTTTTCGTTGTGAAGACAATAGTACATTTTTTCTGGCACCATTAGATGCGGCATAATTTTGATTCCATCTCGCTCCGACGACAACGGATATGACATACCTATCAACAGTCAGCATTGTATTTAGAGCATGCACTCCGATATTGTAATAAGGATTTTTGACAAATAAGATGCATTGAGTGAAAGAATAGTTTTCCACGTAGATTTTGACTATTTTTTTGCACAGTGTGAAGAGATTAGAAACCAGTCATTGAAGACCAAACCAGTCTGTGTGTGTATCTTTTCCGATCGTGGTGGAGACAGTGGCGCAATAGCCACTGCAAACTATATCGCAAGAAAATTTGGTGTCAAGTCAGGAATGCCGATCAGGTTTGCAAAATCAAGGCTGCGCCAAACTCCAGATGCAGTCTTTCTTGCTGCAGACTTTGCATATTATTCAGAGATCTCGCAAAGAGCAATCGAGATAATCAAAAGTTATGCCGATGTATTCGAATATGTGGGAAAGGACGAAGCGTATCTCGATGTCACGAAAAAAGCCGAGTTCAGCTTCAAAAATGCCACCCACTTGGCTCAACGGCTCAAAAATCACATCAGATCCGAAGTCAAGATGACGTGTTCTATTGGGATTTCCACAAACAAGCTTCTCTCAAAAATTGCGTCAGGCTTCAAAAAACCTGACGGCTTGACTGTTGTTGAGCCACAAGACGCAGAATCATTTCTAAACGAACTCAGGGTGGGCGATATTCCAGGAATCGGCAAAGTTACTGCAGATAAATTTGCTGAAATGAATATCAAAACAATTGGCGAGTTAAGAGGTATTGACGTATTTACGCTCAACAAGATGTTTGGCCGCAAGATATCATCGTACATTTATAATGCTGCAAGAGGCATCGACGACGACCCAGTAGCTGAGAGGCAGCCAACAATCCAGTTTTCCAGAATCGTAACTCTGAAGGAAGACTCTAAGGACTTTGGATTTCTATCTCAAAGCCTAAATGAGATATGCGATGATCTGCACCAAACCATACTAAAACACAAAAAAATGTTCAGATCCGTAGGAATTCAATTCATCCAATCAGACCTCTCAAGCAAGACCAAATCAAGAATGCTGAGAAACCCCACATTTAGCATAGACGAGCTTAAAAAGACCTCAACTCAGTTGTTAGAAGAGGCCTTAGCTGATCAAAAGATGGACATAAGAAGGCTTGGTGTGCGCGTCTCTGAACTCTCAGATTTGCAAGGCCAAAGCTCAATTACTAATTTTTTCTAAGCGACTTGTTTTTTCATTCTCTTTGTCTCTATTGTGGTGACCGCAAAAAGATAGGCAAAAAGCCACGGCAGAAACATTATCTCTCCTGCTATACCATGGAATTCTTCAAATTCGGTCGGATTTGTCGATACCTTAAGTACGAAAAGCGACAGCGAGAATATCCTTATCATATTTACGCCAATCGTTCCTGCTATCCCAAGTACAAAATAGGCAGCCTTGCGCTTTGGCGGAATGTTCATTTTGAGCAGAAATGCCATCATGACAAGCGAGTAGATTATTACGCTGTGGACGCCGGCCGAGGGCCAAAAAACCTGGAGTGCCATCGAACCGTGCTCACCTCTCAAAAACATCAAATTGTCTCTTGCAATTGCAAACCCAAGATCAAATGTGTTAATCACCCACACATTCGTCTTGACCAGGTATGGTACCACGTACTGCAGTGGGCCTAACGTATCATATGGGAAAAATGCATCAAGTGAGAGTATGATTGCGCTTCCACACAAGAAAATGGGACCAGCAGGTGCTATTCTTATCCATTTTTTGCCAAATAGTATTGTGACTGCTGCAATCACGAATATTCCCATAACTACAAAGTCCCACATCCACGTCCATGAATACACCAGATTGACATTGTAGACTTCGGCTCCCTTTGTGATGTAATCTCTCAAGCCGTATTCTAGCGCAACAAGATATGCGATCACTGCTGCCGCGAGTGGGATTATCAGCAGTACTTTTTTTTGTGAGAAGACGTATTTTAGTCCAACAAGCTCCGCAGCTACAAAAGCCATTGCGAAAAGAAATCCACCACGCCCCTGATTCCAGCTCAAGCTAAACGAGTCCGGATATACTGCCAGCGCAAACAAAACTGGGCTTATTATCACTATGATCGCAAGTGTGACGTTTTTGTTCTGCATCAGTGGGTAGAGAATTTTGAATGAATAAAAACTAACGGTAAAATATACAGATGTTCTGCATCAGCTCGGCCACACAAAATGTGTTTTGGAATGAACACATATGTATTTATGTTCATGTAGCGCCATAGTGTAGTTCCTGAAGGTTCTGCGGTTCCCTCTTTGGAGGCTAATGCCCCGCTCTACCTTCAGCCTTACTTCTTTTTAATAGTGAGTGTTTTTTGGATCTCGCTCATCGAGTTGATGAATTTTTGTTTTGCCTCGTACTCGTTTGTCACTTTGACTATTACTTCGGAGGATGAGAGTAAGACATCTTTTACGACGAGTGGTGCGCTCAGTCCCAACAACTCGCTTAGAAACTCAAATAAATTATGGAATTTTGTGGCGTTTCTGTACTGGAACTGCACCCTACCGTCCTTGAATGTTGGTTTTGGATCAAGTGGGATGACCAAATCAGGAGACGTCATTTCGGAGATGAACTTTGCTGTGTCTGATTTGACTGCCCCTGAAAGCTCGTCTCTTTTTGCCTCCAGATTCGCCTTTGTTTTTTCAAGATTTTCTTGCTGGTCGTCGTAAGGCGCCCCTATCATTTTTGCGAATGTAGACTCGGTTGGCCGCTTAAGCGGCAGCTCGTGCAGCTTCATGTTCACTATTTTTAGCTCTTCTTCGATTTGGTTTAGGTAGTTGCGATTTGCCTTGATTTGTCGCGCTAGCTCTTCAAGGTAGGTAAAGTCAGACATGCTCACCACTTAGCTGAACTGGTGTACTACGTCCATCAATGACTGCTTAAAGTCCTCCGTAGTTAGACCCCACTTTCCGTACTCTTCCTTGTAGGCATCCCACGACTCTTCAGCCTCTCTGGCAATCTCTAAAATCTTTGGGCCGATTGCCTTTGTGTTAACTAGGATCGTGACGTTTGCCTGCTCTTTTTCCATGATCGGGATCTTGACGAAGATCATCCTAGAGTCTTCGATGTTGAATCTGTCTTTGATTACACGTTTGAGCACTTCGCGTTCTTTGACGTCAAAATCGCCTTTTACTTTGACTAGTGCGCAGCAAGAGTCTCGAGGGCCGCCGTAGTTGCGGACATCTGTCTCATCAATATCAAACAGAATCGCATCTTGCTTTTTGTTGAGATTCTCAATTATCGAGTCCATGTTGTTATTTTTGCTCATTCCAGGAAGTTGGTTGAGGCTCCATTGGTCCTCGTCTGGAAGAACCGGAATCACCCACGGAATTGCCATCTTTGGCCTCTTTGTGGCAAGCCATGTTCGGTAGTTTGACATATCCCATTCAGTCTCACGCGCAAACGAGGCCACGAACATCGAAATTGCGTTTGCCGCAATCAAATTCATGCCTTTATAGTCCTTCCAGCCCACTTCGTGCTCCTTTGGTAGGTCGTCTATAATCGAAGGTACCTTTTGGACGCGTTTTTCATACTTGTGCGCAAGTTCGCGCAGTCGTTTATTGGAAAATAAAATTGAACAGTCCGAATATTTGATTTGGTATTCCAAGTTCATGACTATGTTTATTGCGGCCGCTTCAAAGATAACCGGATCCCACCCAAACTCGGGCAAAAGCCCCAACGTTGCAATTGTGGCATGCTCCTTTGTGTTGTTTCTGATAAATTCTATAAACGAGCATGCAAACGAACTTCCTGTACCTCCTCCCATAGCAAATGGAACCGTATATCCCCTGACTGGCTCAGGCGAGAGTGCAGAGAGTTGTTTTGTAAAATCCCATTTTTGCGTGACTTCGTTTTTGAATCTGGATCTTCCCTCCGCCCAGTTTCTTGCTGCACCACCTGCTCCATGTATTACGTGCTTGTCACGCAACGCAAAAAGATCAGGATATGATTGTAAGATAAGATTTGCAGCCCTCGGGTCCAAGTCGACAAGTAGTGCTCTTGGTATGAGCGGGGTTTCTCCTCCAGTATATGCGCCAGGGAATCTTAAAATTGTACTACCGTATCTTTTTAAAATTCGCGACTCATCTTTTGTGTCCTTTAGAACAGGCTTGAGTGGATCAGCGCCTACATCCAGTAGCAGCCGCCTATAAGATTCTGCCCCAAGCCCTATCCCACAATGTCCAAAACATGTCATAAGTACTGGAGCCGGTGGGAGCGGTGCTGTCGTTTGCGCCATGATTAGACACCGCTGTTTTGAACTATAACCACAAAGTGCAACAAAAATGAAGTTGCTGCTTGATCGTTATAGACTCGTGCGTGATTCATGCCTAAATAATCGCAACTAGAAATTTAACCATTAAGTATGATTGATCTGTGAGTTTTTGGAGGCCCGCCACAATTTTATAGCAAAAAATGGTTTTTTTGTTTGTGCAGCTTTTAGGGAGATTGGAAATCAAATCAAAACAAAAGGTAGTCGAGTTCCTAAACCAAGAGCATGTGGGCAGAATCTGCTCAATTGACAAGGATGGGTTTCCCCAAGTCATACCGATGAATTTTGTCTTCCTCAATGATGCCATATACATGCATTCTCACACAAGAGGCGAGAAGCTCGTCAACATCAAAAACAACAACAAAGTAGGCTTTGAGGTAGACAGAGAGCTAGAGTTTTTGCCGTCTTATTTTACACACCCAACCGATGCTTCTCAAGCCGACACTCTCTACATTAGCGTCGTAATAAAGGGAATTGGCTCAATCATACAAGACAGAGTGGAAAAGGCACTTGCATTAAACGCACTAATGGAAAAATATCAACCCGAGGGGAGGTATGAGAAAATACGGCCAGAAATGGAGGTAGTAGACGAAGTTGCAATAATCAAAGTCACCCCAGTCACAATGCGAGGCAAGTACAAGATAGGTCAGCACCTAGACAGAAACGCAAGGCGGCTACTTGCAGAAAAGATACTTGAGCGAAACACACCTACTGCTAAGGAGACGCTTCGGATAATGGGTTTTAGGATCATTGATGGCAATCTCGAGTTAGTTGATGAACTTCCCTGGTGACTTGGCGCTAAAGTTTTTATCGCCTGTATCGACATTCCTTTAAATTTAGTTTGATGCGATTCAGTAGCTGTTGCAAGTACAGACATTTGAGCTGGTTTCAGAGTTTGAACCCACAGGAGATCAGCCGCAAGCAATTGAGAAACTCGTACATGGTGTGCAAAAAAATAAAATTCAGACGTTGCTTGGAGTCACAGGAAGCGGCAAGACGTTCACCATTGCAAATGTAATTGCGCGCACAGGAAAGAACACTCTTGTTATTTCACACAACAAGACATTAGCAGCTCAGCTTTACTCGGAGCTAAAGCAGTTTTTCCCAAAAAACAACGTAGGCTATTTTGTTAGCTATTATGATTACTACCAGCCAGAAAGCTACATACCGCAAACCGACACATACATAGAAAAAGACACAGAAATCAATGAAAAAATCGAAAAGATGAGACTAGAGGCAACTGCCATGCTGCTCTCAGGCGAGCCCACCATAATCGTAGCCACAGTTTCCTGCATCTATTCACTTGGCTCACCAAAAGACTGGGAAGAAATGGCCACAACCGTCAAAGTCGGCACCACATACAACCGGAGCGAACTCATCAAGAAATTCATCAATGCCCGCTATGAGCGAAATGATTTGGAGCCTGCACCTGGCACATTCAGGGTCAAAGGAGACACAATTGACATAGTTCCCGCTTACTCTGATGAAATAGTGCGAATCTCGCTGTTTGGGGACGAGGTTGAAAAGATCTCGGTGCTGGATCATGTATCGTTAAAAGAAAAGCGGAGGTTGAATTCGATCAAGATATTTCCAGCAAAGCACTATCTTGTCGCAAATGACGTAAGACAAAAAGCAATCAAGTCAATAAGAGACGAGCTGAAACAAAGACTCCCACAGCTAAACGAGTTGGAAAGGCAGCGACTGGAAATGCGGACCAAGTTTGACTTGGAGATGATCGAAGAGCTCGGTTACTGCTCAGGCATTGAGAACTATTCTAGGCATTTTGACGGAAGAAGACCTGGTGAAAAGGCATTCTGTCTTTTGGATTTTTTTGGAGACGACTACCTTCTTGTCATAGACGAATCACATGTGACTCTGCCCCAGCTGCACGGCATGTATGGCGGAGACTACACTAGAAAGAAAGCACTAGTCGACTACGGCTTTCGACTTCCAAGTGCCTTTGACAACAGGCCTCTCAAATTCGACGAATTTGAGCAATACATAAAAAATTGTATCTTTGTTTCTGCCACGCCTTCTGAGTATGAAAGAAAAAGATCATTTCAAATCGCAGAGCAGCTTGTCAGGCCTACGGGCCTAGTCGACCCTATAGTCGAGATACGGCCCACAAAGAACCAAATGGACGATTTGGTATCTGAGATAAGAAAACGCGCAAAAGACAACCAGCGTGTCTTGATCACCACCCTTACAAAGCGAATGGCAGAGGATCTGGCCGAGTACCTTTCCAAAAAAGAAATCAAGGTAAGATACCTGCATTCCGAAATCGAGGGCCTGCAAAGAACAGAATTGATACGGCAGTTGAGACTTGGCGACTTTGACGTCTTGGTGGGGATAAACCTGTTGCGAGAAGGTCTCGACATACCCGAAGTTTCCCTGGTAGCCATACTGGATGCAGACAAGGAAGGGTTTTTGAGAAATTACACCAGCCTCATTCAGACATTTGGACGGGCTGCAAGAAACGCAAACGGTGCAGTCATACTCTACGCAGACACAATCACAAAATCCATGAAAGAAGCAATAGAAGAGACCAACCGCAGACGAGAAAGGCAGATCGCATACAACAAATCACACAACATAACACCAAGGACGATAATCAAATCCATACCTCAGCAGGTCGCAGTACTAGATGACATTAAAAACAAGACACAACACGACTTGCACAATGAGGCAATCGAAGTAGAGGCACAAATGAAAAAATATGCCGAAGAGCTAGACTTTGAGAAGGCAATAGAGTGTCGCGACAGATTACGACGAATTCAGATCGAGTTGGAAAAGAAAAATGTACGATAAACTGAAGATCAGAGGTGCAAGACACCATAATTTAAAGAATCTAAATCTAGACATACCAAAAAACAAGCTTATCGTGATTTCAGGCTTATCAGGCTCTGGCAAATCCACCTTGGCATTCGACACGATTTACGCCGAAGGCCAGCGGAGGTATGTAGAGTCACTATCTGCCTATGCGCGACAGTTTTTGGAAATGATGGACAAGCCGGATGTAGATTCTATTGAAGGTCTATCGCCGGCCATATCAATTCAGCAAAAAACAACCTCGAAAAATCCCCGTTCGACTGTCGGGACCACTACTGAGATATACGACTACCTAAGATTGCTTTATGCCAGAATAGGTATTCCACACTGCACAAGATGTGGTCGCAAGATCTCAAACCAATCCATAGAGTCGATTTGTGAATCAATTTTCAAGGATTTTGAT
Source organism: Candidatus Nitrosotenuis sp. (assembly GCA_038869975.1). Lineage (GTDB taxonomy): Archaea > Thermoproteota > Nitrososphaeria > Nitrososphaerales > Nitrosopumilaceae > Nitrosotenuis. The sequence continues at coordinate 48,742 of JAWCQC010000002.1, forward strand.
GAAAAACAGATCATGGTTCTTGCCCCGCTGATTCAAAGAAAGAAAGGGACTTATGAGAAGCTCTTCGAACAGATAAAAAAAGACGGCTACTCCCGTGCACGCGTTGACGGCCAGATAATCCAAGTAGAAGACGAATTCCCAAAACTCGACAGGCAGAAATGGCACAACATCGAAATAGTGGTGGATCGTCTAAAGGCCACAAAAGCAGAAAAAAGCAGACTTTTTGAAGCTATTCAAACAGCACTCAAGGCGGCAAAGGGATCTGTTTTGATCTCATCTGAAAAGGAAGAAAAAATGTTTTCGCAAAACAACGCGTGTCCCTACTGTGGCATCACCATTGGCGAAATCGAGCCAAGGACTTTTTCATTTAACTCACCGTTTGGCTCATGTAAAGCGTGTCATGGTCTTGGCGTCAAAATGGAGTTTGACCCTGACCTCGTGATCCCAGACAAATCCAAGTCAATTCTTGATGGAGCCATAGTTCCATGGAATGGTAGATTCTCTTCGTTTAGAAGGCAGGAACTCAGAGCAGTAGGCAAAAAATTTGGCTTTGATTTGATGACCCCGATAAACAAGCTCAAGCCAGACCAGCTCAAAGTCATACTCCACGGAACGGACCAGATGATTCATTTCCAATATGAATCTCAGACGACAGACTCTTACTGGCAGTACACCAACTCGTTTGAAGGAGTACTAAATAACTTGCACCGTGTGTTTATGGACACAGACTCTGAATCAAAACGTGAATGGCTCAAGCAGTTTATGCGAGACATACCGTGCAACGAGTGTGGTGGTAAAAAGCTAAAGCCGGAAGCGCTAGCTGTCAAGGTAAATGGCATGGGGATCAGCGAAGTCTGCGACCTTTCAATTGATGAGTGCTACGATTTTTTTAAAAATATCAGGCTTACCGAGACTGAAAAATACATTGCAAGAGATGTTCTCAAGGAAATTACAGAGAGGCTGGAATTTCTAAGGAACGTCGGTCTCAACTATTTGACATTAAACAGGCAGAGCTCGACACTTTCAGGCGGCGAGTCTCAAAGAATCAGGCTGGCCACACAGATAGGCTCAAACCTCACAGGCGTATTGTATGTCTTAGATGAGCCCACCATTGGCTTGCATCAGAGGGACAACGCTAGACTCATCAAGACTCTGATCAAGCTGCGTGATCTGGGAAACACCATAATCGTAGTAGAACACGACGAAGAAGTCATCAGAAACTCAGATTGGATAATTGACTTGGGGCCTGGTGCTGGGATCCATGGAGGCAACGTGGTTTTTGAGGGGACAGTCGAACAGATCCTCAACAACCACAAATCAGTCACAGGCGACTACCTAAAAGACAAAACTTTGATCAGGCTTGAAAACAAGACACGCAAACAAAGAGGCAAGATAGTAATCAAGGGGGCCGCAGAAAACAATCTCAAAAATATCACAGTCGAGATCCCGTTAGGATACCTAGTTACAGTGACAGGAGTCTCTGGCTCTGGCAAATCAACTTTGGTAAATGAGATACTCCTCAAATCACTTTCAGCCCATTTTTACAAAACCAACGAAAGGCCAGGCAAACACGAAACTGTCGAGGGGGTAGACAACATCGATAAAGTAATTGCAATAGACCAATCCCCCATAGGAAGAACGCCGCGCTCCAATCCTGCCACATACATAGGGGCGTTTACCCCAATTAGGGAGTTGTTTGCGTCCACGGAGACTGCAAAGGAGAGGGGCTACACGCCAGGACAATTCTCATTCAATGTTGCTGATGGTCGTTGTTTTGCTTGTGAAGGTGACGGTGTTAAAAAGATAGAAATGCAGTTCCTATCAGATGTTTATGTGAGATGCGACGAATGCAAGGGAAAGCGGTACAACTCTGAAACCCTGTCGGTGCTTTACAAAGGGAAAAACATTGCGGATGTTTTGGACATGACTGTAGAAGAAGCGTTAACATTTTTTGAGAACATTCCAAAAATCAAGCGAATCCTGCAGACCATATATGATGTGGGTTTGGGCTACATCAAGCTTGGTCAATCATCCACGACTCTGTCTGGAGGTGAGGCACAGAGAGTCAAGCTGGCATCAGAGCTGGCAAAACGAGATACCGGTAGAACGCTGTACATACTGGATGAGCCGACAACCGGACTTCATTTTGCAGACGTCCAAAAGCTTCTTGATGTACTCAACAGATTGGTAAACCTTGGCAACACAGTAGTCGTAATAGAGCACAATATGGATGTCATAAAAAATTCAGATTGGATAATTGACCTAGGGCCAGAAGGAGGAGACAAGGGTGGTCAAGTGGTGGCCACCGGTACGCCAGCTCAGGTTGCGGCAAATCCGAAGAGCTACACTGGGCAATACCTAAAGAAGATCTTGGTAAATTGACACTAGACATAAAGAAAATAGCAATCCCCTCACACCCCGGAATTTATTTGATGAAAGATGAAAATGGAAAAATAATCTACATTGGCAAGGCAAAGAACCTAAAAAATCGCGTAAGATCATATTTTTTAAAAAACCAAAACTACAAAACGCAAAAACTAGTTGAAAAGATCTCCGATATTGAATTTGTATTAACTGATAACGAAGCAGAAGCGTTCCTTTTGGAGTCAAACATGATAAAACAGTACAGGCCTGTTTTCAACATAGAGCTCAAAGATCAGCAGCGCTACACCTACTTGAGACTGACTGATGAAGAATACCCGCGACTCGTTGTTGCACGACGGACAAGGACTGGCAAGTTCATAGGAGATGGTAAGATATACGGACCATTTACCACAGGAAGCTCAAAGCTTCTAAGTATCGGCTCTTTGCGCAAGGCCTTTAAGATCAGGATTTGTAAAAAACTTCCAAAAAAAGCCTGCCTTGAATACCATCTTGGAAACTGCGAGGCGCCGTGCGAGTTTAAAGAAGCCCAGACAAGATATGCCAAACACGTGTCCGACTTGGAATCGATTCTAAAAGGAAGAGATCTGTATGCATTTACAAAAAAATTAGAGGCGGAAATGAAGCTAGCCTCGGATCAGCTTCAGTTTGAGCGTGCGCAGGAGATAAAAAACACCCTACAGAGACTCGGCAGCCTCAAAACACGGCAGAAAATGGAAAGCGTTACAGGAGCAGACGAAGAGTATTTTGGAATAAAGACAGACGGCCAATCTGCCCACATCATGACCTTTAAGAAGATAAACGGCGTCATCCGAGACAGCAACAAATTTTCCTTTGATCTTGTGGGTGATAACTCTTTTTCCAATTTTCTTTACCAGTATTATACAACAAATCGCATACCGCCGTTTGTAATAGTGAACGAAATGCCACATAATGCAAGACTCTTAGAGAGCCTCTTCTCAAAGGCGGCCGGAAACAAAGTTAAGATACTTGTTCCTCTTGGTGGAAAAAGAAAAGAAATGCTTGACCTCATTTTAAAAAATATCGACATCATCACGTCAAAGGGATCAGAGCCAGGCCTTGTCCAATTAAAAGAAGAGCTAGGCCTTGACAACATACCAAGAGTAATAGAATGCTTTGATATCTCAAATTACGGTACGGCGTTTGCGGTGGGGGCCATGTCAAGATTTGTTAATGGTAGGCCTGACAAATCCGGATACCGAAGATTTAAGATAAGAACTGTCAGCGGCCAAGATGATTTTGCAATGATTAATGAGGTAATAAAGCGAAGATATATGCGCATATCATCAGAAAACTTGGAACTGCCAGATTTAATTCTCGTAGACGGCGGCAAAGGTCAGCTGAGTGCCGCGATGTCGGCGCTGCAGAGCATTGCGATGAAAATACCTTGCGCATCACTTGCCAAGCAAAACGAGGAGGTCTTTGTACCAAACAAAAAAGAGCCGATTCTGATGCCAAAACACCACCATGGACTAAAGATTCTCCAATATGCTCGCGATGAAGCGCACAGGTTTGGCGTGGCGTACAATCGTTTACTTCGTATGCCAAAATCCTGATTTAGCTACAAGTTGTTTAGTTTAATTTCTAAAAATTAAATAAATGGCTAGTTTTTTTATGATTCATTATATATACGTCAAATGTCAAATTGATTCATGACAAAAACCCACATCACGGCAGGGATCAAATAGATGGCAACAGCATATGTCCTCATTAACTGTGAGCTGGGATCGGAGCAAAAGGTCATCGACCAAATAAAGCCAATAGATGGAGTCAAAGAAGTAAAAGGAGTGTTTGGAGCATACGACATTCTAGCAAAGATCGAGACTGCTTCAGTAGAACGCCTCAGGGAGATAATCACCTGGAAGATACGCAAAATTGACCGAATACGCTCAACTTTGACTTTGATGGGAATTGAAGGACAGGAATAACCATGTCCACTGCGTATTTTTTAATAAACGCTAGGCTAAATCACGAATCTGAGATCATAGAGAAGGCAAAATCGGTGCTGGAAGAAGCCGAACTGTCTTCGTACGAGGTGCAGGGAACGTTCGGGATTTACGACATAGTGGTAAAATTGTCCGCACCAAATGACGACACATTACGCAAGGTCGTGCTTGAGCGGCTTAGAAAAATTGAAAACATAGAATCCGCAATAACAATGATGGTAAATGAGGAGCAGGAATAATGCCTAGCGCGTACGTCATAATACACTGCGATCCAACAGAGACCTACTATGTCATAAGAAACCTCAAGTACATTCCAGAGGTAAAAGCAGCAGATGACGTTTTTGGATATTATGAGGTGGTCTGTAAGGTAGAAGCAAATACGCAAAAAGACCTCGAAAAGGTAATCACGTCAAAGATCCGCAAAATCAAACACATCATAAGCACGATGACTTTGAGCGTCATTGAAGGACAGGGCTGACATACATTTATTCAGTTATTTTTTGATTCTCAAACATTTGTTTGCAATAGAATGGGATAGTTTTATCTTATTTTAAGACGCATTGTTAGGCCTGGCAGTATCGAACATTTACAAGGCTATTTTCGAGGCAAACTTAGATGCGAGGCTTGAAGAGCTCCTAGTCAACATGCTCAGATACAATTCATCTGCAAGCGTACAGGAGCCGATTCGAATTTTTCTGTACAACTACCAAGTAATGTCAGATAATTTTTGGGAAATGTACAAAAAGGCGAAGTCTTACGAAGATGTTCTTGAATGCTATTATCAGTTTTCAAAAAATCAATGCGTGATAATCGAGACACTTCTAGAGAATCTTAAACTTAGTCTAAATGATGATCATCTAAAAGAAGATCTCCATCTCTTGCTCAAAGACGCGTTCACATTTTGATAACAATAGATAACTTTAATCTAAATTTCGTCAACACCAATGTAAATGCGGAATATAGACAACATCAAGCGTTTGAATCAAGATCCGGTTTTATTCAAACTTGTACTAGCAAGGCATTTCCTTGATAAAATCCCAAAAAAAGTGCCACAATCAATACATGGAAGTTTGATGCTTGAAGCGAATGTGGATTCATTTTTGTTTTTTGCATCAAGTGTGATTGACGTAATAAAACGCGAAATAAATGAGAAATTTGAGATATTTGATAAAGACAACGTGTTTTACATTCATGGTATAAGAAAACAACTTGCTGACACTGGCAAGCAAGGGCTCGTAAAAAGAATAATTGTAAGCTATTTCTCCACACCAACAAAAGTCAGAGCACAAAAATGGAATACAAGACACAGCGTGTTATGGAAGCTACAAATTTTGCGAAACAAAGTAACACACGGTCATATCATGCAATCAAGCGACAAAAAGACAATTAGAATTAGATATACTGTCAGACAATTCAAAAAACTCGGAGAATCATTTGAGTTTGAGGAGGTGGTGCAAGACCCAAGAAAATATTTTGAAGACATTTTTGTCGATTTGGAGAATTTTGTGATAAAAATACGCAAAATTATTCAAAAGAACTCCTGCTAGGGCACAAAGATATAACTCAATGAGAGTCTGGCATCTATTTTTTAATTAGCTTTATTTACCGTGAGAATACCACAAGCGACATGACGGCCGCAGATAAATTCGGCATTGCTTTTTCGATAGGAATCACCATTGCGTTGATTGCGTTTGCCATGTCGTTTTCGGCAACAGGCAAAACGACAACTCCACCAATGCAGGTACCTACAACTCAAACACAGCCAGCACCCATGCCAACTCCGCCTGCTCCACAACCTCCAGTGATGGAAGAGGAGCAGCCTGTTGAGGAAGCTCCAGTGATGGAAGAAGAGCAGCCTGTTGAGGAAGCTCCAGTGATGGAAGAAGAGCAGCCTGTTGAGGAAGAGCACGAAGTTGCAATGTCAGCTGAGGTATCAATTCCAAGTGGATCTTCAGTGCCCGGTTGTGAAGCTACAAATGAATGCTTCATCCCGAGCACCGTTACAATAGGAGTTGGTGGCACAGTGACATGGTCAAATGACGACACGGCAGCGCACACAGTTACAAGTGGTTCAGCCGAATCAGGACCAGACGGTACATTCGACAGCAGTATCCTAATGGCAGGCAAAACATTCGAACATACATTCGATGATGCAGGCGATTACGACTACTTTTGTATCGTCCACCCATGGATGACAGGTAAAGTAATTGTGGAATAAATCCACATCTTCATTTTTTATTTAGCTATGACAAATTAGTTATGTTCTGTTCTAGATCCATTACAAGTTTTTCATAATCTTGACGACTTTTTCCAAGACTTGATAGTTTTTGTTTTTCTATCTCTGCCAGATTGTTGTTAATCTGCTCTGTGCGTCCTTGCAGTCTCATCTCTGCCATGACAAAAAGTCGATTATTTTCTTTCCACAGGTGTTGTGACATGTGTTCTATGTATTCCTGGATATCAGAAATCAATTCTTGTGCAGAGCCTGTATCAATGTATTTTTTTGCAGACTCTTCCATTCTACTTGCAATTTGTCTGGTCATTTCATGTTCCATTAGCATCACTGCAATTGGACCCATATGCCTTGGCATACCAGACTGCTCCAGCGCCGGAAAAAGCGATTCTTCTTCTTTTCCATGATGACACACGTCTGTAAAGTTTTTTGAAAAGTCGATCACCGGCATGAGAATTGATTCAGGTATCTTTTTGCCTTGACGGAGCAGTTGCAAAGTAACTTCCATAGATTTTACTACTTTTTCTATTAACTCGTGGTCTTTTCGTAGAGATTCAGTAGACATGGTTAGCCGACCCCAAAATTCTCATTTAAAGCTAAGTTTGATTTTCATATGAAAAATCATACAAGAATATCAGAGAAAACTGTCAAGTGAGTTTTGATGCAGCGGCTGTGCATCAAAGCCAAGCTTGGCAAGATCTGCTGCAAACTCGTCGACGAAGCCGTGAATGGTGTAGATTTTTTCTGCCCCACTCCTTTTCACGAGTTCAATAAGTTCGTTGTAATCACAATGATCGCTCAGTGGTATCGAATAATCATTTTTTGTGTACTGCCTTGATGCCTTTGCCCAGCCAGAAAATCCTATAGTTACCGCATCATACCGCGACTTCATTTGTTTTATGAAGGGGTTATTTTCAGACATTAACGGGCACACCATGACCCATGGTTTTTTGTCTAAAAGCCCCATGGCTTCAGCCATAGTATGCCCAAGTCCTTCTTTGAGCGGGATTCCAAGTTTCCTGTGCAGATCGTTCATTTCCTTAACTGAGTCATGGTAATACAATGGATCCCAGTGTCCAAACAGATGTGAGAGTGTTTGCGCTTTGCCAAGTTGATAACCCAATAGCAGAACTGGTTTTCCTTTATGGTACATGTCAGAGATTATTTCGTTGGTTCTTTTTTCAAGCTCACTTACCTGCGGGAATACGAATTCAGGTCTCCCAAAAGTGCACTCAGTGATCAATATCTTGCATTTTGGGATACTTGCTCCCTTCAGAAAACCTCTCTCCCTGCTGCAAATATCTCCCGTATAAAACACGTCACCAAAAAGAACGCCCCTTGAGCCAAGTATGTGGCCGCTGTCATAAAGTCGAAAGTCGTCCAGAAATTCAACATGGTTTGACATCTCATGTCCGCGAAGCGTGGCTATTTCCTTGGTTTCCTTTGTTGCCAAAATGGTGCCACGCTTATTGTTTGGCAGGTGATCGGCATGTGCGTGCGACACAAAATTAACACAATGTGGCATCGCAGATCTTGGATCCAAGTTCACAATCTTGTCATCGATACGGCAGACAATGCCGTTTTTTGTCATTCGGATTTGCGACACGACAAGGTTTGCAATAATTATGTACGATTTAAATTTCGACATTGATCGTTTGTTGACAAAAAATACAACATGTTTCAAAACAAGAGGCTACCTTTTTGAAGTTCAGGACGAATTACTGGAATTTTCAACATGTAGAAACAGTATTTCATGCGTAAGTCTCATTGTACTTCAAAACGATAACCTGTTACCAAAACTACTTGAGGGGGAGTGTCCTGCCTCATCGGCCAGAATTCGAATTGACACCAGTGTGTCTGCAAGAGATTCCAAGCTGTTCACTTGGTAGCTGGCCATCGATGCGCATGGACACTCGATTATCTCTTACATCCTTCGAATCGATTATGTTATGAAGATAAATTATATAATATTGATCATAAAACAACCAAAAATATGTTCAGATTAACACGTCATAACATAAAAATTCAAAAACTAATTAAATTTTAATTAAAATATGTTGATATTTGTTTAATAGTAAAGATCAGGCAGAACGCTTCACCTGCTCATTTTGGATAGGCCCACCATGTTTTGCGGCCAACCTATTCCTTAAAAGATACACCCCTGCAAAGGTAAGCGCGACAGAAGCCCAATTCACAGTCGATATTGTTTCACCAAGAATAATCGCGGCAAAAATTACGCCCATTATAGAGTTGGTCGAGAACAACAAGACAGTCCTCACGCCTCCAAGAAGACGCAAGGATATCAGAAACAACATCGTGGCCAGTCCTGTTCCGCCTATTGCAAAGAGCGCAATTGAGCCCAGGTTTGCAAGTTGGACATCAAATGGTATATGAAATGCGATTAACGCAACTACTGCAAAAGTGCCAGATACAAACGACACAATCTGCGTGATCCTTTTCGAGTCAATTTTGTCGCTCAAATACCTGCAAAGCATAACATCCAAGGCGTAAAGAACGCCAGAGGCAATAATTAGCAGGTCTCCAAGAACCAGTCCCGATAGCAACATCCCATTAGCATAAAAATCATAACCGATCGGCAAGACCATCATCCCAAGCATTATCATCATAAATGGTCCAATCTCCTTTCTGTGAAGGGATTCTTTGAAAAGAATCATCGTAATTAGAAGCGAAAAAACTATTTCACCATTACTGAAAATCGAGGCGTTGGTTGCAGTCGAGTCTTTTAATCCAAAAAAATATGTAATAAGTGCAGTAACTTCAAGAACCCCAATGATTGACAGAAGCAAGAGATTCTTTCTATCAAGTGTCGCAATAGGAGGAGATTTTTTTGTGAGTGGTGTGAAAAACGCCGCATTTATCACATAAACGCACGCAGCCAGCGCTACTGGGTGAATTTCAATGCCTGCTTGTACATCAAGTAATGGTTTTGCCAGAACATGAACTATGGCCGCAAGCGTTGCCGAAATCAACACTAAGACATATCCTACTTGATTGGAGTTTTTATTTTTGGGAATAATACCTTGCACTGACCACGACATTTCCAGTTATGGTAATGTCAAAGTGCCTAATATCTTGATCCTAAAAAGTTGAACTATTATCTGCTAATTTGCTGAACAGACGGTTATGATCGAGCTATTATACAGATCGTCTTTTGGCAAATGCAGTGTCACGGATATCTTGTTTTTTACTATATCGATCTTGAGATTGTCAAATATCGACCTGTATTTCGTTATTTTTTTTCCATCTGGTGTAACGATGTATCCAGTAGCAAGCAACAATCCGTCATTAATCAAGGCGTTTACTTTTCTGTAACCTGACGTCTGCGGAATGTTGCATCTTTCAATTATTTGAGATATTATCATTGATTCACCATTTAGTATACTGAGTATTTTCTTCTTGTCATCATCGCCAAAGGATTCCAGAATGATTTTGGTCAGCATCGGGTTTTCAATTACGATCCAGTTTTCACCATTTGCGACTTTGAGCTCGCAGACGCTTTTAAGAAATCTTTGCTCAAGTCCGTCTGCTCCGGCGCCAAAGAATTCACGCAGAACGGCGTCAAGCTTTTGGAATTGTTCAATGGATTGAGTTAGCGAGATTCCATACTTTTCAAACAATCTTTCCTCAATTCTTTGTATTGTTTTATCACCAAGATTTTCTCTGATTACCGAGTCGAGTGATTTTGCCAATAGCCTATCGAGGCCCGCCATCACATCAAGTTTTGCAATCATACTATATTACTATTTCCACACTTGGCCATAACAGTTTAATAGGATTCTACCATTTCCAATAGTGGAATTGGCTCTGCTAATTTTTGACGATAATAATATCAGAGAGCTTCCAGTTGCAGAAAGACTGGCCAGTTGCAAACAGATCATACAGAACGAAAAAGACGAATCAAAGCGATGGGACGCCGTTTGGCTCGCAGGCGAGATAGCAGAAAACAGAAACGCCGACGATCCGATATTTACGGAGGTCGCAGATCTTATGGAATGGGTTTTGGAAAATGATGACAACAACGTCGTAAAGCACGAGGCATGTTACCAGATTGCCGCCCGAAACATGCGACAAAAAATTCCCGCTTTGATAAAAGCTGCGTTGCAAGACAAGAGCGGATTGACAAAGCACGAAGCTTTGGAGTCCCTTGGTTTGATGAGGGCCACAGAAGCCGCTGACTTGATTAGAGACGCCCTAAACGATCCAAGCGAAGACGTCAAACAAACAGCTGCTTTTGTAATAAAGAGACTGAAGCGGATGGAAAAGTCTGGCAAATACAAGCCGTCAGAGATAATCTAATGGTAACTGCCATAGTGATCGACGATGATGTGGACACTGTTGATGTCTTTTGCGATTACTTGGAGCTCAAAAATGTAAAAGTGTTGGGCAGAGGACATAATGGGAGGGAAGCCTTTGAGCTGTACCAGAAATACAAGCCAGATATCGTCTTTTTAGATTTGATGATGCCGGATTATGATGGGTTCTACGGATTGGAAAACATCCGTAAAGCCGACCCGAGATCCAAAGTGGTCATAATAACTGCAGACCTCAGAGAGGAGACGGCCGAAAAACTAGAAAGGCTCAAGCCGACCGAGGTGTTCATCAAACCATATGACATAGAAAAGATAACCAAGTTATTGGAAAGAATACGTTTTACTTGATGATTTGGCCTATCCTTTTCAGAGCAGCCTCGATTCGGTTTATTTCGTGTGCAATCTTGTCATCTGAGCCACGCTGTTTTATTATCTGGAGTGACGTCTCTATCACAAAGAGCGGATCCCGTATTTTCATTAGGGTTTCTTCCGGACTGCCCATAATTTTGCTATGATTTTGCGATATAAAACACCCCACTTCCAGAATTGGAAATAGATAAATTCCAAGCTGACAAATTAGGCAAGGTGGAATGCATTGCTTAGCCCAAAAGTAGTGAAGCGGAATTCACGAATCAGCGGCATTGGGCTATTTGCGGCCCAGAATATAAAAAAAGACGAGGTGATTTGGTTCCCCACCACCGAACACATAGAGAAAATCCACATTACGGATTTTGAGAAAATTAATGATGGAAACCAGAAGCAAGACTGGATAAAACACTCGTATCAGATTGGTGAGTTTCTTTACAAAGATACTGATGACACCAGATTCATGAATCACAGCTGTAGGCCAAATGTGATAGACTTTTACAACATGCTAGTTGCCGCACGCGACATACAGGCAGATGAGGAATTGACATGGGACTACCTACCATATATGAACCCGTATCTGGTTTTTGAGTGCAGATGTGGGAATCAGAACTGTGTTGGCATTGTCAGAAAAGGCATCACGGTTGGGGCCAAGCAGCAAATAGTTTGAATCCTCACCTCAGATCTTCCAGTTTGCTTCCTTGTTGTGTGTGAAACAAATTGAGATGATTATGCACGCCAAATGCCAAGAGAACATAATTCCAGTAAAATAAAATCTCCATCGGATTTCCAGTGTAGTAAGACTCTTCATTTTGTTCCAGCAGGAATGCTGTGTCTGCGGCAAAAACCGATATGGAGCCAAGACATAGTAGTGTCCACATCAGGTTGACGTGTCCTTTGAAAAACAGGCCGACTCCGATCAATGCCGGAATTATTATCACGGCATCGAACACAGGGTAAATAGTTGCCAAGACCAGCTCAAAGACATCGTCGTTTGTTGTCGTGCTGAACACAGAGTACATACTGATACCCAGAATACCAATCGAGAAAGCAGATGATACTGCAATCATCTTTTTTGTTATCGCGCTTCGCATTGGCTGTAGATATGCAATAAAGAATATGATGAGAAATGGATACCCCACAAGGTAGAATATGTCTGCAGCCGAGGGAAACGGATTGATTTTGAGATATAGCTCTTGCACTATCCAAAGTACTTCTGCAATAAACCAGGAAATTGCATACCCGCCAAACGAGACCCATGCGATTCCATGCATGCCGTTTGTTCCGAATCTGATTAAAATCAGAATAGACAGCACAAGAAAAGAACCCGCCACCGGAATGTATGCAAGGTTTCCGGCAAATATTGCAAAATCCTTGCCTATCAAATTTGAGACAGCATTAAAGATTACAATCCCACTGAGTGCAGCAATCAGATATTTTTTTGATAAGACTACATCCAGTGTGGTTTGCATATTAATCCAGCGCAGCAACGAATTTTTGTATCTGGCCTTGGTGTGAAAAATCCCGCAAGCTGGATTTGATCGAGTCGATTATTGCTACATGTGCGTTTCCATATAGGTCCGAAAGGATTCGCTTCAGATATTCGGGATGATCGTAGCAATCCGGTATGTAACAATGGTAGTCGTCCTTTAGCGTTTGCACTACCTTTTGGAAAACCGGTTCGCCCATATCTAAAAGCGCCTTTTCTATTGCAAACGCAACTAGCGCTTTCTTTATTTGCATATCTGCAACGTCCATTGCATGGTAACTAACTCAGCTTGGTTATAAAACCATACTGGGATTTTGTCAAAGGCTTAGTTTGTGCCCGAACTGTTTGCAAGAAACAAACTAACTCAAATATCCATATGATGTTCATATCGCATAAGTATGCAGCATGGAAAAAACAGGCCTAGTGCAAATGAGGAAGACCGTATTTTGAAAAATGCTCAGGAGGATGCGGCGAGGCTTTTGAAAAATGCTCAGGAGGATGCGGCGAGGCTTTTGAAAAATGCTCAGGAGGATGCGGCGAGGCTTTTGAAAAATGCTCAGGAGGATGCGGCGAGAGATGAAGATTTCGCCGGCGTCGCAGAACATGTCACCAGATTTACTGGCGATACTAACGGTGGCAAGGCGATAAAAAAAGACAAGATGTACGCTATTGGCGAAATGGCATCAAGACTTGCCCACGATTTGCAGAACCCATTAACAATAATTAAAAACACGGTTGAGATTCTAAAACTCAAACAGCCAGAATTAGACAAGAAAACACAAGAAAATTATGAGCGAATCGAACGCGCGACATCCAGAATGTCACAGCTTATACGTGAGATTTTAGATTATGTTAGAACCAGCAGTCCGTTGAGGGAAAAGACGTCTCTTGTGAGCTTGTTGAAAACAGTGATTGGAGATCTCAGCGTTCCAGAAGACATCAAGATGATTTTGCCAGACGAAGACGTTGAGATTTATGGTGATGTAAAACAGCTTGAAATTGTCTTTTCAAATTTGATTGTGAACTCTATTCAAGCAATAGACAAAAAAGGAAAGATAATGATCCAAGCCTCAGAAACAGACGAATCAGTAGTAATTGATGTCATAGATAATGGGCGTGGAATAGAAAAAGAGAATCTAGGGAGGATATTTGAGCCGTTATTTACTACAAAACAAGGTGGGACTGGCCTTGGACTTGCTAGTTGCAAATCAATAATAGAAAATCATGGTGGCACCATAGAATGTTCAAGTATCGTAGGTAAAGGAACCGTCTTTACTATCCACCTGCCGAAATTCTAATCAAACTAAAACATAATATTCATTCAACATTCCAAAAAATCTGGTACATTTGCTCAACTTGGGGATTCTCATTTCTGGTCGCGGAAGTAACATGGAGGCAATTCTCAAAGCAATAAAACGCCAGAAAATCCCGATAAATCCAGCCGTAGTCATTTCAAATAACCCAGATGCAAAAGGCCTCAAAATCGCCCAGAAATTAGGAGTCAAAACTCAAGTAATACCAAGCAAGAATTTTAGCGGCACGCGATGGGAATACGACCAGAAGGTCATCGAGGCCCTCAAAGAACATGGGGTTACTGAAAAAAATGGGCTGATTTGCCTTGCTGGCTTTATGAGGATAATCAGTCCAGAATTTATTCAAAGATATAAAAACCGAATTTTGAACATTCATCCTGCTATCCTGCCTTCATTTCCAGGCTTGCATGCGCAAAAACAGGCACTTGACTACGGCGTCAAATTTAGCGGTTGCACTGTCCATTTTGTGGATGATGGAGTAGACACAGGACCAATAATCCTCCAGTCGGTTGTCAGAGTCAGAGACGATGACACCGAAGAAACACTTTCAAAGAGAATTCTTGCAAAGGAACACAAAATATACCCTCAGGCAGTAAAACTGATTGCAGAAGGAAAAATCAAAATTTCCGGCAGGAAGGTAATAATTAGGAATCAGGACCGCTGAAAAAATACAGCACGATCAATTCTTTTTTATTGCCAAAAAATTTGTGCGGCACGTTTTTTTGCACGTAAAATGCCTTTCCTTCAGACACTTCATAGTCCTTGTTGTTTATCTTGAGGTATCCGTCCCCCCTTACTACAAAATACACCTCGTCTGCGTCGTGAGGTGTTTGGGAATCCTCTTCGTTTGGTTGCAGGACCAGCACGCCCGCTGCGATGTTTTCACGATTAAGAAAAGTGTGAAAATATCCAGTAGAATTCCTAATATCTTCAATGTATTTTTTTACATCAAACTCTACTTTCACAGATCTCACTTTTTCTTCTTTTTTGACCCTTTTTTCTTTTGCATTCGTCTTATCATCAGTGAAAACAGCGTGCCTGCAGGTATGCCAATCAAAGTTCCAAGGCTTACATAGGGAGCAAGGAAAAATCCTCCAATCCATATTCCACCGTCAGTGGTGAACTCCATAAACGTCCTTGGCCTCAAAAGAAGCATTATTGTCTTTGAGGTTGTTTTTTCTTGTCCCGAGTCGTCAGTGTATTGCACAGTCACCGCGAATGGCAGTTTGTGCTCCATTGTCACATCGGTCGGACTGGTAATTATCTGAGTGTGAATTAGAACTGGTTTGTCTTTTTCAATGGTGGAGTAAGAAAACGCCGTCTGTCCGCGTATCACCACATCATTTGGAGGAACTATTCTGACCATGACATCGCGTAACGCGGCATCTTTTGAGACGATCTCCACGCTGAATGGAAATTCTGCATTTGAGAATATTGCTGAGGGGGCAATCGTGTTGATTTGGATCTCGGCAGCACCTTTGATTTCAATTGGTATTGCTATATTTTGTTGAAACTGAGGCATTGGAGTTTCGTTGTTGCTCAAAAGAATTTGTGAGTATATCGCATTTATGTAGTGTGTGCCGATCTTGGAACTCTCAGATGTCGTAAATTCGATGGAACCCCCAAATGATCCTCCTTTTGAAAGCCGCTCTACTGTAAGTACTTGATCCTTTGTCTTAATCGACTCGTCTTGTGGTGTAGCTGTAAACTTGATGTCTTGTTTGTCTTCCCATCCATTATTTTGTATTAGAACCGAGATCGCAAAGTCTTTGCCAGCTATTACTGTGTCTGGGTATTCGATGCTTACGTCAACTCCACCCTCAACTGTTTGTTTTAGTGTTGCAGCATATGCGCCTGGAACCACAACAAACAACATGCTAAGGACTAGAATCGTTGTCGTTTTTTCCATTTTCAGATCGAACATTATTGTAATGGTGGGTCGAGGAGTTTTTGTGTTGAATCATATTGTTTTGAATGTGTTTTTAGTTTATCGATTTTAGTAGAAAAACGAAATTTTGTTGATGGTTTTAGAGTCAAAAAGTTTGTAAATGCTTGCATCTGAAAAGGAATTGCGGTGTCCTGAATTTAAATTCTAATTTGTTGGACGCGCCTGCAGAGTCGCGGTAAGTTCGACCATCTCGCCATTTCGGTTTATTTGCATCAATATAGAGTCACCAACGCTTTTGTTGTCAGCAATGTAGACAATGAGATCATCCATGTCTCTTATCTGGCGTCCATCCAGTGCAATGATGATGTCACCACCTTTTAGGCCACCTTTTGCAGTATATGTTGCCTCCTGAAGTCCAGCCTTTTGCGCAGGCCCTCCATCCACCACAGTAGTTACAAGAACGCCTTTGAAGTTTTTTGGCAGCCCAAGCTGTTTTGTGATGTCCGGTGTGAGGCTTGTTCCTGCCACGCCAAGCCACGGATGCTCATAACTACCCTTCTCGATGAGTGATGGGACTATTCTTTTTATCGTGTTTGATGGAACTGCAAACCCGATTCCGGAGAACTCGCCCGTTTTTGACTGGATTGCAGTGTTTATACCAATTACCTGTCCCTGCAGATTTAGCATGGGCCCACCTGAATTGCCAGGGTTGATTGCGGCATCAGTTTGAATCACATTTGGGATAGAGAATCCCGATTCCGTATTTGGTAAGAGTCTGCCTATTTGACTCACTATCCCAGTAGTCATTGTGTTACTGAGTCCAAACGGATTTCCTATCGCAATAATCTGTTGCCCTACTTCGAGCTCAGACGAATCACCTATTTTCAAGGGCACTACGTGTTCTTCTGAAAAATCATCAATAATTTGCAAGACTGCGATGTCGTTGAAAGGATCCGAGCCGATCACTTTAGCAGAATATATGTTGCCATCTACGAATCTGACATCCACTTCTTTTGCTCCAGCTACGACATGATGGTTTGTTATTATGTGGCCTTCTTGATCATAAACAAACCCAGAGCCAAGTCTTGTGGACTGACTTTCAAGAGGCATGCCATTAATGATGATATACGGATTTATTGTCGATACCTTGCTAGTTATTTGTACTACTGAGTTTTCCACCTCTTTGAAGATCACAGTCAATGGACTTTTTGTTTGAGCACCCACGGCAAGTAGTGCTGGCTGAATTTTTTCCTCTGCGGTAGGCTCCTTGCTTATTTGAACTAGCTGTGTCTGCGTCATTTGTGGTTCTTGATTAACCTTCGAATCAGAATAGACACCCCCAAAATTAGTCGTAAAGCCTGCGAGCAAGGAGGTTGAAAGTATACCAATTATGAGCAGGAGTATTTTTTCGCGGCCGCTCATTTTGCTCACGTTGCAAGACTTTTTGATGACATATTGCCTATAACCATTACGTAGGAATCATAGGTGTAAAACTGGGTCATCCAATTTTGAGATGTGATTTTACATTATTAAGATTAATTGAACAAAGTTCTTTTTTATTTTGCGTATTTGGGTTCTATCGTTCTATCGATGAAAGCAGTTGGTTAACACTCCTCGAAACCTAACAGAACCGTATTTGCACAACAGCGCAGTCTATAACTTGGCAGTACCTTAAATTAGAATTACTTTGCATGAGCTCTATGGTTGGCACAAAAATCGATGGAATTCAGGTAGCTACTGCAGTAAGAGAACGTGTAAAAAAGGCAGTCGAAGAGCTTGTGTCCACCGGAGTAAGGCCTTGTCTTGCCACCGTTCTTGTGGGCGACAACCCAGCATCTGCGACATACGTAAGGAATAAGCAGAAGGCATGCGCCGAAGTTGGCATACTCACAAAAGACCACAAGTTGCCTGCCACACTTACACAGAAAGACATGAACGAACTTATCGACTCGTTAAATCAAGACAGAACTGTGCACGGAATATTGGTCCAGCTACCACTCCCAAAGCAATTAGATGAATTCGAGACGACCTCGAGAATCTCACCGCTCAAAGATGTAGATGGGCTTACACCACACAATGTTGGATTGCTGGTAATGAAAAAAGCTGTTCTCAAGGCATGCACGCCTTCTGGCATAATTGAACTGTTAGATCATTATCAAATACCAATTGAAGGAAAAAGTGTCGTCATAATAAATAGAAGCAACCTGGTTGGCAAACCGTTGTTCCACCTCCTTGTGGAGCGAAACGCAACCGTTACCATGTGCCATTCAAAAACAAGGAACCTTACCGACATTTGTAAGAGTGCCGACATTGTGATCACCGGGGTTGGCGATAGATCAAAGTTTGTTCTTACTTCAGACATGATAAAACAAGGAGCTGTGGTAATCGATGTGGCCACAGGACGCCTCGATGGCAAGCTTGTAGGCGATTCGAATTTTGATGAGATAATTCAAAAAGCATCATATGCATCGCCTGTCCCTGGCGGCGTTGGGCCAATGACCATAGCAATGCTTTTAAAAAACACAGTAACTGCTGCATCACTGAGCAAGAGCTTTGAAGGCAAATAGCGAAAAATCAAGTCTGCGCAAGCTTTTGTTAGAAAAACGCGACAATCTTTCTGCAGATTTTATTGATATAGCAAGCAAAAAGATCCATAAAAATCTCAAAAAGATACAGGATTACCAAGCTGCAAAAACAATTGCTGCATATTATTCAATAGGCAGCGAGGTAAGAACACACGACATACTGCAAGACATACTAAGCGAGGGGAAGACTTTGGCGCTGCCACGAGTGGAAGGCGACCACTTGATTTTTTGCAACATCACCAGATTCGAGGATCTTGAGAAAGGCGAGTTCGGCATAATGGAGCCAAAACAGAATTGCCCCCCTGTAGACGAGTTTGATGTAATATTGGTTCCAGCCATCGCAATGACAAAGAGAGGTCAGCGACTAGGTTATGGAAGGGGGTTTTATGATCGATTTTTGGCCGATAAAAAATCCACCACGATCGCACTCACATATTCAAAGTTCATCGTAAAGAACATACCTTTTTCAGAAGGAGACGTGAAAATTCACCTTGTGGTCACAGAAGACGAGATAATCAGCTCAGGTATTTGAGTCCTTTTTTACCAATGTCTGTTCTATAGTACTTGTTTTTCCAGCTTATCTTGTTTGCTGCATTGTAGGCGTTTGCAATGGCGTCTTGCAATGTGTTTCCAAGAGCCGTTACCCCAAGGACGCGCCCTCCATTGGTCAGAATCTTGTTACCGTCCATTTTTGTTCCTGCGTGAAACACAAAGACGGTGTCGCTATTGACAGATTCAAGGCCAGTAATTTGTTCATTTTTTGGATAAGTTCCAGGATATCCATTTGAGGCCAAGACGACACAGACTGCACTTTGATTTTTCCAAGATATTGGTGGCATTAATTTGAGAGTGCCATCTACTGCAGCATCAAGATACTCATAAAGATCAGACCTCATGCGCATCATGATTGGCTGGCACTCTGGATCTCCCATTCTGGCATTAAACTCAAGAACGTATGGCTGCTCATCTTTTATCATCACGCCGGCATAAAGAAATCCCTTGAAGTTGATGCCATCTGATTTCATCGAGGTTATTGTTTTTTCGATAATGCTTTTTTGGATCTTTTCTGCTAGTTTGTCATCAATCACTCCGGTCGGAGAATACGCTCCCATTCCGCCTGTGTTTGGACCCTTGTCGTCATCGAATATGCGTTTGTGATCCTGGCTTGTAGCCATTGGGATTGCCATTGTTCCGTCAGAGAGCGCTATGTATGACGCTTCGATCCCATCTATTCGTTTTTCTATGACGATGCTTTTTCCTGCATTCCCAAATGATTTCTTTACTAGGATTTCGTCTATTGCATCAAAAGCTTCTTGTTTGGTATCACAGACTATTACGCCTTTACCTGCGGCCAAGCCATCTGCCTTTATCACTACTTGGTGATCAACTGACTTGACATACTCTTTTGCGTCATCGGCATTTGAAAATACATCAAACGGTGCAGTAGGGATACCATGTTTTTGCATAAAGAGTTTTGCCCATACTTTGCTTGATTCAAGCTGGGCCGCTTTCTTTGTAGGTCCAAAGATCTTGAGATTTCTTTTTTGAAATTCATCTACGATGCCAAGTGCCAAAGGAGCCTCCGGCCCCACCACAGTGAAACATTCGTTTTCGTCGGCAAAATCCGCCAGTTTGCCTATTTCATCTGGCTGAATCTGAACATTATTCATTGTACCGCCATTTCCCGGAGCATGGAAGACCTTCTCTACATGCGGAGATTGAGAGAGCTTCCAGCCAAGTGCGTGCTCACGTCCTCCGCTGCCGACCACCAGGACATTTACCACATGTTGCAGCTCAGATTCTCGTATATAATTCAAGTTTCGAGACAAAAAGTCCAGCACTAATCTAACTTTATAAAATGAGATCAGATACCACAATACTATTGCAATTAGAAAAAGAGTTTGATTCAAAAAAAATCGAGTCTCAGATCAGGGCACATTTAGAAAGAATTGATTTGAAGAAGATGCTTTCGGAATCAAAGGGTGAAAAGATTGTCTTCATAGAAGGCCCTCCCACTATGAACGGCACTCCACATGCAGGACATTTGCGTGGTCGCGTCATAAAAGACCTATGGTACCGCTACATGACATTAAAGGGTTACAACATAGTCTTCAATGCAGGCTGGGACACACAGGGCCTTCCAGTAGAGCTTCAGGCAGAAAAAGAACTTGGCGTTACAGGCGGCAAGACAGAGATCCTCAAGTCATTTGGAATTGAAAAGCTAGTAAACGAATGCAAAAAAATAGTCAAAAAATACAATGCGAAGTGGGTCGAAGTTGATAAGCTGCTTGCCATGTCGTTTGACCAAGAAAACGCTTACTGGACATACAAAGACGAATTCATAGAAAGAGAATGGCAGTTTTTAAAAAAGGCGCACGAGTCAGGCATTTTAACTGAGGGTTACAGAGTCGTTGCCTATTGCCCAAGCTGCCAGACTTCACTTAGCCATGCCGAAGTCAATCAAGGCTACGATACTGTGCAGGATCCTTCGTTATATTACAAAGTCAAATTGGAATCAGAAAACACCTATCTGATAGTTTGGACTACGATGCCATTTACTCTGGTGACGGATGCCATGGTTGGATTCAATCCAGATGAAAACTATCATTACGTCCAGGTCAACGACGAGACTTGGGTTGTAGGTCAAAAACGCCTCGAAGAGTTCATGAAGGAAGTCAAGATAGAAAATTACAAGATACTCAAGACTGAAAAAGGCTCTTTTTTTGATGGCAAAAAGTACATCCACCCACTTTTAGACAAAATTCCAAAATTAAAAGAGATTGCAAAAGAGCCCAACATGCATATTGCAGTAGCAGAACAATTCGTTGACGCAAATACCGGGAGTGGGATTGTCCACCTGTCTCCTGCAAACGGCGAGGAGGACTACGATATTGCAAAAAAGCGAAATATCACAATCTTCAATCCCATCAACGACGAAGTAAAGTTCACAGAGGATGCGGGAAAGTACGCTGTAATGTTTGTGCGTGATGCAGACAGACCAATCGTGGAGGACTTGAAATCCGCAGGCGCCCTGGTTCGAATAGGCAGAATAAAGCACAAGTACCCCCTTTGCTGGCGCTCCCACCACCCGCTCATCTGGCTTGCAAGAAGAGAATTTTTTTACATGTTAGACAGACTCGGAGACAAAGCAGTGCAAGCTGCAGAAAATGTCGAGTATTTTTTTGAACAGCCAAAAAACAGATTCCTTGGGATAATCAAAGAAAAACACCCTTGGTGCATTTCTCGTGAAAGATTTTGGGGCTGCCCTCTTCCCTTCTGGACATGCGGCGGATGCGGGCATGTAGAACGACTCTTTTCAAGAAAAGAGATAGTCTCCATCGCATCCGAGCTTCCAGACGGCCCAAACTTTGAGCTTCACAGGCCGTGGATAGATAGAGTGACAATCAACTGCAAGAAATGTGGTGCAAGGATGGAACGAGAAAAGTTCGTACTCGATACGTGGCACAACAGCGGATCTGCGCCATATTCATCACTTACGGATGAAGAATACAGGAAATACATACCTGCGCCGTTCCTTACTGAAGGAATAGATCAGACAAGAGGCTGGGCATACACATTGTTAATTGAGAATGTGATCTTAAATGGTGCCCCAATCTCCCCGTTTAAGGCTTTTTTGTTCCAAGGTCATGTTCTTGACAAAAATGGGAACAAGATGAGCAAGAGTCTTGGGAATGTAATTGATGCGTACGAACTTCTCACAAAATATCCAGTAGATCTGGTCAGATTTTATTTTGTGTGGAAGTCAAGTCCAATTGAGCCGATCAATTTCAGCACCGACGAGCTGATGTCGAGGCCGTATCAGATACTCAATACACTCTACCACATACATTTGTACTTTAAACAAAACAGTGAATACGACAAATTCGATGCTTCAAAGACAATCACTTGGGCAAAAGAAAAGAATCTTTTGCACCCGCCAGATATTTGGATCCTATCCAAGCTTCAGAAGCTCAAAATGGAAGTGCAGAAAAACAACGATATCTGCAGATTCCACGAAGCTGCACGTGCGCTTGAGGATTTTGTTATCAACTCTCTAAGCCAGGTTTACATTCCAATAACAAAGGCAGAATTGTGGGAAGAGGACGGCGAAAAAACAAATCGACGTTTTTCAATATATGCCATCTTACATGAAGTTCTAAAGACGCTCGATATTTTGATTCACCCTCTGTGCCCCCATACCAGCGAGTATCTATACCTGAACACCTTTGGCGGCAGCAGTATTTTGATGGAAAAATGGCCTGTTTTTGAGCCAGACCTTGTCAACGAGTCAGTTGAAGAATCATTTGATCTCATGAAAGAAGCTGTGTCTGTTGCATCAGCTGCTAGGATGAAAGCTAAATTGAAGCGTAGATGGCCGTTGACCGAAGCAATCGTTTGTGTCAAAAAAACCCAAAAGCCGAAGCTTGAAAAACTCTGCGATTTGTTATTGACACAACTCAACGTCGAGGCGGCCAAAATAGTTGAGCTTGACGACTTGGACGGTCTTGAGATGGTGGCGCACATGCAGAAATTAGATCTCCCAATAAAACCAGTAGTCGATCTTGAACGGAAGAGTATTGGTCCAAAGGCAAAACAACACATGAGTGCCCTCCTTGCAAGCTTTGCTGCTACAGATCCACGGGACATAATTGCAGGCCTGCAGGCGCGAGGCACATATGACTTTGTGGTTGGCCAGACGACGATCACTTTGGATAAGGGGGACTTTGTGGTAGGCTTTGATGCCAAAGACGGCTATGCCTTTGCCCAAAGGGACAATTTTTTGGTGTTCATATCTACGACTAGGAACCGTGAAATGATGGCACGCGGCCTGGTAAAGGATCTTGCAAGAAGACTCCAGACTCTCAGAAAGGAGCGTGGCTACAACCCGACTGAGGTTTTGCAGACAGCATCGATTTTGGATCTCGATCCCGAATCACTTGAGATGGTTAAAGAACGCTCAGACGAGCTTGCATTTTTGGTGCGCGTAAGGCAGATAGACTTTGAAGGGATCGCAAAAAACTACAAAGACGACGACATAGATGGTCAAAAAATTCGAATATCAGTAGAGTAAGAAGCTAGCTTTTCGCAAATAACGGCGGTTATATAGCAAAAAACGCATATAGATTTGTGGTAAAACAGATCAGCTTAGACGCTTGGCAAATACAGCACCTAGAGGAATTACTAAAGAAGGCCGCAAACATAGTCACAAAGACCGGAACCCCAATGGTGTTGTACCGCCAGACACTCGAAGAAGAAGAAGGTTCTTACGAGGAAATTGTTTGCACAGTTACAGACAGCTACGTAATTGAACAGCTTGTCGTATCTGGAGGTGTCTTACCGCCCACGTTCCGACAACAAATTGTGTACACGTTAGATGAATTCCCACAGAAGCTGATCAAAAAAAGCAAAGATCTTTTTTTGCATACAATAGAATTACTTGAAGAGATGACAAGTTAGCATACAGAATATAAAGACCCATAAAAAAAATCCTCCATGCGACTTTTGGAATATCAAGCAAAAGAATTGTTTGCACAATATGGCATAAAAATTCCAAAAGGTATTGCGTCAAAAAGCATAGAGCAGGCAAGAAAGGACGCAGCAGAGCTTGGCTTCCCTTTTGTGATAAAAGCCCAGGTTCCAGTAGGTGGAAGGGGAAAGGCAGGCGGAATACAAAAATGCCACAATCAAGACGAGTTTGAATTAAAATACCCGCAGGTTCTGTCGATGTCAATAAAGGGTGAAAAGACAAGGGCAATTTTGCTTGAAAAAATGGCCGAGTATGAAAAAGAGCTGTACTTGTCACTATTTTTGAATCGCAGCAAAAGATGCTACACGATTATCGCCTCATCTGAGGGCGGAGTGGAGATAGAATCAGTCAAAAATCAGATAATTCGCGAAGTAGGCCTAGGTCACGTGGACAAACAAGTGGCCGAAGACGTAGCAAAACAAATTGGCTTGCAAGGAAGGACCGTTTCAGATTTTGTAGACATGCTGCAAAGACTCTCAAAGCTTACAGTAGAAAAAGAGGCCGAGCTTGCAGAGATAAATCCGGTAGCTCTGCTAAAAGATGGCTCACTTCTTGCATTGGATGGCAAAGTGATCACAGACGACAACGCAAACTTTAGACACCCAGAAATGGCAAAGTACCAAGAAAAGACAGAGCTTGAAGAACGCGCAGAAAAAAGCGGATTTACACTTGTTGAGCTTGATGGAAACATTGCGGTTGTAGGCAACGGTGCAGGACTTGTCATGTCCACTTTGGATATGCTTGCAGACAACGGTGGCAAGCCAGCATGTTTTTTGGACGTAGGAGGTGGCGCAACAACAGAATCGGTGTATGAAGCACTAACGCTGATTAGCAAGATGAAAAAAGTCAAGGCCATTTTGGTCAATTTGTATGGCGGCATAGTAAAGACGACTACTGTTGCAACTGCTTTTATCAAAGCATATGATGACAAATTAATTGATCTTCCAGTTTACGCAAGACTCATGGGTGCAGAATCAGAAAAATCAAAGGAGATGCTCAAAAACACAAAAACAAAAATGTTCGACTCGGTCGAAGACGCAATAAACGGTGTCGTAATGGAGGTAAGCAAGCGTGGTTGACATTTATGAAATTCTAAGAGGCAAAAAAGACGCTTCTGGAAATTACGAAAGAGTTCCTGTCATAGTACAAGGAATAACTGGCACGTTTGGTTCGCTCCACACAAAACAGATGATGGAGTATGGCACAAATATTGCTGCTGGAGTCACCCCTGGGAAAGGTGGACAAAAGTTCGAAAGCAAGGTTCCAATATACAACACGGTAAAAGAGGCAGTCGACGCAACAGGTGCAAAGATATCCATAGTATTTGTTCCTGCCAAGTTTTTTTTGGGTGCTGCAAAAGAAGCACTAGAGGCAGGAATTAAGCTGCTCGTTGCCATACCAGAACACGTGCCCATAAGAGACACGATGGAGTTGTTGGAAATAGCAAAGAAAAATGATGCAATGATTATTGGTCCGAACACGCCAGGAGTCATGATCCCAGGCTTGATCAAAATAGGAATCATGCCTGCAAGCCCATTCAAGCCTGGAAACATAGCAGTATTATCAAAAAGCGGCACGCTCCTTTATGAAATCTCCAACACTTTGAGCCGAGCTGGTTTTGGCCAGAGCATTACGATCGGAATTGGCGGTGACCCAATAAACGGCACAAGACTCATCGACGCCTTCGATGCAGTAAAAGACGACCCTTCACTGGAGGGCATGGTAGTGGTAGGCGAGATCGGCGGTGATTCAGAGGAGATACTTGCACAACACATAATCGACATTAATTTCAAAAAACCAATAGTTGCTTATGTCGCAGGCCGCCGTGCCCCAAAGGAAAAAAGGATGGGTCATGCAGGAGCAATTGTGATGGGAACTTATGGCTCTGCAGAGTCAAAGATATCCATGTTTAACAAGGCAAACATCCCAGTTGCCAAAAGGCCAAACGAGGTAGCCATGCTTTTGGCAGGCAAGCTAGAGTCCAAAGGTTAAAAAGTACTCAGAATGGGGTTGTAAAAAGATGCCAATCACAGACCCAGAAAAGAAACGAATTGCTCAAGCAGCAAGGCTTCACATGAAGATCTGCCTGCACTGTGGCGTCAGAAATTCAATGGCGGCGTCAAGATGCAGAAAGTGTAGAGGTAGCTTCCTCAGACTAAAGAACAGAACGCTCGGCGCCAAAAAGTAGCATTAGTGATTTACTTCTCGTATTATTGCGTACGGAGTTTTTTTAGATTCAGTTGGAAGGATCAGCTCGGTATTACCAGAGAATATCTCAATTTTTTCCATGACTTCGCCAAAAGCTTTGTCTTCCTCTAGTGCTTTCAAATATTCCTCAGTCCAGCTCCAGTTGCTTTGTGGGTTACACGAGTAGACAATCCAGTAGTATTTTTCATTTATTTTTAGCACGTCAAATGGGTACGCCCTGCAATCAAATGGCCTTTGCCGATATATTGAACATCTGGAATTTTCTTCGTCCCAGAAGACACAAACTTGGGAGTTTTTCTTTTTGTTTACCGCCTTTATTATGACGCCATTTACATTTCTGTCATGGAGGAATTCGTCACTTGCTTTGTTTATTGATTTGAGGTCTTCCAAATCCGATGAAAAAACCAATGGGACTGCGGAATTGGTACAGCATCCTTGCGCCTTACAGTTCCCGCAGAGTCCTGAAAAATCCACCATGCTAGTTATGCGCAATTATTGTATTTAGTCATTTGATTCCTTCAAGGGCTGGCCGTTCTTTTTTGCCCGAATGAAGGAGAAAAGTAATGCCACACCCAGAATTCCAAGAACCACAGCAAGTGAAACCATTGTAGGGATCTCAATTTTTTCTGCAACTATCATCTTCACGCCTATGAATAGCAGTATTGCAATTAGACCCGGTTTGAGATAGTAGAATTTCTCCATGACTCCTGCCAAAAGAAAATACAGGCTTCGGAGACCCAATATTGCAAATATGTTCGACGTTATCACAATGAAGGTATCTGTAGTGATTGCCAAAATTGCTGGAATCGAATCCAGCGCGAAAAGCAGGTCTGTGAATTCGATTAGTACCAGCGCAACAATGAGCGGTGTTGCGTAGAGGACGCCATCTTTTCTTAGAAAGAACTTTTGTGTTTTTAGTTCAAAGTCTATTGGCATGAATTTCCTTAATGCACGTATTGCGATGTTTTTTTCAACCTCGATTTTCTTTTCCTTTCTTTGGACAAGCATCCTCAATGCGGTGAATATCAAAAATCCGCCAAACAAGTAGATCATCCAGTGGAAGCTTTCGAGAAGCGACGCGCCCACAAGAATCAGCGGGATCCTCATTGCTATGGCGCCGATGATTCCCATCGAAAGAACTCTGTGTTGGAATTTGTGTGGGATGTTCAACGATGTGAAGATAAGCAAGAACACGAACATGTTGTCAACGCTAAGCGATTTTTCAAGAGCGTACCCCGTGACAAATTCTGCAAGCTTTTCTTCGCCCATGTCGACATAAATGATGCCCGCAAATACGCCCGCAAGAGATATCCACACTATGGTCCACTTTAATGCAACCTTAAATGGCGGAGTCTCGTGCTCATCGGCTTTTTTCTTTCTTAGTTTTGAAAAAACACCAAGATCGATTGCAAGCGAGACCCCAACAAACAAAGAAAAAAGAGTCCAGAGTAAGACGACGTCGTTCATATACTAATCTGACATAACAACTACACATAATATAGATAATGTAGACATTTGCCAGTAAGTTATGCGACTCTGAGACGCGTGCTAGTATTTAAGAATGGATTTTTGTATTCTTGTTGCTCAATCTTTGAATTATTAATGAATGCCACCCAGTAGAATAACCTTCAAATCCAGGAGATTGTGCGTGGGCAATGCAACAATCTGCTCCAGCATACTCATCGAAGATATAATTTCTTTTTTCTGAGAACAGGCTTGTTTTTTTGTCAAACTGGATTATGTCTTTTAGCATCTTGTTATCAGAATCTGCCAAAACAAGTCCGCTATCATCAACTATGCAAATTCTTGTGTTTTGTTTTTCTTCTTCTCCTATCGGGGTGTGCTGTATGATTGTTTGAGAGAGAGACTCCCACTTGAAGATGACGCCCAATACGCCTATGATGTTTCCTTTGGTGTCTCCATTTTCACGTACGGCGCATGAATAGATTAGTGCCAGATTGTTATTTACCAGTGGAGATCTATGTACTGTCTGAAAGCCAAACTCGCTGCCACTTTTTGTCTTCATTGCATTTGTGAACCAAACACAGTCTGAGACATTTGTGTTCACCGAGAGAAATTTTTGTGGGTTTCCATTTGCCACTATGTTGCCTGCCGTGTCAGCCAAAACCAGATCATAGTAAACAGTGTATGCTTGCAAGATGACACCAAGCCTTTTTGATGCAAAATCGTATGCATCTTGAGTTTTTTTGGCAAGTGCGTCGATTACACTGCCGTCAGTGGCCCACCACCTCACATCGGCAGTTCTTTCATATAGATTGCGGTCGATTAGATCAATGTTGACAAGGGCCATATTTGATAGCCTGTTTCCCCTGAAATCTTTAGATTGGGATTTTATCATGCTTCCCACACGCAGTATTTCTTTTGTATCGCTTCGCATCCTCTCGGTGATCTTCGAAGTCTCTTCCGATAACTCCGACATATTTGATGCAACAATGCCAAACGGCCTGCCATAAGTACCAGCACGTGCAGCCTCAATTGATGCATTCACGGAAAGAACATGTGTCTTGTGGTTGATGTTGTCGACCTTGTCTATTGCGCTGTTTAGTTTTTCTGCAATGAGGTCTGTGAATTCCACTACCTCTTCGAGTGTAAAGTTTCTTGCTTGTTGATCTACAGTTTGCACGAATTATTCTTAATTGATTTTCAATAGAACGCTTGTATTGTTATTTTAAACAAACATGGCATTTTATATCTGACACACTTCCGACTCTAAAGGGTTCGGGGTTCTAAGGTCACCAGCATCCTTGGCGTTGCCTTTTAGTCACAAAAGCGACAGCGGGGGTATCGGTGCTCCCCTTGCATGCATCTCTGTCTGCATGCAACCGATCCATGTGTTGCACCTCAGGTACTAGACGTACCGAAGGCACAATGGCATAATGCGATACCGGATTTCCGACATTGAATGCCGCATTGACGCCCGCATGGTCTGCGTGTCCACATTTTGGACACTGGAATTCCTTTTTGTTGCGGCCGCCCAGAGTCCCGCACCTTGAGCAGCTCTTCGAGGTGTATGCTGGTGCAACATAGGCGACCTCTATTCCACACACTCTGGCCTTGTACTCGGTGAATTTTTGGAGCTGGCAGTACGACCAGGAGTTTATGGAATATCTGAAATTTTTGTGATGTATTTTGTTTTGCCTGATGCCGGCGAGTCTCTCAAATCTGATTCCGCATCTTTCCGATGTTGCGATTTGAACCAGCTTTTTTGAGATCTTGTGGTTGAGGTCTCTTATGATGTTTTTTTCGCGGTGCCTGATTTGCCTGAGCAGCTGGAATCTGCCCTGTTTTTGGAGTCTTTTTCTAATGTCACGGTATTTTTTGTGGATGTGAATGGCCTTTTTGCCAAGCTTGTATACTTTGCCGGTGTGGGGAACGGCTGCTACTGCGCAGTGCCCCGTGGTGTTGCAGTCGACTCCGATGAATCTTTGTGCTGGAGTGATTGTGGGTTCTTGCACCTGCACGGAGATATGGGCAAGCTCTTTTCCGATTTCAATTTGTCTGATTTTCTCAAATGGTTTGATGTGCGTGCAGTCAAGCTCCACTCCAAGGCATGGGATTTTGGCTGTTGATGTCTTGTCAAATCGAATGGACTGCCCTGGTATGGTCAGCTTGACATTTGATGCCTTTTTGATTCCTTTTCTGCGGTATTTTCGCAGGATCTGGTTTGATATGGCCGATTTTAGTCCGATGTGTTTGACGTCTTTTGATGATTGGGATTTTGTACGTATGGCAAACCTGGCTACTGCCCTGGCCTTTTTCAGCTCGTCTGAAAAATCACGGCCGTGTTTTACGTTGTAGGTCAGGATCATTTTTGAGCCTCGATGTATTTTTTGACAACATCCAGCGTCACGGCACCAACTGACGAGATGAATTTTGACGGTGCCCACACTGGTTTTCTGAACACGCCGAACTCTTTTGATATCATAAATGATGTGTAGCCCTTGATCATATCCGTTATTTTTGCAATGTCGTCTCTTGGTGATACGTCAAGCAACAGATGTACGTGATCCGGCATGACCTCCATTTCAATGATTTTGTATCCGTACTGATCCTGTTTTGAGATGACTGCGCGTTTTATGATGTCGGCAGTTTTCCCAATCAGGATTTTCTTGCGGTGTTTTGGGCAGAAAATCACATGGTACTTGCAGGAATATATCAAGTGATGATGTTTCTGGTATTTCAAACATGGGATGCTGGTGTTTGAATTTAGTATAGTTTTTGGTGGGTTGGATATTGACTTGTGGTGTGCTCGCTTTCATCCCTACCCTAAAGGGCTAGGGCTTTCCCGCTCGCCTTTGTAAGCAGACTCAGTCAAACCTAGAACCTACGAAAGAGCATTTGATTCTACTCATGTATTTATTTCAAAACGAGATACTGTTTGTGTGAGAAGGCGGAGCCTGCGGCAAGCATGGAACGAGGACAGGATCCTCTGGTTTGCGATTCTCACCGTTGCCGCCTTGTTCATTCCTAGTGGATTGTTCCATGAGCTAGGCCACATACTGGTCTGCGCAGGAAACGGGTTTGACTATACATTCTATGTGGATAACATAGCTTTCAATGTCCGATGCTCAGACTCACCCAAGCCAATTGAGTTATACTGGGTCATGGGCGGCGTTTTTGGAATGTGTGCGAGTTTGCCGTTGCTGGCCCTAAGAAAAATCAGAAGCAACAAAGGAGTACTAATCGGAGTCTCAGTCACCGGCTTTGATCATTTGCAGAAAGCGATCTTTGAGACGACTGCTCATTTTTCGTATCTTTCCAATCTGACGCTGCTTATGTTCATGAGCGTACTCTCCTTGATCCTCATGTTTGGTATGCTGTGGCATTATGGTTATCGTCCCTTCAAAAAAGCCTAGACTAAACCAGCTAATTGTGGCACATTATTCTAGCAGCCGCATGACAAGAGCGGCTCAAATCACGTAGTGTGAACCAATGTACAAAATATTCAATAGATACTTGTTTTTTTCACAATGTGATGAGCGGCGAGGCGTGGTCGAACCTTGACAAAGTAGACCAGAAGATAATTGAGATTCTAAACGTAAACGCACGCACCCCCTCAAAGGATATCGCCGTCGAGCTCAGAAAGCTCGGCCACGACGTCTCAGATAGAACCATCCGAAAAAGAATAGAAAGGCTGGAAAAAAGCGGCATCATCAAGGGCTACAAGGCGGTCCTCTCAGATGTGGCCGAGACAAACGAGCACGAGGCATTGTTTTTAAAGTTCAAGGTGACAAAGTCCCTTGAGACACTAAAAGAGTCAATTCGCGAACATGTGGTGTCTTTGCCGTATTATTTGCTTGTTGCCGACATGGAGGGCGAATGGAACATGCTTGTCGTACTCAGAGTGGAGCGCGGCTTCAAAAATCCGGCGGCAAGACTCATCGAAAGGTTCTCAGACGACATCATAGATTATCGGATCACCAAATTCGACTTTAAAAACGTAAACATTGTGAACATGTCACTACTGCTTCTTTGAGAGCGAGTATTCAGATTCGGCAGTGGCAAGGGCGTCCTTGAGATCCTTGATTGTAAACGGTTTTTGGATGAATGCAAGCGCGCCTGAGCTTATGGTGTCCCTGACTCGCTTTGTCGTCTTTTCGTCTGCCGTAATCAGAATTATTTGGGTGTCCGGCTTTAGCTCCAGAATCTTTGATGCCACCACGTCGCCGCTTGTGTCGGGCAGCCCCATGTCGAGCAGAATTATTGGGTTTTGCTTTAGGAGCTTTTTGCATCCTGCCAGGGCATCCTCGCCGTTGTAAAACGATTCGGTGTTTGTGTACCCCAGATTGCTCAGGTGGTTTTTGATTTTGAGCACTATTGCCTTACTGTCGTCCACTATTATTACTGGTCTTGTGGCAGCCGACTCTTGGAGCTTGAACCCCTTTGACTTTTCAAATGCATCCTTTGCGGCGTCGTATCTTCCAGCCTTGAGAAAGCATTTTGCTGCGCACAAAAACGCGGATTTTCCGGAATAATCCTTTTTTGTCTTGGCGTATGCGAAAAAGAGCTTGCCGGCCTCCACTGCCTCCTCTGTGGAATCCTTGTTCTGGCGGCTCTTGCATTCTGTTGCCAAAATAAGAGACAGGGCCGCCTTGAGCGGATCCGACTTTTTTATCTGTGAGGCTATGGTTGTGAACATGTTGTAGGCTGCCATGTTCTGGTTGTTTCGCAGGTGCGTCAGCGCCATGTCAAAGTCCGGTTTTTTTTCGGCCACGGATAACATCCTATTTGTTTTGTTTTATGCGTATCTGTTTATTTGGTGAACACCGCGTGATTGAAAAATTTGATTTATACACCTGCCAGCCAGTTGATCAGGTACGTTGCTCCAAAGGCAATTGCCGCGCTGCCAGGAATTGTAATAATCCAGGCATATACGATCTGCCTGCCCACCTTCCAGCGAACCGCGTGCTTTCTTTTTGTCGCCCCGGCTCCCATGATAGAGCCGGTTATTGCATGGGTGGTGCTTGCTGGAATCCCAAGTGAGGCAAAGGTTGCTAGGATTATCCCCCCGCCTGTCTCTGCCGCAAACCCCTGATATGGCCTAAGCCTTGCAATCTTGATGCCAAGCGTCTTGATTACCTTGAATCCGCCAATGAATGTGCCAAGCGCAATAGCAGACGCTGCAGCAAGAATCACCCATATGGGCACCTCAAAGCTTGTCAGTATTCCCTCCGACATCAGAACAAGCACGATTATCCCCATCGTTTTTTGGCCGTCGTTTGCGCCGTGGGTTATCGCAAACCAGGTTGATGATATGATCTGCAGCTTCCCAAAAGTCTTGTTGACCGGACCAGGCCGTTTCTTTGCAAACACTGTAATTATTATGGTGGTGAATGCAATGCCATTGCGATTCCGCCAACTGGCGAGACGATTATTCCTATCAGCACCTTGTAGAGCCCATCAAAGAGCAGCTTTTCATACCCTACTGCGGCAAGTCCCGTACCAATCAGGCCACCAATGAGGGAGTGGCTCACCGAGATTGGTAGCCCAAGGTACGTGCAAATCGAGGCCCAAGAGATTGCGCCCGCAAGGCCCCCAATTATCATGTATATGGTGACATCCTCGGGGTTGAGAATTCCCTTTGCTATTGTGGTTGCCACTGCCACTCCAAAAACGAACGGGCCGACAAAGTTTGCCGCAGCAGATATTAATACGGCGTGAATCGGCTTTAGCACGCGCGTGCCGATCACTGTCGCAACCGAGTTTGCCGCGTCGTTCCAGCCGTTGACAAAATCAAACACTAGTGCCGCTGCTATTGCCACTATTGCCAGCTCGTACATGTCTTACGTGTACTTTAGAACGATGTCTTCGATTACGTCCGCCACGTCAAGGCACCTGTCTGATGCGGCCTCGATTGCTTCGTAGATGTCTTTAAGTTTGATGATGTTTACTGCGTCGTTTGTCTCAAAGAGCTCTCCCACGGCGTCTCGGTACAGGTCGTCTATTCTGTGCTCGATGTCGCTTATCTTGCGGCAGTGCTCTACTAGCGATTTGTCGACTTTGACGTTTTTCAGCTTGGATATGAGATACTCGACTTCCTTTATTGCCACCAAAAGCTCCTTTGTTATCTCCAGCATGTAGGGCGGGGCAGAAGATACACGGTAGCTTTTGATCCTGCCTGCTATACCCTCCATGTAGTCTATTACGTCGTCTGTCTTTGCCGCAATTCGCTGTATGTCCTCTCTGTCCAGAGGTGTGATGAAGGTCTTGTTTAGCTCTGCAAAAATCGAGCGGGTCAGCTCATCTGCTTGTCGCTCTAGCTTTTTTATCTTGGTGTGATGGTCTGCCGAGTTTTGCATGTTTGAAAAAAGCTGTACAAGCTCTTCTGCTGTCTCTTTTGCCTTTATTGCCAGATTTTCCAAAATTGTGAGGATTTCTTTGTCGTTTGACTTGACCCAGGAAAGCCACTGCCCCATGAGCTTGCTCAGTTTTGTATGTAATTAAAGCGTGTTCTACATATTCTATAGTCCACTATATAGTCTGAGGTTCATTTCAGATCCAGTGTCTGCAAGCTGTTTGTCTTGAGATCAAAGACCCGAATCAGGTGGTTGTTGGTATCAGCAATGTACAGCTTGTCGTTGTAGAATTTCACGTCGGCCGGCTCGTAGAGTGCCAAGATCTCGCAGTGCGGCTTGTCCGGAAGGCAGACATTGCCGCCTTCTTTACCAATGAGTGTGTACACGGTGCAGGCTTTCTGGTTGATCACACGTATTGCCGAGTTGTACGTGTCTGCGACAAATATTGCGTCTTTGGTCGCACACAGTCCCAATGGATGTTGGAACAAAGCCTCATCAGTGGTTCCGTCTTTGTGGCCAAACTCAAAGAGGCCGTGCCCCACAATTGTGGTTACCTGTTTTTCCAATAAATCGAGTTTTCTTATCGACGAGGTCTCGCTGTCTGCAAAATACAATGCATTTTCAAAGATCGACAGGCCGCTTGGCTGGGCAAGCTGTGCCTGCCTTGCAGGGCCGTCGATTATGTTTTCATGACCAGAGCCTGCAAACGGGACGACCGTTCTTGTCTGCGTGTCGTACACCCAGATCTGATGATTTCCTGCCATCGCTATGTATACCAGATTGTTGGCGCATGCAACATCCCAGGGCGAGCTTAGTGAGGTCGTAGTTCCCCTTCCTCCTTCTGAAAACCATGGGCCCTGCTTTCCCGTTCCGGCCACAGTGTTGACGCTTTTTTTCTCAAAATCGATTTGTCGTATTGCGTGGTTTTCCGTGTCTGCAACGTAGAGAGATTTGCCCATCCACGCCACTCCCTGAGGCCTAAAGAACCTACATGATTCAAAGCTGCCATCTACAAGACCTGTCTGGCTGCTACCAATGGTATACAATATCTTGCCCCCAGTGTCTGCTATTATGATTCTGTTATGGTTAGAATCGCTTACTGCAAGGATGCCATCCTCTGATATGGCAAGCTTGCCTGGAAACGACAGTGTGTTGGTATGTTTTGGTTTTGTTATGTGTATCTTTAGTGGTTCTTGTGCCAAGGTGCCCTTTTCCGCATGTCTTTGCAGGAGAACATCGATTACATCCTCGATAGCCTCCCTTTGTCCTTCGCCTGACTGCTTGTACACTATGGTGCCGTTTGGGTCGACTATCACTATGGTAGGCCACGCATTTACGCCAAAGCTTGACCAGATCCGCATCTTTTTGTCCACTATGACTGGGTGGGCTATCTCGTACCTGTTTACTGCCGATTCTATGTTTTTTGTCTCCTGCTCAGTTGTGAATTTGGCAGAGTGCACTCCGATGAAGATTACTGGTTTTTGTTCATATTTTTTTTCAAGCTGGGCTAAGACTGGCAATGTATGCATGCAGTTTATGCAGCAATAAGTCCAAAAATCAAGCACGACTATGTAGCCCTTTAGCTTTGAGAGGCTCAGCGGCTGGTCTGTATTTATCCAGTCAAATCTTTCTGGGAAATCTGGCGCCTTTGCCATTGAGAAAAAGCTTTCGAACATGATAAACGTTGTTTAGAGTGGTTATTGAATTATCCTTCTTTACAGTGTATATGAATTTTCTAATCTAATTAACATGATGAGCAAAATAGTGTGCGCTGTTCAGACAACGAATATTCGCACATCATGCGCATCAGTACCCAGTTTATCTTTAATTTCTTGAATCTTTGGTGATTTTGACCAGACATGGCATTCTGTGAATCCTAGTTTTTTCCATTTTAACATATTATGACGAGTTTGTTCCGGATGACTGGACAATTCCGATACAGATTCAATTTCTATTGAGATCGCGGTGCCAGTATCATAATTATATGCAATCATATCAGTGGTATGATTACTATTTCTTACATTCTGAATTGCTAGAGAAATGAACATTTTGTTATTAACGTAATATTGAATTGCTTTTGATGCAACTTCATCAATATCTTCTGCCGTGCCGATAAGTCGAAATGATTTTGGAAAGTATAGCTCATTTGTTTTTGTCGAAACAGTGTACAGATGTTCAACAATTGAGCCACGTTTTATCGATTTAGCTATGTTAATGAGTCCTTCCTGAATCATATTGCGCAACAACATGCTTGTTTTATTTCTATTTACACTGTTAGTTGCTTCAACAATTTTAGTCAGATTTGCCTCTTTGTCATGAAGAAAGCATATTATTTCCCATTCTTCTTTTGTTCTGAATTCAGAATAAAGTTGTTTCATCCATTCAATTTTTTTGTTTTCTTCTGAATTAAATGATGATTGGATTAGTTCATTTGCACCATAAATGGATTTCATTCTTTTAAGGAATGCAAGAAGTTCCTTTTCACTGATCGTTACTGGTAAAGGCGGAAATGCTTTAAATTGTAAGGGAAGTGTGTTTTTTCTTTCTACTAATGATCTTATTTTTATAGTAAAAACAAAATCAGGCTGTGTTGCAATCTGATCAGTTAATTCTTTGCTAAAATGAGGATCAATTATTTGCGCAATTCTACTTGCGTCCGTCCCAGATACTCTTCCATAAATTTGGGTTGCCGTATTTCCAATTATTGTTTCCAACAGCTCATGGTCGATCTGTGAAAGATTTTGATGCGATAGTATTAACCCCAAGTTATAGATCCTAGCTTGAGACAAAATAGATGACAGGATTGAGAGTTCTTTGATCTTTTGGAACTCATCTAATGCCAATATGACTAGGCTTCGTTTTTCTTGTGCCATTTTACTGGCTCTCTCTTGAATTGTGAACCATATTTTGAGCACTACTGCCAT
Organism: Candidatus Nitrosotenuis sp.; assembly: GCA_038869975.1. Lineage (GTDB taxonomy): Archaea > Thermoproteota > Nitrososphaeria > Nitrososphaerales > Nitrosopumilaceae > Nitrosotenuis. The sequence continues at coordinate 85,772 of JAWCQC010000002.1, forward strand.
TATTGCTAGACTGTGAGCGTTTTTTGGAGTTTCAGTGTCAGAGATTCTAAATATTGTGACATTTCCAGGTTTTAGCATCTTTTCAAAATCTATTGAGGTATGTTTAACGGAGAATTTGTTCCTCATGTATTCGTCAGTTGCAAATGGCTCAATTCTATTTAGTAATGAGATCCAAGCTTCTTTAGATAATGACGCAACTGATGATAGAGCATTTTTCATTTCCGGAGTAGCCACGTTTTTATAAAACTGCAAAATCTGCGTTAGTTCAGAATTCCCTTTTCTCTGAAGTCTTACTATTATTTCGTATAGATCCAACATAGTAGGACTGTCAGTATTTGAATACAGATATAGAAGCAATAAGCGCAGAATTCTTTCGAATTGCACAAATGTTTGTGGTTGAGAATAAAATTCTTTGAACATATTCATTACATATCCAACAGTTCTGCTCACCATCATTGATCTATCAGATGGTTGATGTTTAGGTAATTCAAGAAGATTTATGCCAAAATTTGTGTTGTTAATATCGAGATATGTTACTGAATCATTGTCAAATGAGGTCCTGTCACACTGAGATAAGAAAAGTTTTGCATCTTCATCTTTAACGTCAATATAGATAGTTGAGTTAGGAAATGTTCCTGCATGGTTTGCAGATTCTGCATGTTTGAATATGTGCCTTATCAATGTGGACTTTCCACAACCAGAACTGCCTAACACATACACATGTCGCGACAGATCTTCAGGTGGTATTCCTGCTACATGCTCATGCAACATATTGGTTGTGTGGCCATATCTCACAGCAGATGACGAGTAATTAAGGGACATACGTACTTAAAAACTTCCAGTATAAGAGCTGACTGGTGCTAGAATCAAATCCTTAAGAATCTTTTAGTATAACAGTATTCCATGGTCTGGTTCAGATTAAGAGATAGCAAAAATCGATTATGTGGAAAAATCACGACACAAACAATTAAAAAATTTCTAAAAGGAGAACCAGATTGGGAATATTTTGGTGGCGGAATGTATGCAAATTATTTTTCAGAACCTACAAAACGCGATATGCGTGCTTATGAGATTTTTCCCACTATGGAAGAACAGTACCCATCAATAACACATATTGTTACAGAAGCGCATCGTTCCTTTGAATTATGTAAAAATTTAGAAAGTGATTATGTGCAGCTGGTTATCAGATCATCGTCAGACGACATAGAAGCATACGCAAGATCATTAAATGTGGCATATCGCGATACTGGGATGTCTATCTTACCCATCATATCAACGAACTCATTTAAAGATGACCAACTATGCTTGTTCTTTGATTTTGAATTAGAAAATCAGTTCAATTTTACAGGTATAAACACACAACAAAAACCCATTATAGACAAGCTTATTCGAGTAATGAATGTAAGGAATTGTGCTGTATTAATACAGTTCCTCTTTACAACATCCATAAGATGGAATAATATCGCTGCTGAAACTGCTGCAAATTTGAATAAGTATATAGAAAAAATCAGTGCTGGAAAAGCGAAATCAAGCATAGTTGGATTTAGGCGAAATTTTTCTCCAATAATGCTCACCAAGAAGGTTTCTGATGTGAGAGGTCGTTCATCATCAATTTACAACATAGGTAAGCAAGTCCAAAGATATTATCATGAAAAAACCACATCCATGCCCATTTCATTAGCAATCAGGGTCATGATCATAGGAAGACGCTCAGATATTGCCTTGACTGTAAATAACATTACATCAGTTTTTGGCGATATCACTTTCTCCAATGATTTTTTAAGATATTGTGATTACGAAATTGATCCTGAGCTTGCATATAGCTGGCTTGTCAATAATGAAATTGCCAATGATGAAGCGATCAGGATTCTACAAAAAAATCAAAGAATGTGGGGCGACATGAGGTGGGGCATTAACAAAGATTTTGTTCCATTTTTGTGCCTCTCCCCACCAGAATTTTCGGTGTTTGTATCATTACCAAGTGATCCTTCATTGCCACTATCTTTTATGAGGAGGAGAATCAAACCACCAAATTTGGAAATGGAAGTTTTTGCATTAGGAACAACTGATTTTGTTTGAAATTAATAAAAATAGTGTCTTTGCGATATGATTATGGAGCCCACAACGGTACCGGACAAACTAGCGAATAAAATTAATTTTAAGATTATAATTTTAATAGTTACATTATGCGTTGTTTTTCAATTATCGTTATTTTTATTTGATGATGAGAGTATTAGGGAGCAAGCCGTCTACACTGTTTCTATTATAAATCCTTTGGCAGCAGCAATCTCGAGTTTTATTATAGCACATAGATATAAAGCCACAAAGACGTTTGGTAAAGCATATCTTGCGTTAGCTTGTGGATATCTATGTTCTACAATTGCTGAAATTCTGTATTTTGTTTATGAATATCTTCTAAATATAGATGCGTATCCTTCTCTAGCAGATGTCTTCTTTTTCGCTCTATACTTGTTTGTTCTATTTCATCTTATCATCTACATTAGATTCTTCAAGCCAAGAATTAGTTTGAAAGAGTTTTTGTGGATGACTGCAATCTCTGTTACGATAGCTAGTATTTACATAACATTGACAGTAGGGATGTTACAGGTATCTACTTTTTATTTCTATTATGGACTCATGTTTGTATTGTTACCTGCAATAGTACTTCCTTTTGCGATACTTGGTGCAAAAGTGTTTAAAAGTGGCACAGTCGGTACAGAATGGCTAATCCTAGTCATCGCCATCATGACCTTAACAATAGGAGACGTATGGTATTATCATATTGAAATTTTTAACGGTTATAGTTTGTTTCACCCTGTAAACATTTTTTGGTATGCTGGATACTGGACTATAGTTTATGCTATGTATAAACATCAAAAAAGCATATGATTATTCTAGTTCATTTATTATTTTGGTTTGATTTATGTCAGTATACTTTTGCAAGGAAAATAATTCCCAATCAAGTATCACAGATAAAGCCGTAAGATCCTGATAATCTTTATCCACTTAGTTTATATGCTCATTAGTCTTGAAAACGAAGGTTTTTGGTGATCAAATAATCATCTTGGTTTTATTGTGAAATGAAGTCAATCGTGACCAGCTTCAGTTTAGATTTATCAAATGATTCCACAACCGTCTTTTTGAACACGCCCTTCTCTATCAAAAACCCCCCCAATTCAGTAATCATTTTCTTCCAATCGCCATCCTTCTTGTACTGCCTCCATATTTTTCTCAAGTTCTGCAATCTCTTCTTTGTCTGTGGTATAGATATGAGCTTGTTCTTAATTGGTTCCCACGTCTTCTCTATGTGAGTATCGGATGGGTATTCTTCAAGATATGAATTAATGTGAATCTCTATTTCGTTGATCATGTTTTTTACAAACTTTGTACTTGCGGACTTGCTCAGTTCCTTTAGTTTGGAATCCTGTGTGTGACTAAGCTCGATCTCTTTATACGATCTTTCAATGTCCTCCACTACGATTCTGTTGATTTCGTATATTTTATCAAAGAAGTCTGGTATAACCCTCTTTTCGTTCGTCTTGCATTTGATGAACTCGAGTATGGTTGTTTTATTCGTCGTTATCGAACCATTACTCACATCATAGAGGTGCCAGAAATGAAAGTCGTTTCCGTATTTGTAGTAGAAAAATATTCCAGATGCCTTGCCTTTCCTTAGTCCGCTGAATATTCCATATGGTATCTTTTCAAGCTCCTCAACGCCCTTATTCTTCAGAAAGTCCTTAAGAGGTTGATAGAACATCTCTCCACCGCCGAACATATCGCTTTCTAATTCTGCAAACAGTTTCTCGTCTTTACTTCTGATTCTTCTTATAATACCGAAGACCTTGGGGTGAATTTCTTCGCCAAGAATGGTTTGATCCAGACCAACGGATTTGTCAATGTCTATAATCTTGTTTTGGAGGATTTCGACCAGTTTCAACAGTTCTTCGAGCTCGTCTTCCGGAAAGAAGTTGTAGACGAATATCTTCTTGAATGGGGATCCGATTCTATCGATCCTGCCCGCCCTCTGAATCATCCTTGTGGGATTCCAATGCAGATCATAGTTTATCAGATATTTGGCTGTCTGGAGGTTCTGGCCTTCTGATAAAACGTCTGTGCTCATCAGCAGATTTATCTTCTTGTCAAAGAATTCCTGAACTATTTTTTCACGTTGTTGTGGGTTCTTGCTTGTCAAACCAGAGCTTGAGATGGCCTCAATATTCAATTTGAAAAATCGTTTGTCCTTGAGTATCTCGTTGTATATATAGTTCAGGGTATCAGCATAGTAAGTAAAGAGAACCACCTGACCGTCTTTCAACAGTTCCAGGAGTCTGTCTTTCAGAACCTTGAGCTTGGAATCGTCCTCCGGTTTGATTTTGTTTACCTTTTCCAGGATGTTGCAGAGTAGTCGGATATCTTTGTCTATGTCTTTGAACAAGTCATCCGCATTGTATTGTTCGATTTTGAACTCCATCAGAATATCTTTTAGATCTTCACCCTCCATTTCTTCGTCGATGCTCATCAGATATCTGAAGTAAGTCTCCTTTGTCAGTAGCCTGCCTGACTTTAGGTAGTACTTTAATCTCTCAAGGAAAAGTATGTGATTAGAAACGCTTTTTCTGAATGCCTCGACGCTACTTTCAAGCCTTTTGAGAAGAATTGTTCTAAATATGCCGCCTATGGCGATCATGCGGCCCAATGCAAGCTTTTCTTCTTCTGTCTTTACGCCTTCTTTTCTGTATTCTAGAATCTTGTAGTAGGCCATCGTCAGTTTTTCTGTGATCGTGTCAGAGATTTCCTTGTACATGCCTTTGTAGGCCTTGTCTAGCTGATAGTTGATGTTCTCCAGAACCCTGTCTGGAAAGATAATCTTCTGCTCTTTTATCTCGCCGTTTGGCAGCTCAATCACAATAAAAGCATCAGGATAGTTCTCAATTATGTAATCCCTCGTCCTTCTGACAGAGATCTCATTCAACAAGTCGTTAAGAAGAGAGGGATTGGTCTTTGCATATTTGAAAAACTTGAACAGGTCTGTTATGTTCTCCTTGATGAATGCAGACCTATCCATCAAAACGAGAAGCATTATCTGCCAATACAGATCCCAAGGCGTGTTGTTGATCGGTGTCGCGGTCAGAAACAGCATATGAGGTCTTTTGCCGGCTTTTGTTATGTTGTCATTAACCAACGTGAAGAAATGCTCCCATCTGTTTGAAAGAGGGTTCCTGAAGTTGTGGCTTTCGTCCACTACGATAAGCTCCACGTTATCGAATCTTCCGCCTAGCGTTTTCTTTGCCTTTTCAAGGTAGTTTTCCGATGCAAGATCTTCCTGTGATAGAATGTTTTCTTTCACGTCGATTTTCTTGAGCTCCTTTCTCCACATCTCCCTCAACTGAGCGGGACAAATGATCAAGATGTTCTTTCTCTCGTAATATCCGATCTTTTCAAGAATTTTCTTGGCAATCCATGTCTTTCCAAGGCCTACGGAGTCAGCTACTATGCAGCCACCGTATTTTTTCATCCTTGTCCAGATTCTTGCGATTGCATCTTCCTGGAACTGCGCAAGATTTACCTTGGTTTCCGGCAGTCCTCTTGGTTTTTCTTCTCTTTGCTCTTCTTTGATGTCCTCCTTTTGTAATTCGTATAGTGTCTTGATGTAAACCTCATATGGCGTGTATGGCTTGCTTCCGAATCTCGATTCTTCCAAGAGTTCGATTAGCTGCTCTTTGAAATCGATAGATTCGGACCAGAACTTTTCAAACCATTCTTTTCTGGTGTAAACTGCCTGTGATTCCTGCTTCCATGTGTTCAGTTCTCCATATCTTGTTAACCCTGCTGCAGTAAAATTAGAAGAGCCTATGACTATTCTGTCGTCGAGGATGTATGCTTTGCCGTGCAGAAATTTCTCAAACAATCTTATCTCTACATTTTCTCTCTTGAGAAACTCGATGAAGAGCTTGACAGTCTGATCTGAATCCTTTGTCAGATCAAAACCTTCAATTTCCTTTCTTATCTCCTGAATCAGGACATCGCCTAGTGTACTGTCGTTTTGTATTTCAGGCGTTTTCCCAAGAAGTAGTCGAAATCTCTCTACATCGTTTAGATTGTCTTTGATCATTGCAAAGGCCTCTACGTTGAAGAATGCAGTCGCCACATCAAACTTGGTCTTTGGGTTCTCCTTCAGGGCGCTATTCAGGAAACTGACCAGCTTGTTTCCGTCACTGTTGTCTATGATTTCCTTCTGGAGTGGCATGTAATATTCCACTGATTATATGGGTAAATCTTTTTGGTCAATTATCTAAACTCTTGGCTTTTTCTAACCTTTGTTTGACCATTTCGCAAACAGCCCAATAAACCTCTTTCCTTTCTTCGTTGCTTAACCCTAACTCATCAAATACAATTTTGTCAAGTTCAGATCTATCCTGGCTAGGCTTTGGGTCTTGTTCCCTAATGGGTTTCAATGGATCAATGCCGAGTTCTGAGAATATTGATTTGATTTTACGTCTGGATATCTTTTGATATATTGAATTAATTCTAGTTTTTGTATTCTTATCCAGTTTTTGGGGATTTAACAAGAATAGGTTCTTCAGCTCAGGACCGTATATTGTCAGTAATCCGCCACCTAGATTTTTCCTGCCTATGATTTCCGTTAACATCAGGGAAAGTGAACTGTTGAGTAATGCTACAACCTCTTCCTTATCATATTGATTTTTAAGAAACCCAACAAAGAAATTATCGCTAACCACAAAATTTCCGCCTTCTATAAAGAATAATCTTTTCCCTAGAAATCTATTCGATATGACATCCGGAATCGGGTACTTAATTAATTTTTTGCCATTTTTCATTATGCTGACTGGTAAATCTTTAGGATTTACTTTTATCGATTCGACGTCTCTGACTGATGAGAGATACGGATAATTATTATTTTTTGAATAGTTCTCTTTTACTTTTATAATTTTACCAAAGTTTTGTAACGTATTTCTCTGAGTTTTTGAAGTTAATTTACCGAGAGTTGTTATTTTGGTTTTACATTTTTCCAAGATAATGTAGAAAATATCCGGCGCACTTAGATATTTACCTCCCCATTTGTTTCCAACGTAATTTCCTAATTTAAATCTGTTATTCTGATAGTCCTCGGGATATTCCCAACCATCATCAAGCAAATCCTCTTGTAGTATTGGAAACACTCTGTAATCCTGTGTTGTTACAATGTTCTTTACACAATCAATTATTCCGGAACCTTTTGTTTTAATTTTTATACCATCAATTTCGATAAGGTTTTTTGTTGATAGAGCTTCCTCAAACGGTTTCTTGAACATTACGAATTTTGCGGTGTGCTGAATTCCAGGCCATGTTTTTGCACTGCCGCCGCTCATACCTTCAATCCAGTTTTCCAAGTTTCTTTGCTTAGCATCTGGATAACCAAACAAAGTGATTATCGTGTTCACATCTGCATGAGCAAAGCTCCTTTTTGGATTATCAAAAACTCCCACTATTGGAACATACTTGCACAGAAATTCTTGTAGCTCCGAACCATAACCTACATCAAGCCATGAATTAGAGGTAATAAAGCAGAGTGTTCCTTTCTTGTTTAACAAACCCAAACCATGAAAGTAGAAGTAAATGTAGTAGTCGCTTCTTCTGTCTATCATCTTTACTACAGGAAACTGGCTTTGGACTGATCTGATTAGCTTTTCTTTGTACTCTTTTCGGTCCTCAAGTTTTACCTCTGCTTTGAGTTTGTTGGGTGGAGAAATCATTTCCTGCCTCACATAAGGCGGATTGCCAATTACAATATCAAAGCCGTTCTTGTCTGCAAAGATTTCAGCAAAGTCAATGTCCCAGACAAAGGGCTTATTTTCCGGATCTTTCAGGTGCTGTTTTATTCTCTTGAGATTATCTACTTCTTCAACATATCTCTGAATCTCTCTTTCTCTTTCTTCCCTCTTTTGTCTGTCTTTATTCAGAGCTGCTACATCCGTATTCACAGAGCCAAATAACGTAGTCTGTCGACCGTTCCGTTTCAGGTTGTTCTCTGCGTTCACAATTTCATTTTTCAGGCTTGTCATTCTTTCGTCTATGATCTCTTCGAATAATGTTATTTCTTCTGCCTTTACTTCATCAGGGGTTTTGAATTTTGCAGTTGGTGAATTTTCAAAATATTTCCTCTTTTCCTGTTTTAGACTCTCAAGTCTCTTTTTAAGATGTGCCTGGAGGTTGTTTGTCCTTAGGTTGAAGTTTATCCCGCCAATTTCCTGAACAAGTGAATCTCCGACTCTCAGGTTGAGGTTCAGATTAGGCAACAAAGGGTTTTTCCTCAACTCATCTTTCTTGAACTCGGTTTCAACAATAAGCTGAAGCCACAGTCTCAGCTCAGCGGCATGTATTGCCCATGGCATCACGTCTACACCGTATAAAGAATATTGGATGATTCTATTTTTCAGCTGAAAGTCAGTTAAGCTTCTGCCCAAATGTTTGAAAATCAACCTGTATATCTCTGCCACAACATTTAGCATTCCCACAAGAAAGGCACCTGAACCACATGCAGGATCGACAACCGACAGATCATCTAAGGTTTCTTCTAACTCATCCCACAGTTTTTCTTTTGTAAACCATTTTTCAATTTTTTCTTTCTCCTCAGGCAGATCAAAAATCAGATGATAGAACTTCTCCTTTGGGATTTCCGGCAGGTTTTTCGATAGAAATTCCACTAGACTCCTTCTGCACATAAAATCGACTTCTACCCTTGGTGTGTAATAAATTCCCAAATCATTCCTGTCATAAATGTCATCAGCTACATTGGCCAAAGACTCATAGACGTATCCAATCATTTGTGGGTCTACTGCAACCTCCAAATCCAACGGCATGTCTTCTTTTATTGTGAAATTGTATTTCTCAAAGAAGTCGAAAATCTTTTGAAACATTTTATCAGTAAGAGATATCTTCATGGAATCCAGGTCATTTTCCCTGAACAAGCCACCGTTAAGATAAGGTGAATTCGAAATCACCCTCACAACAGCGTCAGGAATTCCTTTGATCTCATAGGCACGATTGTTGAATGCTTTGAGGAAGACTTGTTTGAGCCACTTTTCATAGAATTCGTTCGAGTTGAATTTACCTAAATTCTTGTAGGATCCCCAAAGCCACTCGATGAATTTAGGTTGTTCCAGCCATTTTTTCTTTGATATGAAATAGATGAACATTATTCTGTTGAGGAATTGCAAGGTGAATTCGTGAGATTCCTTCCTTGGCACGCTCTGTTTATTCAAATCATTCCTCAGAGCAAAGAATATGGATTTGTAATCCTCGAAAAAGTCGTTTGTAACCCGCTCGACACTGAATGCCTTTCTCCACTTTCTCCATACATCTCGCCAGGAAGATTCATTCTCATAGAGAATGTTTGCAAGTGTCTCTATAACGCTATAGTATTCCTTTTTGTTTATGATGTCTGATTTATCAACAATCAGTTTTGTTAGTCTCAACTTGTGCTTTCCAGCTTCAATTTTTTCTCTGTCAGGAAAAACAAAGATTATTTCTGAATAATCCGTTGTTAAAATTAAAAGAAACTGCAGATATTGTTTATCGAATGTGTTAGTTACTGATCTAACAAATGATGAAACCAATGTCGTTGTTTCGAGCAAAAATACTGGTAGTTTTTTTTCAAAACTCAGTATTGAGTATATTTCTTTGATTCTCTGATCGTCTTCATTTTTGAAATCGAATGAAGTCTTTTTCCTTTTCGCGGAAACATCAAACACGACGTTTTTTGGATAGCCTAAAAGCTTGAAAAGATCAAAAATATCTTGAGGGCAACTCGTTTTAGTTATGTGCTTATAGATTCGCTCACGCATTTCTTTTGTTGATTCTTCTGCATTCATGCTGATTCATCCTCTTTTTACTAGTTGATAAATAATCACCGATGATTTCACTCACCAGTCTACCTGAATATTACTGTCAGATGTTATAATAAATATTGTTTATTTGATTTTGTAGCAGATCTTTCCAAGAAGCTAATAACTAGTCCTCTACTCGGGGGGCTAGATAATATTCCACCTTTGCCATTGAAGGCATCTCGAACAGTATGTGGATGGGGTTTTTGCTTGCGTATTCCATGTTTACCCTCTTGCTTGCCTTGCCCACATCACGTATGATTTGCGCCATGTATTCCAGGCTGTAAATGGCAGAGGTTTCCTCTAAAACGTCCAACTTCTCAAGTTCTGGGCTGCCCTTCTCTAGTCCAATTGTTGCGTCTCCAGCTTCGCCGGTTCCTAGAAATCTTATTTTATTTGCCTCGCTGCTGATTGTAACATATTCGGATATCTGTTGTATGTTTGAGAGAATGCGTGCTAGGGTGTTTGGGTCCAAGCTTATTTTCGACTTGTAATCAATCTTCGGTAATGGTGTATTGACTTCGGTTTTTTCTATAAGACGAATGTTGTACTCCATATTGAGCGATCCCGATATCAAAACCTTCAATCTGTCATTTTCGCTTATTTGGAATGTTACAGTATCTGCGTTACCAGATGTGTTCAAGACCTTTTTGAACTCTTCAACTCTCAATCCGAAAAAGGAGGTCTTGGCTTCAAAAGACTCGAATGATTCCTTTGGAAAGGTGACATCTAACAGTGCTATATGGGAGGCGTCCATGCCCCTGAATGTGATGCCATCTGAATTGCAAATGAACATGGCATCCTCAACTATATCGCCAATTGCATTTATTACTGCCTTCCATTCTCCGACATTTTTGATCACAGTTTTAAGCAACAATTATGAAATACCGTAAGTCAGGGGCTTTAAAGTCTTTATTGTCAACTGATTGATCGTAATCTGTGCCAAATTATTTTATGAACATTGATAAAAAATCTAGGTGAGCCTTGGGCACAATTAAATTCAAAAATATCGATTGGCTAAGATGTTAATTCTATCGAATCTGTTCTAATTATTGCCTCTTCAACCTCTGGATTATTTTCAGGCAATAATATCTCAATACCTAAAACATTCCCTTTTTCATCCACATCCAAAAATCTATCTTCACCCATAGGTATTGTTTTAGCTATACGATTGTTCTTCTTCGTATCGATTTTCACATATAACGCATTTGCGTCACGACTAAATTTTATTGAATCCATGAATTTTCAATCCTTGTGGATACGTCCACATAGTTGTTATTACCTTAATTGAATTATTAATCTTACCACTGTGAATAACCATTAAGTAACGTGTCTGTTTTGTGTACGGGTCAGTAGATAAACCATAGCTTTTATAGTTTGAATTTTTCTCATCATAGATCGTTTCTATCGGGTCTTGAGTTATCCTTATGACTTCTGATTCATCTATTCCTCTAGCGACTGCTCGCTCTCGCACATGATCCGTTAGTATGATTTTAGGTCTTGGTTCGGCTCCCAATTTTAGAACTATTTTGGATTAAGGTTATCCACTTGTTATCTCCTTCGATCTTTATTCCTGCCTTATCTGCTGGGGTTTGACCGTCTAAACTCATGTGCGGTCTTACATAGTTGTGGTAAATCTGATAGCCCTTGAAAACTGGCGAATTGTCTTTTTTCAGTCCTCGGAATACTTTTTCCCTGTCTCTAAATTCACCGTTGAGCCTTTCCATGAGGTTGTTGTTCTTGTCGCCCTTGATTGAGATATGTCGAATGTGTTCAGTATAGAACTGGTTTTTGTGAGTCCAAAACTCCTTTTTGAAAGCCTCGTTGTATGCTCACAACCCGTCAGTCGCAAAAGTCAACGGTGTTTTCTGTGCAAATTCCCTGCCCATCCTCAAAAGATTTCTTGCATCGTGGTTTTGTTTTGTGTTTGACACTTCCTATGCAAGCCAGAACCTTGTGTCGTCATCCATCATGGCAAAGAGATATTTCATGTCACCTTTGATTTTTACCCACACTTCATCGGCTCGCCATTTATCGCCAACTTGAGGTGTTATCTTTTCAAGGTATTTTTCCATTAATCCAGTGTATTTCTTGATCCAAACATAGACCGTTTTATGTGAAATTTCTACACCTTGTAACCTAAGGAATTTCTGTACGTTCCTCAATGATTCACCAGTGAAATAGAGTTGCATTGCAGAAGTGATCACTTGTGGGCTTGCTCGCATCTTTTCAAATCCTAGGTTGAATGAGAATCTGTTATGACAGTCCTTGCAGGAATATCTCTGCAAATCGTATTTCTTGTTGTGCCTGATTCCATGTTTTACAATATTAACAGACTCGCGTGCTGGACACTTTTATCACATGCGATTTGCTCGATTACTGTTTGCTTCTTTACATAATTTCTAAGGGTTTGTGAATATTCCACAGCGTGTACGTGCTTGCATTTGTGCTTTCTCCACTGAAAATCTGGGCAATCACAGACAAATCCAGTTTCGGTTTTTACCACATCATACCATGATTCAAACTTTAGAGTCTGGCTTTTTACTTGGTAGAAATCATCATCAATTCTCTTTATCTGGTCTGGTTGTTCGGCTATGTGCTTTCCTGTTTTTTTACCTGTCATGTATGAACCTCTTTGTTTTCCACGTGTATAGTATAACCACGTGGTTATTTAAACATGTTGTTTAACCACGTGGAAAGTATAAATACAACCGAAGCCAAATCAGATTATGACCAGATGGAAGAAGGATGAAACCGTTTTTGACGTTAATGTAGGCTACCATAAGACACGTGGATATCAGATTTACGTGCCTAGACCAATCATGGAGATTCTTGGAGATCCTGACGTGATTGATTTTGTTGTCAGTGGAAAGAAAGTCGAAGTTAGATCACATAAAGAAACTTGATTTTATTTTGCTAGTCTTTGGCGTATATACGCATAAGAACGTCAATTCCAGCTAATATTAGAATCAGTGCTACGCCAACCCAACTAAATCCAAGAAAAATTGTATTTGTTCTATCTTGCTCAATGTTTGCAATTCTGGTTTCAGTATATTGAGCGTTTATGATTTTGTACATCTCACTTTGTAATTTATCGGTTCTTGGATATACTGTCGTAACTACATCATTATTACGGAGTTTACCATTTCCACTATCGGTTACAAGTACTGCCTGAAGTGTTACTTTTTGGTCGGGAATTAAGAAAGGCACTAACTGTCGTTTACTAAATGGTGGATCAGTACTTGGTAAAAGTTGTATTGCTGTTCTATCTTCTAACATGTGAATTACATTATTGTAAAGAACCTTGTCCGATATAGTTTCAAGGTTAAATGATCGATCGGTAATTAGAACTAGTATTTCCTTAACTTCAGGTTTTACTCCATATGCTACCGCAGTAACACCAATCTCATCTCCTTGAAAAATAGTTGTTGTATCAAAACTTATTCTTATGGCATCTACAAAATTTGGCTCACCAATTGGTGCTATGAGATGAAAATTTGTAAATTGGTGTAACCTAAAAGGCTCGCCTCCAATTTCAACGATCTCGGTTCTACTATATCCCTCTTTAATATAGTGAGCACCAAAAAGTGCTATTCCTGCACCAAAAATTATAGCTGCAATTGCTGGGATGCTGAAATAAGGTTTTTTTAAATTCAGTTTTTTCAATCAATATTTATCTGAAAAGATAATAGATAAAACAATTGTTCCTAGCATAAGAACAAACCCAGTACCAAAGAAAACAAAATTATCAATACCAGTAATCAAAGGTTCTTTTGCCCATAAACCGACTAAACCCAATATGGCAGCAATGCCACTAAGAATTGAAACTAAGATTGAGAATTGTTTTTTATTCATATAGTGTGTAGCCGATTATTCTATCTAGCAAACCTCCTACACGCAACGCTCTCATGTCCCGACGGGTAACACGAATAATTATGGCCCATCAAGGTAACAGAACCTGGGATTGGTCAGGATATCCAGATCCAAAGCTATTCTGGTAGAGAAAATTAGTAGATCATTGAGTCAGAAACGGGTCGAGTTGTGCGACAAATCACTACAGATACATTAAAATCTCATATTTGCAGCATACCACAACACAATCCCAGCCGCAATGATGACATACCACTTGATGTTTCTCCTGTCCGCAAACACGTTCTTTGAGCTGAGCTGCTCATCTACCCTAATCGATGCGCGAATCCTCCTCATCTCAAAACCTTGGCCCACAAGGCCGCCAACCAGCAGCGCCAGTGCAAGAAACGAAAGCGTGGGCTCCATGAGTTAGATCATATAATACCATATTTATCCAATACTAAGATAATTTTTAAGTGTCTGCGCATTTGAGACGTTCTATGAAGGAAGTCGGCAAGATCTGGATGAACGGAAGGCTCGTACCATTTAAGGACGCAAAGGTGCACGTACTGACTCACGCGTTACATTATTCCACCGCAGTCTTTGAGGGGATCAGGTGCTACAACACGCCCAAGGGCTCCGCGATATTTAGGCTGCCTGAGCACGTAGACCGCTTCTTCAGATCTGCCAAGCTGTACTCTATGAAGATGCAGTTTTCAAAAGAACAGATAACCGATGCAATAGTAAAGACGGTCAAGGCAAGCACGCTCAAGGAATGTTACATCAGGCCTATTGCATACTATGGGTACGGCACCATGGGCCTCACACCTACTCCAAACAAAGTTGATGTTGCAATTGCATGCTGGGAGTGGAAGATGGGTGAATCAAAGGCAGGCAAAGTGACCGGTGCAAAATGCAAGATCTCAAGCTGGCTCCGAATAGACTCTCGCTCGCAGCCAATGCAGGCAAAGGCTGCATCAAACTATGCAAATGCAGCACTTGCCAGAATGGAGGCCCTCAAAAACGGCTATGATGAAGCAATCATGCTGAATTATCACGGAAAGGTCACAGAGGGAAGCGCCGAGAACATCTTTGTGGTAAAAAACGGCGACGTATTCACCCCGCCTTTAACATCAGGAATCCTTGAAGGCATAACTCGAGACAGCGTAATCCAGCTTATACGCTCAGAGGGGATCAACCTAGTTGAGCGCGACCTGGACCGTGACGATTTGTTTTCAGCAGATGAGATTTTCATGACCGGCACTGCGGCAGAGGTCAAATCCGTAACGCAGGTAGACGACGTCATCATAGGAGACGGCAAAGTGGGCCAGATGACCAAGAGACTGCAGGGTGCATTCATGGATGCTGCAATGGGGCGCGATGAGCGGT
Organism: Candidatus Nitrosotenuis sp.; assembly: GCA_038869975.1. Taxonomy (GTDB): domain Archaea; phylum Thermoproteota; class Nitrososphaeria; order Nitrososphaerales; family Nitrosopumilaceae; genus Nitrosotenuis. The sequence continues at coordinate 100,897 of JAWCQC010000002.1, forward strand.
TCTTGCACTGGCTCCATTATGTCTAAGGTTTTTTAGGAAACTAGCACCATGTCAGCTGTGGACTCGTGTTCGATTGGAGGACAGGAAGAGAGGATCTGCTGGTTTTGCAAAAAGGGCAGGCATTCTGAATGCATGAAAGAGATACCAACAGATGCGCGCTCCGAAGGCCCGCACGACTGTACCTTTGACACCAAGATGGTTCGCTGTCAGTGTACGCATTAGTTTCTGAGTGTAGCCTGGAGAACACCATATGTTCAACCCATTTGGGCATAGATAATTACATCCATTGAGTTGATTACTATATTCCCAGGTTTTTATCTTGACTCCAACCCTTCTTTTAAAACTTCATTGACGACAAACGAAAAACTGACGTTTTCTTTTGACTTGTGTATCATTTCTGCCTGGATAGTTCGGAGCTTGTCAACTAGAGCCTTTTCGATCACAACCGATATTCGCATGTGATTTTTGTCCATTTTTCCTCAAAAAAAGAAAAGAGTCAGTAGTCAAGGACTACTCTGGCGCTTTCCAGTGCTTTTTGGAGTGCGGGCATTGTTGGGTGCTTGTCTACTGTGACTCCTTTCAGTGGCGACTTGATTTCGTTCATTTCAAGGCAGTGCTGGCACGCAATTATCTTGCCTCCGCTTTTTAGAAACGAGTTGAGCGTGTCATAGTGGTATTTGAGTTCGGCTGGGCGGTTGTTGTCAATTAGTTTGACACCATTTACGTCCAAAAATACCACCGCCTGTTTTCCTGCCTTCTTGAATGCAAGTGCATGCTCTACTCCCATCTGGGCAGAGTGCAGCTGAAAGTGGTCCTCTGGATCGCCGCTTTTAATGTGGATGACATAGATGTTTTGTGTGCTTGTCGTTGCCGCGCTCGCTGCCTGAAGCGTCGGAATCACAGTAATTGCTGCAAGCAGTATTGCCGCAATTATCGGTACTGAATATTGTTTATTCATTGGAATTATTTTACCAAATTAATAAAAAACCAATTTGGTGTGTTCGTCGAATGTACCAGTGTTACAGTGCCAGAAAAATATCTTCAGCATGCTCAATGTTTTTGTCAAACAATTTTGAGAGTTCTTTTTTGAAGGTTTTTTTAAACAGTTCCACGTCTTTGACCCGGTAACACACCTTTCCGTCTCGCATATATTTTTCAATGATGCCGTCATCAATCAGCTCAGAGAGATTCCATGAAAGTGTCGATGGGCTTTTGTTTACTTGAAGTGTAAGCTCTTTGAAGCTGGGCGTTCCAGCCACAATTATTTTGAACAATATCTGTTTTTTGGTAGGTTTTCTGATATGGCGGGGTTTCTCTTCTGGAATGCTTGCGTTTTAGCACTGGTGCCCAATACATATAATCATGGCAAGAAACTATTTTAGCAAAGCCATCTCAGTTATTTTTGTGAAGTCAAAATAAAGAAAAAGATGGATTAGAAATATTTTGCCCAGTTTCTGGCAAGAAGTTTTTCCGCAGTGCTTTGTGTCACACAGATGGCAGAGCCATCGCTTGTTTTTGACATGAGAATTTTGTCGTCGCGGCATTCCACTTCGTTTGGCGGTATGCCTTCATTTTGTTGCGCTAGTGGAGACATGAGCATGTGTTCTTCTACTTTTTCTGGATGAAAGTCGACTTCAAAGACCTCGTCGTTGATTGTGACAACCAGATGAACCACAGGATGGCCAGTCTCACTTGGCATATAATCCGCCATATACAATCCAGGCATATCGTGATCCTCGACAAATTCAAGGTCAGTTTTTTTTCCATTCAATGTGACATATGCCTCAATTGATGATTCGAGGCCGCTGATACCTTCGCGCTCTGCCATGTCGTGATCCACAGAGTCATGATCCTCGTGTTCGCTTTCCTCAATGCCATACATTTCGATGAGTTTTTCGTGGTCTTGCATCATTTGTTCGTGGTCTTGCCTTATTTTCTGATGTGCAGACATCATCTCGTCCCACTGATCCTCAGCCATTTGATCCTGCATTGATTCGTGCTCTGCCATGATCATTTCATGCTTGTCCATAAGTGACATGTGTCTGTGTATCATTTCTTCTACGTCTGCCTTGTCCATGTTGCCACCCATGGCTTCATTGTGTTCCTGCATCATTTGTTCGTGTTCTGCCAGTATTTGCTCGTGTTCCTCCTGCACGTGTTCCATATGTGAGGTTTCTTCGTGTGAATCTTCATGTGTCATTTCTTCGTCATGTACATCATCGTGAGTAGACTCGTCTGGAGCATTTGTGATCATTACCGTGATTGCATTTTCATGCCCGACAAGTGGCGGTTCGTTTTGCCAGCCCACCTCAATCTCATAATTGCCTACAACCTGAGACTTGTGGGCAAAAGCACCGTTCACCATCCCAAATGCAAGCACTAATGCTACAAAAACAGCTATCTTTTTCATTGTTTGATCTTGTTCCAGAATCATAGATTAACAAATTGGTAGAACTGTCAAAATGGAAAGAAACGATGGGAAATCAATGAAGACCGTTGTTCCAGAAAACGATTTCCCATCAATTCTGGTTGGTCTTAATTGTGAATTCAGAGTAATAAGAAAATTGGTAGATTTAGCAAATGCGTTTGGAAGATCTAGTGTAAGAATCTCGGAAGCTTTTTTGCCAGATGTGAGACTGAGATCTTGCCTGGTCCTGTAACAATCACTGCCAGATTTGCAGCAAGCAGAATCAGTTCAAGCTCTACACCAGTCTGACCGGTCAAGCCTGATGCCTTTTTGACATAGAATATGGCTCCAAGCAGCACAATAGACAACAATGACGAAGAGATTCTGCTCAACACGCCGCACATCACCAACATCCCCGGAACAATCTCTGCGAGCGCAATTGGAATCTGCATTTCTGATGGAAGACCAATTTGCGAGAGAAAGCCGCCAAACATCGGATCGAGTTTTCCGATTCCGTGCACAATGAAGATCACGCCTAATGCAAGCCTAATCCCAAAGTGGGCGATATGTTGGAGCTTGCTTTCATGAAACGCCGCATCAGTTACTTTGACAGATTCTGTGCTCACAGACACCATAGCTCGTTTCTGATTTTAAAAAAAATTGGTAGATTTGACAAATCTACTATCTGGTACATTTAGCAAATCTACCAACTTTCTTATTATGACATGATGTCGACTATGATCAAAAGTTGCAGGGAAGTCATGCCTAACCATGCCCGACCATAGTGGAGTCATTTTTTGACTTCTCTGCATACTTTTTTCAAGTTGGATTATTGTGCTACCATTCCAGAAAAGCCAAGACGGTCTTGATATAATTTCTGTCTTTCCAAAGACATCAGATCCTTTCCAGATGTGACATTGCTCGACAAGCTTGCACTGTCCAAAATTCTGTATTTATTTTTCAGAAATTATGTCGTGAATCGTCTCATTGATTATCACTTCGACGATGTCGCTTGAATATTCGGCTGTCCTGCGGATGTCCTCAAGTATGAATCTGATGGCAGCCGAGTTTTTTGATTCTTTCATGCCGTACATGAGGTCTTTTTCCTTTTCTATGACGGTTGTGATGTTTGCCGCCACCTTTTCTGCCATTATGTGGTCTTTTTTGCCAAGCGCCAGAATCGCCCCCTCAAAGCAGCTCAGAGCGTCTGAGCTGAGTGCCTCGATCTCCTTGAGGATCTTGAATTCCAGCGGTTCCTTGAGGAACCTGATCCTTTTTGCTATGAGCGCTGCATGGTCTGCGATCCTTTCTATTCTGGATATCACGGTGCGGTAGTTGAGGCAGTCTGAAGGCTTTTCAAGGCCGACATCGTAGAGCATGCTTGCGTTTTGTACTGCCATGATCAGTGTGCGCATCATATATAGCCCAAATCTGTCCACTTCGTCGTCCATTCGTATTACCTCTTCTGCGTATGCGGTGTCAAAGTTTTTGAGTGCCTCAATTGCCTCCCGATGCATGCTTGCAGCCATCAGGTGCATTCTCTTTAGCGCCACATCAAATGTGAGTTCAGGCAGCCTCGTAAGAACCTGGATTGTAATGGATTCAGAGTCAGATTCTACTATCTCGGTTCCAATCATGGACCTACGCACCAGATCCTTGATCAACCTGGAGTGTTCGGCGGTAAACTTGACTCCCTTTGACGATATCTTGATCGTCTTGTAGCCTGTGAGGTAGAGGGCAATCACCTTGCGTCGAATGGACTCTTCGGAATCTTTTTGGCTGATTGTGATTGCTGCCAGCTTGGTCTGCATCGAGTCGAGTCCTGGGAAAAGTGTAAACGACATGTTTGCGTTCTTTATAATTGTCATGTTGTCGCCGTTTTCAATTCCAAGCTCGTCTATCCATTTTTTTGGCAGCGATATGGTGTAGGTGGAGCCGCCGCTTATCTGAATGCGGCGAGTTTGTTTTGTGTCCAGCGACTGCAACGCCTTAGCTGTACTGCCAAGCTAAATACCGGTTTGGTCATTACACTATATTGAACAATATAGAGCTACGGTTCCTCGGTACTATATGTAGAGATCCTAGATAAGTTAAAAAACTGGCAACAAGCTGTTGCAGATTCAGCTCCGCTCAGGCAGGATTCCCTCAGACAAAATATTCAAGATAGTTGCTACTGTTGCTGGAGTCTACGTATTGGCAATCATCGGGCTGATGGTCTTTGAGTTGTACTCTGAATCAAAGATGATCTGGGTTGTCGAGGGAGTTGACTTTCTTGTGGGCTCCGAGTGGAATCCAGTTGAGGGGCGCGAGTCCTTTGGTGCGGCACCCTACATTCTTGGCACGCTTGTCACAGCCGGTCTTGCAATGACAATAGGTGTCCCGTTGAGCATCGGCATCGCCATGTTCATTTCCCAGGCTCCAAAAGCCTTGGGAGGCCCGCTCTCCGTTGTGGTGGACCTTCTTGCTGCTATTCCCAGCATCATCTACGGCTTTTGGGGGCTTTTTGTCTTTAGGGATTTTTTGGTCAACTGGATCGAGTATCCGCTTTATGACACGCTTGGTAACAGTGTATGGCTGTTTTCCAGTGCGCCCTTTGGCCTCGACATATTCAGCGCGAGTATAATTTTGGCAATAATGATAATTCCCACAATTGCCGCAGTGTCGCGCGAGATAATGATGGCGGTTCCGCAGCAGCAAAAAGAGGCTGCATACATGCTTGGCGCAACAAGGTGGGAGATGTTCAGGATTGCCATATTCCCTTATGCAAAGACAGGCCTCATCGGGGCCGCAATACTTGGTCTTGGCAGGGCAGTTGGGGAGACCATGGCAGTCACCATGCTGATTGGTAACGCGACAGGTCCAAGCGCGTTTCCACAATCTCTTTTTCAGGCGGGCCAGACCATGTCGAGCATTATTGCAAACGAGTTCATCGAGGCGTCTCCCGCCTCGCTTCACCTTCCTGCACTGATTGGGATAGGACTGGTTTTGCTCCTTGTCGCAATATGCATCAACGTGGTAGCGCATGTGCTTGTTTCAAGAATGCTCAAAGTCAGGGAGGGGGCCATAAACGCATGATGTCAACCACTCACAAGAGGGCAGAGTACAGGGCGCTTTTCAAGCAAAATGTCAGGGGCCGACTGGTTGTGGATAAGATGATGATGGGTGTAGTACTAGGATGCGTCGTAGTCGCACTTGTTCCGCTTGGAAGCATCCTCGTAGAAGTTTTCAAAAACGGAATCTCTGCGTTATCAATAGAGTTTTTGACTCAGCCTCCTGGGGCAGTGGGCTCAGGCGAAGGCGGGATAGGCCCTGCCATCCAGGGAACCATAATCATGATCGGCATGTCCAGCCTCATCGGTGTTCCCATTGGTTTGATGTCAGGAATCTACCTGGCTGAGTTTGGGGACAACAGGCTGGCAAGAACCGTCCGCTTCTTCAACGACGTCTTCATGGAGTTTCCATCAATAGTTCTTGGGATTTTCGCATTCTTGACCATAGTGCTCATACTTGGGCACTTTTCTTTGTGGGCTGGGGCATTTGCGCTCTCGCTCATCATGTTCCCAATAGTTGCAAGGACAACTGAGGAATCTCTCAAGATGGTACCAGTAACATACAGAGAGGCAGCAATAGCACTTGGCCTCAAAAAATGGGTCGTCATATGCAAGATAGTGGTCTCGGCCGCAAAAAGCGGGATGATCACCGGGATCCTGCTTGCGGTGGCAAGGATCGGGGGGGAAACTGCTCCCCTCATTATGACCATATTGGGAAGCAGTCAGTTCTTTGCCGGTTTCGACTCCCCGATGGATGCGCTTCCTCTTAGAATATGGAGGCTTTCCCTGCTGCCATACGACAGCGCTCAGCTGCAGGGGTGGGGGGCAGCAGTGGTACTCATTGTGATAATTCTGGCAATCAACATAGGAGTAAGGTACTATTTTGCAACAAAAGGCAGAAGATCTGTCATCCTGGCTAGAATCTACGGAGTGAAAAGAAAGTGACTGCGGTTTTTGACATAAAGCAGGACTACAATGAGGAAGAGTCAGTCGACGAGAGAAAATACAAGATGATAGCAGAAAACGTCTCAGTCTACTACGATGGCATCGAGGCAATAAAAAACGTCACCATGAAGTTCAAGGAGCGCACAGTCACCTCCCTGATAGGCCCTTCAGGCTGCGGCAAGACGACATTTTTGCGCTGTCTCAACAGGATGCACGATATGACAAAAAACGCAAGGGTGGTGGGCAGGATTTTGCTTGACGGCCAAGACCTCTATTCAAGAGATGTTGATCCCATATACCACAGGCGCAAAGTAGGCATGGTGTTTCAAAAGCCGAACCCATTTCCGACGATGTCAGTTTACGACAACGTAGCTGCCGGCCTGCGCCTAAACGGCATCAGGGACAAAAAGATCCTAGACGACATGGTAGAGGACTCGTTGAGGATGGCATACATCTGGGACGAAGTCAAAGACAAGCTCAAAAAGCCCGCAATGGAGCTTTCTGGAGGCCAGCAGCAGCGCATATGTATTGCACGAGCACTTGCGATTCAGCCGGAGGTACTTTTGATGGACGAGCCTGCCTCTGCGCTGGATCCTATTGCGACGCAAAAAATCGAGGAGACAATAAGGGAGCTTGCAAAAGAGTTCACCATAATCATAGTGACACACAACATGCAGCAGGCAGTCAGGGTGTCGGACTATACTGCGTTTATGTATTTGGGAGAACTCATAGAGTTTGATGAGACAAAAAAGATCTTTACTCAGCCAAAAAATGAGCTCACTGCAAAATACGTACAGGGGCAGTTCGGATGACACGTCTCATTGACCCCTCACTCAGAAAGCTATCTGCAATAATGTCGGAGATGGGCCAGCTCTCCCTGCAGTCTTTCACTCTTGCAATAGACTCGTACATTTATGGAAAGAACACGGTAAACGAGGTACGCGACATCTCTCATGAGATCTCTAAAAAATACTTCCAGGTGGCAGATCTCACATTTGAGATACTGCTCAGGTACCAGCCGGTCGCAGACGACTTTAGGCTGATTCGCTCCTCCATTGAGATATCTTATGGGTTTTCCAGATTCGGCAGGTACGCCTACGATATCACCCAAGTCAGAGACATGTTTGGGGACATTTCAGAGTGTGACAAGAGCTGGCTAGTCGAGGCCTCAAACAAGGTAAAGACGATGATCAAAGATTCTGTGACTTATTTTGCGGAGCTCGACATCAGAAAGGCCATCACCATTCAGCAAAACGAGGAGTTTGTCGACAGGTTGTACAAGGAGCGGCTTCCAATGCTGATCAACTCCAACAACACCAAATGCGCCCTTGCTGAAGCACTGGTGCTGCGCTACCTTGAGAGAATAGCGGACCATGCCATCTTCATGAGCGACGCCATAAACTACATAGTGACCGGAAAGCACAAGCTGACAAAGCAGGCGCTGGCAGACGGCACCTAGAATATGTTTGGTATGTACATCTCAGAAAACTATTTTGGACAATATCTTTAGTATCTGCATCGCACCGTACTCATGCCAGACGAAAGCTGTAGAAGGTGCGGCGGAAGCCTCATCGACTACGCGCGCTGCACAGAATGCAGAGGCATCCTACTTAGGATGTGCAAGAGGTGCTGCAATGTCGTGAGTCATGACGCCCACACAGACTGCTTTAGATTTTCTAGGTTTTCAGTTACGAGTTAGGCATGACGCAATGTCGATGCAGTACCAGTCAACTTTGTGAATACATATTGGAATTTGTGAATGAAAAATTTGGAAAAGCAACAATTACTTGCTGCTGATTGGTTTTGGAAGTGGTTTTTTGATAGATTTAGCCTTTGTTTTCTCTTTTACTGATTTGGATTTTGCGTCCTTGGATTTTGTTTCCTTTTTCTCTTTTACTGACTTTGTGGCGTCCTTGGATTTTGTTTCCTTCTTTGTTTCCTTCTTGACGTCTTTGCTGGTGTCTTTTGTGACATCGGTTTTGGTATCTTTTTTGACATCAGTTGTAGATTCTGTCTTTTTTTCAGGGCTGTAATTCCAGACTGTTTCTCCATTGAACTTTATTCTTGCCAATCCTTGCTTGCCTAGTTCTTGGACTGCTGGTGGTAACGGATCATAAAGTAGCGGTTTTGAGAACTTTTGACCGTCTGTGATCATCCAATGAACCAGATGGACAAGCGCTTTTGCCTGATCCATACTTTTTACTGATTGCTCGATGTTCTCATACAGTAGCAGATAGGTAAAGCTTGCTACCGGGTAGGAGTTCTCTCCTGGCGCATTAGTTATGCTTACCTCGCTCCAATCTTCTTCAGCCTTTGGGAGCTGATCTATAGAAAACGAGCTCACAGCGGCAAAGACGCTTTCAAGACTTGGTTCTATGAATTTGGTCTTGTCAGCATTCTGCAAATAGGCATATGTCATTTTATTCTGGAACGCGTATGCAAGCTCCACGTAGCCTATGGCGTATTTGGTGTTTCTTGTGGCCCATGCGACGCCTTCGTTTCCCGCTGCGCCGACACCCACCGGCCAAGGCACGCTTTTGCCTTTGCCCACTTTTTGGTCCCATTCCTTGCTGACTTTGGATAGATAGTCCGTGAATACGTATGTTGTGCCAGATCCGTCAGAGCGCCTTGTAACAAGTATGGGTCTGTCGGGCAGCTTTAGGTCAGGATTATTTTCTTGTATCTTTGGGTCGTTCCATTTTTTGATCTTGCCAAGATAGATGTCAGCTACGTTTTCGCCTGTCAGCTTCAGGCCACTGTTTGGAACCTCGGGCAGATTGTATGCAATGACGACTGAGCCAATTGCCTCCGGTATGTGCAGCGTTCCTGGTGCAAGCTCGCGCTCCTTTGGGGTGAGCGGTGCATCAGATGCGCCAAAGTTGACGGTTTTTTCTGTGTGTTGTTTGACACCCCCACCACTACCGATTGATTGGTAGTTCAGATTGACATTTGGATAGAGTTTGTTGTATTCCACCCTCCAAGTGTCGATCAGCGGAAAGGGAAACGTTGCGCCCGCGCCATTTATCTGGAACGTTCCACTTGGCACTTCAGGTGCCTGGGCACTTGCGGAAAGTGGCACGAGTACAGACGTAAAAAGGATCACGCCTAGTATTACAGACAGTATCTTCTTCATTGATTTTGAAATATTTGGATGTTATTTACGACTGGCCTGCATAGATTACATTTTTTCCGTGGGTCTCGGTGATCTATATAGGCAACGATCGGATTCGGATCCTACGACAACAATAAAGAAGATTTTTTAGTAGTTCTATTTTCGAGTCTAGCTAATGATTCCACAAAAAATAACACTCGCTTCTGTAGTGGTTGCTATCGCGATTGCATCAATTGCAATGGTGGTCGGCCTCTCACACACGCAGCAGACGACTGCCCAGTCAGCTCCCCTTGGCAACAACGTATACGTATTTGCAGAAGGGGTAAACCCAAAGGCGACCTTTGAGTTCAGGGACGCAACTGTCACATACGAGTTCCAGCTGTATGATATGGTAAACAACCTCTTTAGCGCAAGCGCCGGAGGCTCTGCCTTTACAACAAGGCAGATTGCGCCGGAATTCACCCTTGCCAGAATAGTGGGAGACACGCCGTACCTGCACATGGCAGTGGACCAGACATACCAGTACAACGGCAGGGCCTCAGGGTATGACTATCCGTACAGGGAGTTTGATGTCACAGTAGAGCTTGACCAGGCAGGGGAGTCTGTGCGGACAATCGAGTACGCAGACTGCTCCATTACAAACTACAAGATAAACACCAGAACCGACAATGAGGAGGCCTATACCACTGGAGGCAAGACCGGATTTGCGCTAGTTGAGACGTACACGTTTAGCTGCGCCGGCTTTACACCCCACGCCCCGACATACGACAAGATGGTAAAAGAGCAGAGCAAAAAGCCGTACGAATAAAATCAAACATTTTTTTTATTGTAAGAGGATGGTATGATGACAGATCAGGAGTTCGTCAATTATTTACCGATTGGTTAGTTTTGAGAGGAGTTATTACAAAAGCGAGCGTGAAAGCCCTAGCCCTTTAGGGCAGGGATGAAAGCGAGCACACCACAGGTCAACATTCCACACACCAAAAACCATACAACAATCTGTATCTAATCCAAACATATGGAACCCAGTATGGAGATCGCCAGCGTCGCACCGGAAACGGTCTTCTGGGGATCGTTTGCACATCGGCTGGGTCATTCCAACAAATCCAAGCAAGTCTTGGTCGGAAATGTCGGCACAAATACCTCGTCGTTTGGTAGTAGGCCACATGGCATATTCCAATTGTATGCAGACAGAGATGCATGCAAGGGGAGCACTGATACCCCCCAAAACGGCAATGCGGCAGACGACTGTAACCGTAAAACTCGACTGTGTGTTGGTTCTGCAAAAACCCGCTTGATGGCGACAGATGAGACGGAAAAACAGCAAAAGCAGAACCCCGAACCCTTTAGGGTCGGGAGTGTGTCAGATGGTTTCACACAAGTAGATCATTGCAAAAAATTTGTAAAAGCTGCGGTACAACTTTTGAATGTAAAGAAACTAGCATTTGCTGGTGTTTTAAAGAACCAAAACTGACCCAAAATGACATCAAATTCGATGACTGCGTGTGCAAGGGTTGCCTATTATTGCAATACAGGAAAAAACTAGATGCATGATTTCAAATCTCTTTAATCTCTGTAATGGTGGCGTGCACAGAATCCATCTTTACGACGGCACGCTTGTCCAAGAACTCAAGCGCTACATACCAGTCTCCTGACTCGCCATCGTACTGGGTCTCAAGAGTTTTGATCCCAGATGGTTCTACGTTGTATTTTTTTGCAATGCCTGAGACTGCCAAAGACACAGCCTGTCTTTCGGTCTCCAGTCTTTTTTTCATCAAACCTATGCCTGGTGTCATGCCCTTCGTTACTGGAATGCTATATTATAGTTTTGAGTCCGATCATGCAGAGGTGATTTTGCACAAACACCGTCATTTGATGCTGCCCAAAATCCAATCCGCAAAACAATTCGTAGCAAAATTCAAGCACAATAAATTTTATATCGATACAAGCATCGTAATACTATATGGTTAACGATGAACACAGTTAAGGTGTCAAAAAAGTACCAAGTTGTTATACCAGAAGAGCTACGACTAAAGGCGCACATCAAGGCAGGTGACAGGATGGTGGTCATTGCCAAGCACGGCATCTTACAATATGTCCCATTACGATCCATAAAAGAAACCAAAGGCATGATACAAGGACTTGATGTCAAAGACCTTCGTGACAAGACCGACAGGACATGATAAGTGTAGACAGCTATGGCTGGATCGAACGATTCACTGACGGCCCAAAAGCTCCAAAATACAATAGAGTCATAGATAAAACCAAACCCACAGATATTGTCACTTCTGTCGTCGTGCTGTACGAAGTCTACAGGAAGGTAAAACGAATAAGAGGAGAAGAACTAGCATTAGAGGCAGTTGCTACTTTAAGCCAAACCAAAGTTGTGTCTGTGGATCAAACACTATCTCTTGAGGCTGCTGACTACAGTCTTGAAAACAATCTTCATTTCTCAGATGCGCTGGTGTATGCAACGGCACGCAAGTATTCGGCCCAACTTTACACAAGCGACGAAGACCTGCGAGGACTCAAAGGAGTTAAAATATTCTGAGGCATTCTTATGTGGGCAGCATTTTGCCAAAATCACAGTCAAGCACCAGATAAACAAGGGCTCGGAGGGCTTCGATCCCTCGACCTGGCGGTCCGAAGCCGCCCGCACTATCCAGACTGTGCTACGAGTCCAATATCACTTTAATTTGGGTAAATATCTGTCTAGCTAATTGAAGGTCTCAAAAAAAGTCTCAGGCGTCGAGTATGCAATACGAGATATCGTCCTTGTTGCGCGCCAAGTGGAAAAACAAGGAAAAAAAATAACCTATCTTAACATAGGGGACCCAGTCCAGTACGGATTCCAACCGCCACAAAACGTCAAAGACGCCATGATTGCAGCAATCAAAAGCGGACAAAACTATTACGCCCAGTCAGAAGGCCTGCCAGAGCTGAGGGATGCAATTGCAAAAAAAGAAAAGTCAAAAGGGCTTGATGTGTCGGCAGACGACATTTTGGTGACAAACGGCGTCTCAGAGGCGCTGGACATGGTAATGTCATCGATTGTAGAGGAAGGCGACGAGGTGCTGCTCCCAGGGCCGTACTACCCACCATACGCATCATACGTCAGACTGCACGGGGGAAAACCAGTCGAGTTTGCAGTGGACCTGAAAAACTCCACGCCGGACATCGATGACATCAAATCAAAGATAACAAAAAAGACAGTGGCCATATGTCTCATTTCGCCAAATAATCCAACAGGCGTCGTATTCTCGGAAAAATCCCTAAAACAGCTGGTGGACATTGCAAACCAGCACGACCTGTACATCATATGCGACGAGATATACGACCAGATAGTGTTCGATGAGAAATTCACAGGGATAGGCAAGGTGTCTTCTGACTCGCCTGTGATTCTTCTCAACGGATTCTCCAAGGTGCACCTTATGTCTGGCTGGCGAATAGGCTACATCGCGTTTAACAACTCGCAAAAACTGGCGCCGCTCAGAGAAAACCTGCCAAAGCTTGCGCGCGTGCGAATATCCACGAACCTGCCGGTCCAGTACGCTGCTTTAGAATCGCTGCGGGGCCCGCAGGGATATGTCTCCGAGTTTGTATCGGAGCTGAAAAAAAGGCGCGATTTTGTAGTAAAACGGCTCAACTCGATTCCAGGCCTTTCCTGCTCCAACCCAAAAGGCGCCTTTTACGCATTCCCAAAAATAGAGAAAAACCCGTACAAAACCGACCAGGAGTTTGTAATCGAATTGCTCAAAAAAACCGGCGTCCTCACAGTGCACGGCTCAGGCTTTGGAACTCAATATGGAAGCGGCCACTTTAGAATTGTCTTTTTGCCAAATGTCAGCACACTTGATTTTGCACTAGGTGAGATTGAAAAGTTCATCAACAATTCAATCTGATGGCTCGGAACATGCAGACAAGACGTAAAGTCCATGCCGTGACAAACGGATAACCTTAATTCAGAATCAAAGTAATACAGACAATGCATGAGGATATTATATTCACAGATCATGCAAACCAGCGCTGCATTGAAAGATAGGTAGATCAAAACGATGTACGAATGATTATCAGAAATCCTCTGGGCAAATTCTATGATGAGGTTCATGAAAACTACAAATGTTATGGCTGGCAACTGATACGTATACAAAAGAACAAAAATACTTGATAGTAGTGTATCGCAAGTTTAATACACATGATTTAGTTATCACACTGACACACTCATGTGAATAGTTTTTAAAGTTTGTTTGATGTTTTGTGCATATGGGAATAGCCCAAGCTAGACTCTGATCCTTTCAGAATAGGGGCGGGCAATTACTCATTCGAGGCTATTCCCTCA
>JAWCQC010000003.1:0-89403 GCA_038869975.1 Candidatus Nitrosotenuis sp.
ACGACTGTAACCGTAAAACTCGACTGTGTGTTGGTTCTGCAAAAACCCGCTTGATGGCGACAGATGAGACGGAAAAACAGCAAAAGCAGAACCCCGAACCCTTTAGGGTCGGGAGTGTGTCAGTATTGCGCTCACCAAAACAAGTACAATTCCGAAATCGAGCTTAATAATTTACAGCTTCGCTGCATCGTAGTAGCCTTTTGGTGCTTCACCCATACAGTGGCATGAGATAGCTGGCGCGTACCTGCAGGAGAGCCTGCAAAGTCTGAAATTTGACATTATTTTACTACCAGTACTGGCACCGGTGACTTGTGCAAGACGTAGTTTGACACACTGCCCAAAAACATTTCTTTTATCTGACTTCGCCCACGAGAGCCGATCATCACGAGATCGATTTTGTTCTTTTTGTTTTTTATGATACGAATTATCTCGATGCCTGCGTTCCCATACGCTACGAGCGTTTCTGCCGGCACATTATTTTCCCTTGCGGCAGACTCGGCCTTACGCAGCACGTCATCTGCGTACTTGCGCTCTTCTGCTTGATACTTGAGCGGGTCGATCATGTGCGCTTCCATGACTGGTATTATGCTGACACAGTATACCGCAGTTATTTTTGCGTCGAGCTTTTTTGCCAAAAGAATGGCTGCGTCAAGGGCCCTAAACGAGTTATCGGAACCATCAAGCGGCACGAGGATGTTTCGTATTGCAAGCAATGACATGATTTGCAGCCGATCATACATAAACAAAAGTCAAATTATCAAAAATGAGTTTTAGCCACAAAAATAAACCAGATGCGGTAACTAGTCGCATATGGCAAAAGAGACAAAAGAGTGGGCCGAGATCGAAGAATGTACAAAGATTCTGGTTGAAAAGATACTATCAAAGAATAGAAGGTTCAACTCCATCTCCACAATCAGTCGTGGCGGCCTTGTGCCTGCGCGTCTTGTAGCGGACAGGCTGGGCATAAAAAGCATCCTTGTCGATGATGAAACGGTTCCTGCAGATTCGCTCTTTGTTGACGACATTTACGACACCGGTGAGACCTTCAGAAGAGTCATAGAAAAGGCAGAAGAGTCAGAAAGCCTCGTCTTTGCAACGCTGTACGCTCGCAGGGGCCAAAAATATCCAGCACAGCTTATCTACGCAAAGCTGACAGAAGGTAATGAGTACATAGTGTACCCCTGGGACCGCTTTGAGCACGGATGCACTTCCGGCTAGTATGTAGTTATTTGGAAGGTTTCATTCGCAAGAGGATCTGCTCGGTGATCTTACTCATTTCTGAATCGGCGCCAATGCTGCAAAGCCTTACTAGGTCTGACGTGGTGATGATTCCCACAAGTCGGTTATCTTTCACTGCTGGGAGTCGGTGAATCTTTCTTGTTTTCATCAACTGGGCTGCCTCCCAGACGGAGTCATCAGGATTTATCACGATTAGAGGAGACGACATTGCGTCCTTTACGTTGGTGGTAAGAGGTTTTCCTTTTGCCACAATTCTTCTTGTAATGTCGCGCTCGGTGATTATTCCGATGGCAATTCCATTCTCAATGACGACTATGGCGCCAATTGACGCATCGTCCATCATCTTCGCTGCATCTTGTACCGTCATAGAAGAGTCTATTGAGATGACGGATTTCTTCATGACGTCCGCGACAAGCTCAGTCATGATTGGAATGTCCAGGTGTTCTTTAAAAGACAGTCTGACGATTATCAGATATAAGATCGACCCAAAAACCAGATCTGGTTTTTAGTTTAGAAGTTAAATACGCAGGATTTATTTTCAGATACATGGGCATACTTGAAAAACTAGAAGGATTTGAGCCAAAAAAAGCAAAAGAAGCGCTAGACATGCTGCTCATAGATAGAAGCAACGAGTTCAAGGAACTCGCAAGGGGGATGGGAATACCGACCACCTCTCAGAACTGGGAGCAAATCATTTTGCAGTTCTGCCTTGAATTCAACGACTGCTTCAAGATGCTGACTCAGGTGGAAGGTCCAAACGATGCCACAAAGGACACCCACAACAAGATCCACCAATGCATGACCCTCATCAGGCAGATCGCGCGCGGAAAAACAAACATGATCGAGATAACACACCTCCAGAACATAGCTTACACGCTTGCAGAGGAGTTCAAGACGATTTACAAGAGGCTACGGTAAAACCTCGATCTGGTTTTCTATTAGGTTCCTGTAGGCCCACAATAAAAGCTCTCTTTTTGTGTGCGACCACTTGAGGTGTCCTGCATACTCTGTCTTGTCTCTGATCAGCCTCGGATATGCCCCAAGCGGACATTTTTCAAAATTGTCCACAATGTACTTGATTATTGCCTCCCTGTGAGTTGCAAGATGTATTAACCACTGTTTTTTGTCCGCATAAACTGATCTGGGTCGCTCACAGAATATGCAGGAGGCTCGACGGTGCATGCTCATCGGGATCACCACTGCATGTCTGCTGCTTTTAGTGATTCGTTGTCTGCATCAACTGCCAGCGGAGAGTCTGCAAGCTCATTTGGGTTCAACGAAAAGACCAGCCTTGTGTTAAATTTAACAAGATTGGGTTTTTTTGCACCTTTGAGGATCCGCTGCTTGTGCATCCTTGCAAGTTTGTCAATTATCTTGGCGCTCATTTCTTTTTTGAGCTTTCTGTCCAAGACCACAGTTGCGTTGCCCTTTAACTGGTATCCATCAAGCTTGTTTTTGTCAAACACCGCAACCGCACACCATGAATTTTTCTGCAGATTCCTCAGTGTTTTGTGCCTGAAAAGCTCAAGCCAGTAGAGTGAGCCATCCTGGTCCACATGGAAGGCAGTCCTAGGAGAGATGTTGCAGATTTTTTTGTTGGTGGAGTCCACGATGATGATTTTTTGGCGCCTTATCATCTGTGTCACTTTGTCTGGTATGCGCACCATGTTGTCATGTGGGTGCCATTTTTAATAAAAGCAAGCGGTGATTATCACCGCTGGGGTCATTTTACTATCATGACCGAACACATGGAGTGGTTTGCTATTTTGGATGAAACGCTTCCCAAAAAGAATTTGAGTACTGCTCCAAGCCCCTTGCTGCCCACCACAATTAGGTCTGTTTTATCCTTTTTTGCGTAGGAGATTATCTCATTTGCTATGTTTCCTTCCTTTTCTACCGTCTTTGCTTCAAGTCCCTCATCCTTTGCGATTTTCTGCGCCTTTTGAAGTGTCTCTTTGGCGTACTTTCTTAAGATCTGCGTAAACTCGGCTCCTGCCAGAATGTCGGATTTTCGCGTCCTGTCCACTACGTGAATCAGTGTGAGCTCTGAGCCGTAGTTTCTCGCAAGCTCGCATGCAACCCGTATTGCTTTTTCAGAGTACTTGGATCCGTCACAACAGACCAGAATCTTGGCAAAACTGTTTTTCAATAGTGATCAGTAGACGGCAGTCGTGATGTTTTTAATGTTTATCACACAAATTCCACATTTAAGAAAAGACGAGAATGCACGACACGTCACACCGAAGTATGCCATGATGGGTTATCACCCCGCATTCCCGTCCACATGTACAAGTCGTGCTTGTACACTGTGTGTATGTATCGATTGTAGTTAAGCAAGCTGTCAATTATCAGCGTTGAAAATCACCAAATTATCACTGCTAATAATTTGAACAAGACGTTTAAATTAAAACAGCAGAGTTACATCACATTGCAAAATAAAATAAAAAGGATCTTGGTTCCCATGGACGGCTCAAAGGATTCCTTTAAGGCCCTCGATCAGGCAATAGAGATAGCTCGTGCGTGCCACGCCACGATTTTAGGCCTCCATGCCATATCGTTTCTGCCCGCAGAATTCATGCCGTCCGTTGTGCCATACAAGATCTATCAAAAAAAGGAGGCAGGCAAGTTCATGGAAGAAGCAAAATATCGCGCCGCAAAAAAGGGGATCTTGTTCAAGTATGCCATAGTTTACGGCAGTCCGGTAGAGCAAATCCCGGCCATTGCAAAGGCCAAAAAATGCGATCTCATAGTGATTGGCGCAAGAGGAAAGGGCAGGATAAAGGAGTTCTTTTTGGGTAGCGTCTCAAATGCTGTAGTGCACAGCTCACGCATCCCAGTATTGCTGGTAAAGTGACATGTACAAGAGGATTTTTGTTCCAGTTGACGGCTCTACGTACTCGAGGAAAGCACTCATAGAGGCTACAAAGATAGCACAGCTCACAAACGCAACGATTTACCTGTGCACAATAGTCACTACAGATGTAATTGTGCCGCCTGGCTCGCTTCTGGGACTAGTAAAGAGTGCCTCAAAAGGCCAGCTGCAAAAAAGGCTGCTTAGCGTAGCTAAAACCAACGCAGAAAAACTTCTAAAATCGTACAGCAGATACTGCGCTTCAAAGAATGTAACTGCGTATTACAAAATAATTGTCAATGGCAACATCGCAGATGAAATACTAAAGTCGGCCAAGTCAAGATCTGCCTCCTTGATAGTCATAGGCAGTCAGGGGCTCCACGGAATCAGCAGGATCAAGTCATTGGGCAGTGTGAGCAGGAAAGTATCTGAGCTTGCGCACTGTCCGGTCATGATTGTAAGATAGCGTCTATTTTCTGTGTCTTTGTAGTATGTCAAGGACTGTCTGCTCTGGCACCTGTTCGAATTTTCTGTAGAACTGACCTACCGACGAGAACTCTGTTGGGATCTCTGCTGCAACGATCTTGATTCCGAATTTCTTCAAGAACTCATAGGTGGTGTACGGTATTACCGGCACTGCAAGAATCACCTCCCTTGCATTCTTTTTTGACAGCCATTCCAAAATGGCGCAGACGGTGGCACCAGTTGCGACTCCGTCATCTACCAGAATCACAGTTTTCCCTTCTAATTGGTACTGCGTGTTTCCCCTGTATACCTGCAGCTGTCTTGACACTTCGGCTTTTTTTTGCTGTAATTCCTGCTCAAACCCCGGCTCCGCAGACCAACGCTCCCACCCCGGGCCGCGATACATTACCCCATCAAAGGTGACTGCCCCCACTGCATACTCTGGATAGTCTGGAGGTGTGATTTTCTTGGCTATGATTACATCCAGCGGGAGCCCAAGGATTCTTGCAATTTCGTCGCCCACTATGACGCCGCCTCGCGGTATTGCCAAAACCACGCCGTCATTGCCTTTTGCAAAATCTAGCTTTTCTGCAAGGAGTCTTGCTGCATCAAGCCGATCTTGGAACATCGACAGACCACCAGCATTCTGTTATACTAGGCTTCTTTTGCAAGCTCAAATACAATGTCTGATTTCGTGATTATTCCTGCGATTTTTGAGTTCTTCATTACCGGGATGCCACTTATATCGTACCTGTACATCAACAATGCCGCCAGCGAGACGTCGTCAGAAGGCCCCATGGTCACCGGGTTTTTTGTCATGATGTCTTCGGCCCTGAAGGTGAGTGCGTGGCTGAGCTTGTTTGCGTTGAACTGGTTTGGGTACGGGCTGTACCACATATCCCTTAGCTCGTTTGTGTCGGTAAATACGCCGAGTCGGTTTGGTATCCTTGCTGGCACAAAATCCCTGTATGTGATGATTCCCACAAGATCTTGGTTTCTGAGCACAGGAACGCGTGAGATCTTGTTGTTGAGCAGGATGCTTTCGACAACAAAGAGAAGTTCGCCTGCAGATACCGTCACTACTTTTTTTGTCATTATTTTCGATACTTGAATTGGAGCAGTCTCTTGAACCAAAAAACTGAACACCAGATCGGTCTTTGTAACTATGCCTTCAAGAGAATTGTCGTTACGCATGACTACTACAGAGCTTATGCTGTTGTCCTTCATCAGCTTGGCACATTTGTATAACGAGTCACTTTTTTTTACTGTGAGCAGATTTTTTGACATTGCGTCGATTACTTGAATTGATCCTATCGGCTTGCTGCCAAGAGGGAAAAGCGCTCTGAGTATGTCTTTTTCAGTAATCATTGCGACCGGTCTTTGATTCTTGTCTATGACCACCAGTCTGCTTATTCTGAATTTTTGTAGGATTTCTATTGCTTCAAGAAGCGATGTGTACGGAGTTACCGTGATGGCTTTTTTGATTAACGAGTCCCTAAGTCCTGGATTTTTTAGCAGCATGGAATGGATTTTCCTTTGGCAGATTAAATACAGAAAACAAGAATATCATGGCTGATAATTACGGTTATTTGACGATGAGCACAGGTACTGGAGACTTTTGTGCCACATAGTGCGAGACGCTTCCCAAAAAGAACTCCTTGATGTTGCTTCTTCCCCGAGATCCCATTACAATGAGGTCAGCCTTTCGGTCTTTTGCCAGGTTGACCAGCTTGAATCCCTCATTTCCACAAAGTATCTTCTCGTAGAACACCACCCCGTTTTTTGCGCAGCGCAGTTTGGCGTCTGCTAGAATCTTTTTGCCGCTTTCCGCAAAGATCTTGCCCAGCTTTGAGCTTGGCTTTGCCACATTTACGGAAAAAAGCGGTATGACAAAGATTCCAGTAATCGTGCCTTGCGCTTGCCTGGCAAGATAGATTGCCATGTCAAGGGCCCTCAGGGAGTTCTCCGAGCCGTCCAATGCCACGAAGATTTTTTTCAGATTTGCCAACTGGCTTTTGTAAAATAGCAGCCAAATTAAACAATGTGGTAGATTTTCTGTGTTGATTTTCAGCGTTGATAATTCGCAACTGACCTCATATAGTTGAGAATCGTTTCCGAACTAATGGCGCAAACTCAACCAACCATCCTCGTAAAGGACATAATGACCAGAGCATTGGTCACCGTAGATGCGTCCTCGACGGTCAATGAGGCAGCTAAGATCATGGAAAAAGCCGGAGTAGGTTCAGTAATAGTGATGGAAAATGATGTACCCATAGGCATAATGACTGACAGGGACTTTGCGATAAAAATCGCGGCCCACGCGTATCCCATACACACCAAGGTAAGACAGGTCATGTCCTCACCTCTGATTCACATAGGCCCCAATGATGAAGCGTGGGACGCAGCAGATCTGATGTATGCACGAAAGATACGCAGGCTCCCGGTTCTCGACGAAGACGAGTTGCTTGGCATAGTTACTGCGACCGATTTTATCAAGCTCTATACCGTCTGCAACAGAGAGGACATGAGAAGGATGTACTACCGTGCACTCACCAAGATCTTCGATGATAGTAATGAAGAGGCAGTAGCGGCCTACTAGGCTCGTACAATGTTGCCAAGAAGATTTCCTACGAGATAAGATACGCCTGCAGCGATTGCCCCAATCAGGAGGGTTATCAGGCCTGATCTTAGAAGCGGCTTTTTGACAACGCTTCCTTTGATTATTCCAATTATGAAGAATGCCATACTGGTAAAGACAACAGAATACGAAAAGCCGTGTTGTGAGTTATTGCCAAGCACAAACATCATTACAAATGGCACCAGTGGGATTAGTCCGATCGAAGTAAATCCCAATATGGTGCTTGTGGCTGCATGAATCGGCTTTTTGTCGTCTTCGATTAGTCCGAGCTCTTCTTTCATCATTGTATCTACCCACACCTTTCTTCTCGTAGTGATGACCTTAACTATCTCGTCGAGCAGCTCACTCGTAAAGCCTTTCTTTGCGTATATATCACGGATTTCCTGCTTTTCCGATTCCGCCATGTGGTCTATTTCCCATTCCTCCCTTTTGCGCTCCTTTTCTATGAACTCGATTCTGGCCTTTGTCGCCTGGTAGCTGCCCACCGCCATGGAGAAGCCGTCTGCAAACAGATTCGCAAACCCAAGTATGACTACGATCATTGGGGAAAGGGAGGCCCCTATGGCCCCTGCAACTACCGCAAAGGTGGTCACAGAGCCGTCAAACGCCCCGTAAACAAAGTCTTCAAAATGCCACTTCATGACAGACACCGCAATTGCATCAGCTTGAAGGATTAACTAAAATGTGAAAAAACGAGTGATTCATGGCTTCATTCCATGGCCCATTTGTGATCCCATTCTTGTCTTGTTTCCCATCATATGCATCATTTGTTCCATGTGTTGCGGATCGTCGATCATCATTTGGTGCATCTCTTGCATCATCTGTGGATCGTCCATCATTTGCCTCATCATTTGGCGCATGTGACCAGAGTCCTCCATCATCATTTGCATCATTTTTTCCATGTGCTGAGGGTTATCTTTCATCATTTGATGCATCTGCTCCATGTGATCAGGATCGTTCATCATGATGTCATGCATCTGGCGCATCAATTGTGGGTCTGCCATCATCTGGTTCATCCAGTCATTCATGGTCTGTGGGTTTTGTCGCCACTGAGTCATCATTTGTTGCCTAAAGTTGGGATCATTCATCATGGATTGCATTTGTTGTGGATTCATGTGCAAGTTTGAAGTTCCTTGGAAGACTGCGTATCCTATTCCGAGTCCTGCAAAGAATACCCCTACTGCGATTCCTATCCAGACAGATTGTCTTACCATCAATTGTGCGATGAATCCAATTGTATATACCACCTGCAGTCAATTTTCAGTTCTGAGAAAAGCCAGATTCTCAGAGTTGAGATTTAACTTTATTCCATAAATACAATTTTTTGTCTTCTTATGCAGTGTCCACCATACAAACCACCTCGGAAGGCATTCCGGTAATAGTTCTAAAGGAAGGCTCCAAGCAATCAAGAGGTCGCGACGCACAGAAAAACAACATCAATGCGGCAAAAATCATTGCTGAGATAATCGCGTCAAGCCTCGGGCCACGAGGCATGGACAAGATGCTAGTTGACTCTATTGGCGACATCACCATAACAAACGACGGTGCAACCATCCTAAAGGAGATCGATGTCCAGCATCCTGCAGCCAAGATGATGGTCGAGGTTGCAAAGGCCACAGACAGCGAGGTTGGAGACGGCACCACTTCCGCAGTCGTGATTGCAGGCTCACTTCTTGAAAAAGCAGAGGGGCTGATTGACAATGATATTCATCCGGTGATAATCGCAGACGGCTACAAAAAGGCCTCAAAGAAAGCAATAGCATTTCTTTCCGAGATCGCAAAAAAAATTGACGTAAATGACAAACAGACATTGGAAAAAATAGCACGAACCTCTATGCTCACGAAATTAGTTGCAGTGGAAGCAGCAGATCTTGCAAAGATAGTGGTCGAGGCAGTCCACGCAGTAATGGAAAAAAAGGACGGCGAGAACAAAGTCACAATATCCAATGTCAAGGTGGAAAAAAAGACTGGCGGCTCCATCTCAGACAGCAGCCTCATCAATGGCATAGTGCTTGACAAAGAAGTCGTCAACAACAACATGCCAAAAAAGATTCAGAATGCCAAAATTGCATTAATTTCTGCCCCCCTTGAAATAGAAAAGACCGAATTCGACGCCAAGATAAACATCTCCACTCCAAATCAGATAAAGTCATTCATGGAAGAAGAAAACCAGATTCTGCGAGAGATGGTCGAAAAGATAACAAAGACGGGAGCAAACGTGGTTCTGTGTCAAAAAGGAATTGACGATATTGTGCAGCACTATCTGGCAAAAGCTGGAATCTTGGCAGTTCGTAGGATCAAGGAAAGCGACATGGCCAAGCTTGCAAAGGCCACAGGTGGCAGAATAGTTGGAAATGTGGAGGATCTTACAGACAAAGACTTGGGCCTTGCACAAAATGTAGAAGAAAAGCAGATTGAAGAGGACAACTGGACGTTTGTAGAAGGCTGCAAGAACCCAAAGGCTGTGACTTTTCTTATCAGAGGCGGCTCACAGCGGGTCGTAGACGAAGTAGACAGAGCAGTCCATGACGCGTTGATGGTAGTCAAGGATGTGGTGGAAAGACCCTATTTTGTGCCTGGCGGAGGAGCACCAGAGGCATACATTGCCACAAAGCTCAGGATGTGGGCTCAATCGTTGTCTGGAAGGGAGCAGCTTGCAGTTGAGAAATTTGCAGAGGCTCTTGAGGCAATACCTATTTCTCTTGCAAGAAACGCAGGCATGAACCCAATTGATGCGATAACGCAGCTTAGGGCAAAGCAGAGCGCGGGCGAGAAATATGCCGGAGTCGACGTCATAAATGGCATCATAAGCGACATTGAAAAAATAGACATTCTGGAGCCAGTTCGCGTAAAAGAACAGGTGATCAAATCTGCAACAGAAACCGCAAACATGATACTCCGAATTGACAATGTTGTAGCTGTATCAAGGGCGCCTGCTCCTTCAGGGCAAACGCCTAATCAACCACCTCCAATGTATTAGAATCGTTGAGGAAAATCATAATCACAAAGGCCAACGGCCAGAAGGCTCCATTCAATCCAAGAAAGGTCGAGTTCACCTGCATGAGAGCGGGAGCAGATCCAAGTGTTGCAAGAGACATTGCAAGACAGATTCAGTCAAGAATCCACCACGGAACCACTACAAAGGAGATCTATGCGATGGTCCTGCAACTTTTGTCTAAGCATGGGAGTATTGCAATAAAGCAGAGGTATCGCCTCAAGGAATCAATTATGCGGCTTGGCCCAGCAGGTTTTTCATTTGAGACTTATGTGAGCCAGATTCTTGAGAATTTCGGATACAAGACAAAATCAATAGGCATGGAGTTTCATGGTAGGTGCGTAAAGCATGAAATAGACCTTGCCATGGAACGGCTTGACAAGAGGTGGCTTGTCGAGTGCAAGTACCACAGCATGCCTGGCAAGTACACCGGCATCAAGGAATCACTTTACACGCATGCAAGATTTTTGGATCTTGTGGATAGCTTTGATGGCGAGATGCTTGTGTGCAACACAAAAGTATCAGACGACGTAATTACTTACTCTAGCTGCATAAGTCAAAAAATCCTGTCATGGAGGTACCCTGTCAGGGCAGGGCTGGAGAAAATGATTGAGGACAAAAAACTGTACCCTGTCACCATCCTTGGACCGACAAGGCTGGAGCTGGAGGCATTTGTCAAATCCAAGATGATGGTAGCAAAAGATTTGGTTGCTGTCGACAGCGCTGAATTTTCAAGGGCCACAGGGATACCGCTTAGGCGTGTTCTGGCGTTACAAAAATTATCGAGTGAGATCATTTCCTAGCCTGCAGAGAATCTAGTACCTTGTTTATGTTATCCCTTACAATGGATGCAGACTTGAGCAGCGAGCTCTCTTCGTCTTGACTAATTTTTATCTGGTTGATCTGTGCTACTCCATTCCTGTTTATGGAGAGCGGTACTCCAATACACACATCAGACAATCCATATTGGCCTGACAGCAATGTGGAGGCCGGAACTGCAAGCATGTCGTTTTTTACTATGGATCTTACAATGTCAAACGTATTTTTTGCAATGCCGAATGCGGAATGCCCTTTGTAGTCGCGAAGGTATTTCCAGTAGTTCCTCACCTCAGAGGTAATTCTGGATTTTTTTTTGCTCATCGAGAATCTCAGATACTGGTTTGCCTCTGAATTTTGCGTATGAGAAGATTGGCACCATCGAGTCGTCGTGCTCGCCCAGCACAAGCGCATCAGTTATCTGCGACTGGTCTGTCCCAAGCTCCTCAGATAGGCGATACCTGAATCTGGCAGAGTCCAAGCTTGATGCGACACCTATTACGCTTGCTGGCTGCATGTCGGCCTCTTTTTGCAAAATATACGTCATAACATCTACTGGATTTGTGACCACTAACACTTTGGAATCAGGTGCATGCTTTGCGATCTCTTTTGCCATATCTCGTATCATGAGCGCCTGCTCATGCATTATCTCGCTCCTGCTTTGCATATGTACCCCGCTGCTTGCGGCAATTACGATCACCTCCGAGTCCTTGATTTTTGAATAGTTGTCTGTTCCCTTGATCGATATAGTAGACGACAACGGGATTGCGTTTGTGATGTCTAGAGCTTCACCCACTGCCTTTTTTTCTGTGCGATTTACCAAAATGATGTCATCCAGGCCGTATGAGGCACACAGAAACGCAACTGCCGAACCCACTTTGCCGCTACCAATAATCGATATCAACCACATCACACCTTCATTCAGTTAATGTCACACGCACAGCACGAATCGTTCCAAGAAATTCCTTGCCATTTGCGACATCGTAATAGTTGAAGACGCCCTCCTTTTTACTGATTATGGTCAGTGTATCGGTATCGGACGGCCCCAACAATTTTGATTTTAACTCGACGCCGTCGACATAGAGCTGGTGCGGCTTTGTGTCTTTGTTTATCACGGTAATTATGTACGAATAGTCGCCTGCCCTCATGATGAGCTCTGGGTTTGTGCCCCCGTTTCCCACCGTTCCCACCACAACCGTGCGGCCCTCGAGCGTTTGGAACTCGAGTGTTTGCCTTACCACTTCTGGCCAGAATATGTTAAACTGCCTTACGTAGCCCTGGCTTGCATAGCCAAATATGGCGGCCAGTGCGATCCCGCCTGCAATTAGGCCAATCATGACGAATCTTTTTTCACTATCCACATATCCGGTTTTCATCTATTGTATATGTACAGGCAAGACAATTTTCATGTGTGATATCATAGATCAGAATACCTCCAAGACCACAATTGCCACGCCAAAGTACATTGCAATGGTGGTGATGTCGCTGATTATAGTGGCCAAAGGCCCCGAAGCTATTGCCGGGTCCTTTTTGAACTTGGCGAGCATGATTGAAAAATAAGCTGCAAAAAAAGCCTGAAACGCCATGCTGAAGAACACTGCTGCCCCAACTACGACGCCGAGCTTTATTTGCTGCCAACCAACGAGCTCTGCAAAAAACAGCATTGCGCCAAAAATAATTCCCAAGATAACGCCGATTTTTATTTCACGGAGAAGGTACCGGCGCAACGGGAAATCTGGCTCAAGTGCCAACAGCCTCACCACAAGGGTCTGCGATTGCGTTCCTATCGCATCAGTCAGATACACAATAACTGGGATAAACGAGGCCAGAACTATGTAAGAATTCAAAATGTCTTCGAAATTTGTGACAATTGAAGCTGCGACCAGTCCGCCGATAAGGCCTAAAAACAACGATGGAAACCTGACTTTGACGAGCTTGGAGATAGGAGTGTTGATAGATTCTACCTCCTTTGAATGCTGGACTCCGCCAGACATGAACAGGTCTTTTCTGAATTCATGATGGAATATGGAGAGGATTGTTTTGTGGGTGATGATTCCAAGAAGCCGTTTTTCTTTGTCCACCACGGGGATCGCCTTCAAGCCGTGTTTGAGTGCAAGATACACCGCCCTTTCTTGATGTGAGTGGTATTTGACATAGATCACGTCTGGGTTCATCAGATCTCCAAGTTTTGTAGACGGTGCGGCCTCAAGCACCTGCTTTAGTGAGACGGTTCCGTGCAGCACGCCGTTATCAGTGACCACATAAATGTAGCCAATGGTTTCAAACGTTTTTGCCTTCGTGGCAAGAACCTCTTTTACTTTATCCACAGTGTCGTTTTCGGAAAACGCCAAGTACTTTTTCGTTATTTTTGTATCCACCAGGTATTCGTGGTCATTTTCAGTCGGGTTGTTTTTTGACTTGGTACCTATTTTGGTGATCATTTCACTCCGCAAAGGACTGATCTGCTTTTTGGCTTAATAATGCCCAGTAGAATTTCAATGTCGATAATCATGTGTATTAGCTGGAATTGGCTGATTTCTTCAGATAAAAAATGGTCAGAGTCGCCTTATCGATTGGACGAGTCTCTCTTTGATTTTTACATCATATTCTGCCGTGATTGTGTCGCCTGGGTTTGCGTTGCATCGTCCTATTGGCACCAAGTAGTTGTCCGATGTTTGCGCCACACACCTTCCCTGATCGTCTTTGTATACTATTTGTACTGTCTCTGTGACATAGCTTGGTATTAGGTTGTAGAACGGCCACACAAACACGCCAAGTATCGTGACGGCGAATCCGATTATCACTGCCGCAAATACCGCATTTTGACTTACCATAGTTTTAGATGGTATTTGATATATTTAGTGGCCTAATACAATTCTCATCGTTGATATTTATCAAATAAAAAAAGTGCGGCGTTAGTAGCTGCACTTTCTTGCAGAAGTCCCCCTGTTTGTGACGCACATCAGGTTTTCAATGGGAGGCTTGGGTCTTGGAGGCGGAAGCTCTTTTATGTTCAGTGTTTTTTCTCCCCGGCCCATAACCAGTGTAAGGTTTCGTTCTATTTTTGCGAGTCGCTCTTGCTGCACTTTTCTGTAGCTTTCCCCTGCCCAGTTCTGTGCGCCGACTTCGGTCTTTCTTGTTCCGGTTCCTCGACCGGTCACTTTGATTACTTGCATGATGTAATGATATTGCATTGGTTATTTGAGAAGCTGGTACGCAGTGTCTTGCATTGAAAGAGTTGGAAGGAGGTTGGGGAGTGTTGGGGGAAACATGCAGTTGCCTTCCTTCCACTGGATTGAATATGCTGTTTTCATATTTAACAAGAATCGTAATTATCAGCCGTGAAAATAACTTGATTATCAACTCTGAATGAAGCGCCACAAGTAAAATAGTTCACAACTGGATGATTGGTCATGACGGAGCTTCGCAGGCATCTTGGCCTCTTTCAGACCACCATGTACGGCGTCGGCCTTATTCTTGGCGCAGGCATATACGCCCTAATAGGCGACGCGGCAGGAGAGGCTGGAAACTCGCTGTGGTTCTCATTTGTTTTGGGCGCATTTGCGGCCACATTTACCGGCCTGAGCTATGCTGAGTTATCATCCATGTATCCCAGGGCTGCGGCAGAATACGTGTTTGTGAAAAACGCATTCAAGAGCAATTTTGTCGCATTCATAGTAGGCTGGCTTACACTTTTTGTTGCAATAATTTCAGCTTCGGCCATCGCGCTTGGTTTTGGCGGATATTTTACAACCATTTCAGGTGTGCCGATTGCTGCTGCTGCCGTCATGGCAGTGATCGGGTTGTCTTTTTTGAATTTCCTTGGTATTCGTGAATCATCATCGATAAACATCATCTTTACGATAATCGAGGCTGCAGGCCTTGCCTTGGTGATCTGGTTAGGCCTAATTGTCTTTGGAGATGCGGAGGTGAATTACTTTGAGATGCCGTTTGGATTCTCTGGCGTGTTTGCCGCCTTTACTCTTGTGTTTTTTGCATACATTGGATTTGAGAACATTGCAAACATAGCAGAAGAGATAAGGAACCCGACAAGGGTGCTTCCAAGGGCAATCATACTTGCCATCTCTATCACCGCGGTTATCTACATCTTGGTCTCCTTGTCCGCAGTCAGAATTCTGAGCTGGCAGGAGCTCGATGCCTCTGTGGCTCCGCTTGCAGATGTCATAAAAAAGGCGCTTGGGCAACAATGGCATACTGTCATTCTGCTTATTGCGCTGTTTGCCACAACCAACACGGTTCTCATAATGTTAGTGTCAGGCTCCAGAATACTGTACGGAATTGCACGCGACAGATCACTTCCCCCGATTCTTGGCACAATACACCAGAAGAGAAAGACGCCCTGGTTGGCAGTAATCATCATAGGCGCCCTCTCATGCATCTTCATTTTCGCAGGAGACATTGCCACAGTAGCAAACATCTCCGTGTTTGCCATAATCATGGTTTTCATTTTGGTGAACTTTTCTTTGATCTGGCTACGATTCAGGGAACCAGACATAGAAAGGCCGTTTAAGGTTCCTTTGAATGTAAAGCGGTTTCCCATACTTGCTGCACTGGGAATAATTACGCCCATTCTTGGCGTCATCCAGTTTGACTCTTACATCATACTGATGGGCCTTGGCGTGGTGGTAAGCGGTACCGTGTTTTATCTTGTATATAACAGAATTAACAAGTTATGAACTATACTACCTTCCACCCTGGGATATGATTGCAGTGAGTGTGTTTGTTTCACGCAGGTGTGGTATTTTGCGGATCTTTGAGATTATCTCTTCGATTTCTTCTCTGGAATCTGCTTGGATCTTGGCAAATATGTCAAAGACGCCCAGCGTGCCGCGTACTTCTTTTATTTGATTCATCTGCATTAGTTGTTTTATGATGGTGTCCTCGTATCCCAGATCACACTGTATGAGCACGTATGCAATTTCCATGTGCTAACTGAGATCTTGGCATAATTAAATCATAGAAATTACCTTGTTAATACAAGGCGTTTATTCCAGCTATATCGCCAGAGTTAAGATCACGCTTTTTTGTTTCGCCTTCGGTGGCAAATGCATACATAGTCTCCTCGGTGCAGCTGCTACTTGGGTGTCCCATGCCAAACGCATGCCCTATTTCATGGGTTGAGATGTTTTCAAAATCCATCCTGGTAGGATCAGTAATTGCGTCCTGAGTCCAATCAAAATTCACTTCATTATACACCTGATCCCATTCCACAAGCTGTCTTTGTTTTACCGGTCCGCTAAATATTCCCCACACTATTGTGACTGCTATTGTGTTTGGATCGTCTGCTCCTCCAAAGAGGACTTCGTTTAGTCCATCTGGTGCAATCTCATCTGCTGCCAGGCCGCTTGCCACAGAGCCAGAGCCAAACACGTCGCCTGCTCCTGCGTCTTCCCACTTTTGGATGTTTGCTGCAGTGTTGGTTAGGAGGAACGTGCCGTCCAGTCCTTCACTGTTTGCCGTATCAATCAGCCATGGCTCCTGAGTCTTCCATTTGGCCCCACTTGCCAAAAACGAGTAGCATGACGATTTGCCTGCCTTGCCGCCTCCTACACCGTCTGGTTTTGCCTTACCTTTTTTGTAATCAATGATCATTATGCCTTCTACCATTTTGCCGTCCACGTTCTTTGATTTACCAAGGTGGAATATTCCAGGAGCTATCTCCACTGCATGCTCTGGGATGGAGATTTTCTTGTTTGGTGCTGCGTTAGCTGGTGAGTGCGATATTGTGCCAAGCAACAAGATCCCTGTCAACATGGCAAACACCACAAGATTTTTCATGTCTGTCATCTTTGTTTGTGAATTAAAAACTTTACTCATCATAATAAAATAAGTTCATCAAAAATTAATTCTCTTTCTCCATTTCAGCATTACAGCTTTATCCCATTTTGATGTCGCCGACGTACAGCTGAACCTCATATACCGTTAGAAGAAAGACTGCATAAATCCCAAAGAAAAGAAAACTGTACCATTTTTTGATCTTTGCAATTCTTATGAGCAAAAACATTGCAAGTGGTGCCACGATTGCAAATCCAATCAATGATGACAGTATACCAAAATTCACACTTATGTTAGATAGTATCAACACCAACCCCAAAATCAACGTGATGTTTGTAATGCAGGATCCTACGATGTCGCCCAGTGCCAGCTCCAAGTGTCGTCGTTTGACTGATATTATGTCAACAGTCAGTTCGGGAAGCGATGTACCTACTGCGATTATTGTTGCGCCAATCACAGATTGTCTGATTCCTGTAAATTCTGCGATCGAGGACATAGTGACTACGGTAAAGAAAGGAACTGCAGAACCTGACGGAATAATAGATAGCGGCATAATCAAAGCAGGAGAGACGTTTACTGCTAAATTTGACAAGCCTGGAACATATGAATACTTTTGCGCAATTCACACAGGCATGAAAGGTACAGTAAACGTATCCTAACATCTTTTTTTCTAGATCTATTTTGAATTCACGGTCATAGAAATTTGTGATTGAAAAATCTAAAATCAGAAAAAGTTCGTGAGATCTGGCACGATCCTCTAATTCAATAAAAAGACTTTTAACAAGTCTCCAAAAGCTTTTCGCGTAAGGGGATGCACAAGCAGCTTAGTCCAATAGACATATGCAAACATGTACTGAGCTTGGATGATTCCATCAGATTCGTAGGCAGAATAAAAGAAAGAAAGGTAATTGCATTTGCACGCCACCCAAACAAAAAGCCGCTTTTGGACACGGAGCTTGGAAATCTGGCACACTACCAGGCATCGGTAAAGGCAAGCATGGAGGAGATGTTCGACGATGCCCTAGGCAAAACGAACTGGATGATAACTGCAAAGGAAAAAGTCAAGCTTGTGACTATGTTTTTGGACGACGGCCTGCTCATATTCTCGCTCGAAGTTGATGCCAACCATGATGAGATAATCAAGAAGATCCAGGGGCTCAACATGCCGTTATAGAATCAAGGACATGCGAGGCATTATCGACCGCCTGGCAAGTTCTGCTGAATGCCAATCAGACTGTAAAGTCACTATCGAATATGCCCATGCGCATGTCTGGCATCATCGATATTCCAATCAAAATTGGAGTGAAGAAAATCGCAAACCATATGGCAGTAAGAATTATTCCCAATAGCAGGCAGTTTTTTGCCCTTTTTGGGTCGTCATCTTTGATCACAAAATACGCGATGACTCCGCCTATCACATTAAACAGAATAGGTAAAAGAAACCACCAAGCGCTGCGCTTTCTAACTTCCACGGTATAATTGCGCTCTTTGTGGTAAAAAACCTCACTAGAGATAGTTTTTGAGCGAGATGCTTTCTTGTCCCGGTATGCGTGCAATCTCGAATCCTTCCTTTCTTTTTGAGAGTGACTTTGTTGCGTCGATTCCAAGCTTTGCAGTCAGGAGATTTTTTTGATCGCTTGATGGATCAAGGCTTGAGCCCCGCACCTTCTCAATTACCGTAAGGCCCCTGTCTGCCTGAAACCTAGTAGCCATTGCATATTCCACTTGAACCGGATCCGATGGGTCGATGTCTTCGTCCACCACTGTGACCATCTTTAGCGAGCGGTGCGCAGCAAAGGTCTTCTCTATTGCCTTTTTTGCATCAGACTCTTTTTTCTTTGATATCTGCACCACTGCATGGAGCCAGTTGCATCCGCCATCACTCATCACGGCGCGCCTTGCCTGCGGCACAGACTTTTTGAGCTCATAGTTGAGCTTTGCCTCAATTGGCATGCCCATGAGCAGTCTGTGCTCTGAATACCCTGACAAGATGTCATGGAATATGGCGTTGTTTCTGTAGTAGAGTTTCTGCAGCTCAAAGACAGGCTGCTGCCTTGCATAATCATAAGTCCTGAGCATTTCGACCATCCATTCCTTGTGTGTCTTGTCTGCCAGTATTCGGCCCTCCATGACTATTTCTGCGCTAGAAGGAACTGCCAGAGACGAGTAGGGCAGTCTTGTAAGCGTGAGCCTGCCCCCAAGAAGGCTATTTGCTATCTCAAGTTCGTCTTGACCCCAATCTGCCTGGTATGCCCCCGCAATGGAAACTGCCGGATGCACTCCAACAGTTATTGCCACTCTGAGGTCCTCGCCGTGCTCCTTTGCGTCCACAAATGTTCTGTGGAGATGCCTGCCTTCCACCATGCGGACGGAAAAGTGCGTTTTGTCAATCGGCATAAGCCTGTGAAACGAAGAGTTTTGCGTCTTTTTTTCCGGGTTTTGTGCGTAAATTATGGATGACGTGATGAACGGCCCTGGCTCTTTTTCAAAATGGGTCACGATTGGGAGATCTGAGATGTTCCTTGAGCTGTTTTCAAAGAATTTTGCGCCAGAGACGACTTTGGGCCTCTTTTTGTTTTTTATTGCAAGAGTCACTTTGTCGTGTATCTTGGGCTCGGTTGTGCCAATTGCCATTGCAAATCTGGCTCTTGTGCCAACTAGGTTTGACACAAGACGCAGCTTGCTTTCTTTGATGTTCTCAAAGAGTACTGCGTTTGCGCCGTCGACTTTGGCAGTGATTGCTGCAATCTCGTATTTGGTCGAGACTCTTTTTTTGATGACGGAGAGTTGACCTGATTTTTTTATCTGGTCGATGTAACTGCGTATGTCCGTCAATTCCTGACTGCCTCCGTTATCTTCTCAATTAGAACCTTGCTTGCGTTTTTGCCAAGCTCACCCTTTGTGGAAAGCGAGACTATGCAGACACCGTGGGCCTCGGATGCCAGTTTTTGAGAAAGAAGCTTCAAAAAAAGAGAGTCTTGGCGAATCGGTATGATTTCAGACGAGCTGGGCGACGGCCCGACTGCTGCTGAGATCATCATTGCGCCAAGTTTGTTGGCACCCTCGGTAATCGAGATGAAAAAACCGTTATCGTACTTTAAGATGGAGACATCAAATTTCCGATTATCCGTTTCCACAGATATGACTCTGTGGCCAGAACTTGACATTAATTGCTCGGATAGACTTATGCCTTTATTGCTATTGCTTCTGCTTCTTGAGCTTCTGCTTCAACTCTGGCACGCAGCTTGGCTTTGTACTTGAGATTTCGTGGCTTTGTTCTCAGTCTGTAACCACAGCATGGGCACCATAGTCCTTCCCATTTGATGAAGATTTCACAAATCTGACAACGTCTTTGTCCGGAAGCATAACGTCCAGTTCCTACCGGCTTTTGTGCCTTGTATCTGGAGCAGATTCCCTTACATGTCATGTTTTGTCACCATGTTATAGGATTCGCAAATATTTAAGGATGGATCTAAAATTTCTAGAAGTTTTTTCTAAAAAAATTGTAAAAATTTTTTGATGCTTGAGTGAATAGCTCGATCAATTTGAAAAAACCTCGAAAAGTTGTATAAATATCTAACGATTTTTTTCTAATGATATATTATGCTGCTGGAAAGGCGAATTTCGCGGCTTTTTGGGCCATTTTTGAGCGATTTTTGATGAATTTTTGGTTTTTTGTGACCTACCCCGTCCTCGAAAGCGGCAAAACAAAGTGCCGGTATCCTTGGCGCTGTGCGATGTACTTTGCGGACATCATGTCCCGCTCGCCACGCTTGTTGTAGTTTTTTATCTTTCTTGTCGTCTTTTGCTCGTCTACAAACTCCAGCTCAAAGTGCGAGCAGAATTTCAAATTCAGCAGACTCGTGATCTGTTTTGCAACCTGCATGTTGCCGTTTCCAATCTTGACTATTTTTTTCTCTGCTTTGAGGCCGCCCAGTATTTTTGCTACGTGTGATGCAAGCTCGTCTGGCGACGTGTACAGGCCACGTTCTATTTCCTTGCCAAGATACATCACGACAAGGCCGATTCTCTGGCCTGGGTCGATTCCAATCACCAGTTCGTGCTGGTTTAACCCCGAGTCCAGCTTCTCTATTATTATTCCCTGAATGACAGTCGGATCCTCTTTGAGTATGTCCTCGTTTAGAATGAGCTGGCTTGCAGATTTTGGGGATTCGAGCTCAGTCGTAAATATCAGGTTTCCTGGATAGTTTGGTATATCGGCAGGCAGTAACGAGTCATACCTCAGATTTAAAAACTTGAGTGCTTTGACGAACTGGAAGTAGGATTTACCATGGGTGGTCGCAATTCCGATGCGGCAATCATCTAATGCGCTGATACCATTCATTGTAAATTTGCCGATTTAAGGGTTTACGGCTTCAAAATTGTTGACACGACGCTGTCTACTGCCTCATCAAACTTGGAGTCGATTGTTGATTTGAGCTTGTCCAGCTTTGCAGCCCCGTCGGACGCTATCTTTTTTGCCTGCTGCTCTGCCTTTGACTTGGTCTCCGCAATTATCGCCTCTGCTTCCTTTATTGCCATTTGCGTGACCTTTTCTTTTAGCGAATCCAGCTCCTTTTGGGTCTTGGAGTTTAGTGCCTTTTTCATGTCTGCCACCTTGGTGTTTATCGAATCCAGGTCGTTTTCAAGCTCTGCCAGAGACTTGATGATTTTGCTTACCTTGGAGTCCGCCACGGCTGTCTGGGCTGCTTCCTTCATACCTCAAGACCCCCAAGTTCCATAATTAAAGCCTTCATTTGGTGCTCAAAAGCAGGATCGCCCTTGCAAGATCGCCGCCAGTCTCCTTTAGAGCGTTTGTGGCAACTTCTGGGGTGACGTTTGCTTGCTGGCAGACAAGCATTATGTCTTCTTCTGAGAAGACAGGCGTTTCCAGTTCCTTTTCTTCGTAGCTGTTTGCAATTACCTGAAAAATGGAATTATCCTTTGATTTCATTTCCGTGACTGCCGGCTTGGTGATTATGATCTCTTTTTTGTCGGTCTTGATTATTACCTCTTGGACGTTTGCGACCTCTTTCATGTCAAGGCCCATCCTATCCAGCATTCGCCGCATTTCGCGGTTTCCGCCTCGCATCATGACTGTTTTTCCTCCACCGTGGGTTTTAAACTATGCCTGACTTTTACTGCCACGCCACGTTTTAGCGACATCATCATATCAGAGTTGACGACGGCGCGCCCTACTGCGATCACCTTATCCCTGTACAGAACAGGAACATCAGCCCCAATTAGTACTCTTTTTCCTGCCCACGCAACATGACTGCAGAAAACAGATTTTCCCTCCTCCACAAACGGCTTTGACTCCTCGTCCACCTCGATGCAGTTTTGCCTGAACTTTTTGCCCTTTAGCAGAATCTGCGCAAAATACGGTGTGATTGCAAGTCCTCCGTCTATCCTAAGCGTGCAGA
Organism: Candidatus Nitrosotenuis sp.; assembly: GCA_038869975.1. Lineage (GTDB taxonomy): Archaea > Thermoproteota > Nitrososphaeria > Nitrososphaerales > Nitrosopumilaceae > Nitrosotenuis. The sequence continues at coordinate 22,224 of JAWCQC010000003.1, forward strand.
GGAGTTTTTTGTCATGATATACTTCACGGATCCTTCCAGTCTTTTTAGAAAATGTGATCTCGATATTTTTTGGAAGATGTTTTGAGACCCCGCTTCCAAACAACGCGTCCAGCGTGTGCTTTAGCTTCAAAACAGGCTCCACACCAGATGTGTGATTTTCTGGTATTAATTTCAAAGCCCCCATAGGGACTTAACAATCTATATAGAAGATTCATTTACTACATATCATGCAGGAACGCCAAGAAACGAGGAGGCTTCAGTTCACGGGCAAATCATCGTATATTGTTTCATTGCCAAAACAGTGGGTCATGGATCTTGGCCTAAAGCAGGGAGACCAGATAACAATTACCCGTGAGGGAAAATCATCACTGAAGATACTGCCTGCAAAAGATCAAACAAAATCCACCCAGATAGATGACGCGATCTTAGAAATCGCAAGAGACGACGACAATGCGTCTATTATTCGAAAGCTCATCTCGCTTTACTTTCTTGGGTACAAGACCATCCAGATAAAACCAAAAGCAGACAGACTGCAGCCGGGACAACGCAATGCAATAAAATCTGCAGTCAAGGGCATGCTGATGGGAGCAGAGATAATCTCTGATTCGGTAGACGGCATCACCATACAGGTTCTTGTGAATTTGCTGGAACTCTCAATTGACGGTGCCTTCAAGCGGATGCTTCATCTGGCAAAATCCATGCTAAGAGACTCGCTTTTGGCAGTAAGGGAGGGGAATCTGGATTTGGCAAAAGAGGTGATCGACTCTGATGACGAAGTAGACAGATTTGGGTTTTACATAATCAGGCAGCTGAAGATCGCGATCCAAAACGAGTTTATGTTGCGAGAGATGGGCTTCACAAACCCAAGGCAGTGTCTTGGTTACAGGCTCATCGTCAAACATATAGAGAGAACAGGCGACCATGCTGTCCTAATAGCAAAGGACCTTCTTGAATTCAAAAAGTCGGTAAGAAAGGAGGCAATGGAAAAGATCGACGATCTCTGCGAGTTTGCCATTTCCGTTCTGGACGAGGCATGCCTTGCACTCTTTAAGGAGGACTTTGTGCAGGCAGAGCGTGCCATTGAAAAGGCCTCAGAAACCTCAAAGTATGAAAAGAAGATACTTGAATCCATCAAATCCATCAAGGACGAAGAAGAAGCATACAGGATACGAAGAATGACGGAAAATGTCACAAGAATTGCTGAATACGCAAGCGATATTGCTGAAATCGTACTAAACATGAATATAGAAAAGGTGTTAAGAAGGCCTAGATTCTAAAGGGCCTTGCCAATGACGCAAACTGCGATTCTTATCACTTATGACAACGAGGATGCTGTAAAAGAAGCCTTTGGCCTCTGCGAGGCAGCCGGCTACAAGGTTGCAAGAATACTCAGGCAAAAGTTTCTCAACAAGGCAAAATACGGAATCGGTGAGGGAAAGCTTGAAGAGCTCAAAGAGCTTGTTGCCAAGATAAGGCCTGATGTCATAATTTATGATGAGGTACTCAAGCCCAGCCAGAACTACAACCTGGCATCAAAGTTGAAAATAAACATACTTGATCGCGAGTCTCTGATCTTGGAGATATTTGAGAAAAGGTCATCAAGCTACGAGTCCCACCTTCAGATCAAACTGGCACAGCTCCGATATGAGATGTCTAGGGCAAAAGAAAAGGTTCGGCTCGCAAAGATGGGAGAGCAGCCTGGCTTTATGGGAATAGGCATGTACGAAGTCGACACATACTACAACGACATCCAAAACAGGATGAAGAGCGTAAAATCAAAGCTTGCCAAGACTGGAAAGCAAAGGGCCTTACACAGAGAGGCAAGGAGGAGAGCAGGCCTTAAAACAATTTCTCTTGCAGGCTACACGTCGGCCGGCAAGACCACGCTGTTCAACACTCTGACTGGAGAAACCAAGGAGGAGAGCCCCGAGTTGTTTACCACACTTTCCACCACAACAAGGAAGATCCTAATAGACAAAAAGCCCGTCCTGATATCAGACACTGTTGGCTTTATCAGCAAGCTTCCTGCATATATGATCGAGGCCTTCAAATCCACACTCGAGGAGCTCCGGTACGCAGACGTTGTGATTGTTGTTGTAGACATAAGCGATTCTGAGCTGGAATTGAAGAAAAAGTTCCGAAGCTGCCTCAAGACGCTGTCTGATCTTGATGTAGACCAGGAACGCGTTATTTTTGCCCTCAACAAGTCCGATTTGATAGGCCCGGACGACATAGTCAAAAGGGCCGAACTTGTGGGCCTTGGTCAAAGTAAGAAGTGGGTTCCAATCTCTGCTACCACCGGTGAAAATATCTCAAAGCTGCTTGAGCTTGTAAGCAGGATGCTTGAGACATCAAAGCAGCAAATAAAAGAGATGCCGCCAAAGCAGGATCTGGCAAAGTTCTATGAAGAGGATTGAAGTGTTAAGAATCGGCCAACGCCTCGTCAGGGACGACAGGGTGACTACGCATGTGGCGCTTGTCGCAAGGGCGTTTGGCGCATCAAAGATATTCATGAACGAGGTAAACCCGGAAATCAAGGACACGCTTGAGAAGGTAAACAGGTCTTGGGGCGGGAGCTTCGAGTTGGAGTTTATTGACGACTGGAAGAAGCTTCTCAAGTCAAAGAAAAAATCCGCAAAGATTGTGCACCTGACGATGTACGGCGAAAACATAAACGACATACAGGAAAAGCTCAGAAACGAGGATGAGATCCTAGTTGTTGTGGGCGCAGAGAAGGTTCCGCGCGAAGTTTATGATTATGCAGACTACAACGTTGCCGTGGGAAACCAGCCACACTCCGAAGTCAGCGCGCTTGCAATAATTCTGGACAGGATTCAAAATGGAAAGCAGTTTGATGTCAGGTATAGCAACGCAAGGCTGGAAATAGTCCCAAGCAAGAAAGGCAAAAAAGTTGTCTCAAAAAATAATTGAGGCTTTTGCTGATCTTTGTGAGATTACAGCGGTTCTAAAAATTCCATTTTTGTAAGGCTATATGGAGCGATGATTTCAAGCGACAACCATCCCAAGTTCGTTTTGCCTAGGTACGGCGGTACACAACCCACGACCATTCTCAACAATTATGTGACTTCCAGTTTGTAGCTGGCCGATATACTCACCCTAAATGGTGAGGTTTTCTCGCTCGCTTCAGTAATCGATTGAGAACAGACGTGATGAAAATATCCGTAATTTGTGAAGTATCCACCATTATCAGTCTGTTTGAACATAACCATTAATTATAGATGAAAAACACCAAATACAGTTGGTCGAGTCATACGAAGATCCGTTTGTTAGGATCGCAGCAATGATTGGAGGCGACGAATACCTCAAAGTAGCTCGCGCGCTGCTCAAAGCAGAGGACGCAACAGACGAAGAGATCGCCAGCTCAACTGGACTTAGGATCAACATGGTAAGAAAGGTCCTCTACGACCTTTTTGGAAAGGCCCTCATCACTGGAATCCGCGTAAAGGACGAACGAAAGGGCTGGTTTGTCTACAGGTGGCGCTCAAGAAAGGACGAAGTCGAGAACTTTATCGAAAACCAGAAAAAAAAGATTGCAGACAGGCTGCAGCAGAGACTGGACTATGAGAACTCGTCCCAGTTCTACCACTGCGGCAACGAGGACTGCCCGAGAATCACATTTGAGACTGCGCTTGAGATGTTCTTCAAGTGCCCAAGATGCGGAAGCGTCGTAAACCTCAAGAAAAACGACAAGCTAAAAAAGGCACTAGAATCAAAAATCACAGAAATAAGAAACGACATGCGTCGTCACCTCTGATAGTGCAATACCATTTCACTGCCGTGGCGCACAGCTTTTCTCAGTTTTAGTTTCATCGAATCAGCAATCTTGGCAAATCCCGCACCCTCCACCAGAGTGGTCGCGGCTGTCCCCCCAACAAGACACGGCGATATCGTGACCACCACCTCATCCACAAGGCCCTTTCTTACAAAGTCCCAGTTTGTTGTTCCTCCTCCCTCAAGCAGGACGGTCCTGATTCCCTGTTTGTAGAGAATCTGGATGAGCTTTTTTATCTCGACTTTGTCTTTTCCTACAGTAATTATCCTGACTTGATGTTTTGAGAGTTTTGCAAGATTCTTCTTTGGCGCTTTTTTTGACACAGCGATGATTGTCGGAATTAGCTTGGACGTTTTGATTATTTTTGAGTTTATTGGAATCTCGGCGCGCGAATCAAGAATTATTCTGGTGGGATTTTTTCCCTTTGCATATCGCACAGTAAGTAGTGGATCATCTTTTTTTACTGTGTTTTTCCCCACCAGTATTGCGTCGGAGCTGGCACGCAGTCTGTGCACCCGCACTTTGTCGCGCCTCGATGACAACTCCGAGTCGCCTGTCTTTGTGGCTATTTTGCCGTCAAGTGAGACTGCTGCGCTCAGAATTATGTGGGGCCTAGATTTTTCCATGAACTATTTTGCCTCCAACCATGACTGCCCTTATTGTGGACTCGGATGCCCTGTGCACTATTGCGGCGTGTGGATTGAGCATCGGCTCAAAATCAAGCGCATGCTTGTCAAAGAATATGCCGTCTGCCACATAGCCAGGCTCAATTGAACCTATTTTCCTTCCAAGAAGTATGCCGCCGTTTACTGTGGCCATCTTCAATATCTGTTTTGGGTCGAGTCTTTTTTTGTGCAGGCCCATATGCACCTTCCATGCGTAATCCATCTCCTTGAACATGTCTGGCGAGTTTATCATGACGTTGTCTGTCCCGATTGCAACTGTGCATCCCTGTTGTTGCATGGTGACAAAATCAGGAATTCCTTCTGCGAGCGATGCGTTTGCTCGCGGGCACACCACTATGCCGCGCGTCTTTTTTGCAGCTGCGTTAAGATCGGATCTTGAGGCATACGTCATGTGCACCAGAAAGTGCGGCCTCGCAAGAAGCGCCCTTGCAGTCTCCGATCTTTTGGTCATCTTTTTTGAGACGGAAGAGCTTTGCTGCGTTTCTGCACTGTGTATGGCACGGATCTTTTTTGTACTTGAATATGAACGTAAAACAGAGTCGCTGTTTTCATTTGGCCCGCTGATTCCTATGCCGTCGCAATGCACGAGGATTGACTCTAGTTCTTTTTTTCTGTCAGGTGGCAGCGGTACGTTTTTTCTGATCTGAGTTTTGTCCTGGTAATACTCGACTCTGCCAAGTATTACGCCCCGAATCGGCACGTCCTCCAACGCCTTTCTTAGCAGCATAATCCCGCCAAGGCCGCCTTCTCGGAAATCGACGAATGTGGTAATCCCCTTTTTGAGCATGGAATGACAGGTGTTTTTCATAAAATCTGCAAGATGTTCAGGATTTGATCTGCTCAGTATTCTCCTTTTTGCGCCAAGCATTGGGTGTATCTTGCTGTCCACTGAGCCCTTGAGTGCTGCGTCTTTTCCTATCGAGTCGCCTACGTGCGTATGCATGTTTACAAAACCCGGCACAAGCAAAAGCCCCTGGCAGTCAACGCTGCCCTTGCCGCCAGAGTTTGCAAAAAAGCCGTTTGATGTATGCAGGGTTGTGGAAGGAATGTACTCTAGATTTTTGCCGTACAGAACACTGACATTTTTTAAAAGCATGACATTTCGTATATGGGTGGTTTTTCCTTTCCCGTTTTCCTGATCTCTCTGATCGTGTCAAGCGAGTTTGTTGCAAGCTTGACTGCCTCCCTTGCGGTTCTTGCCGATCCTATGCCGCAGTTGAATGTGATTCCGAACTCTGTTTTTGCCAGCTCCAAGAATTCCTGTGCGTCTTTTTTTGCGTCATCGGTGCCCACCACCATAAAGTTGTCTCCGCCCATGAAAAACGCAAGTGATTTTTTTGTCATGAAAAATTCGGACATTCTGGCATATAGCTTGAAGATGAGGGAGGAGATCTCGTATGGAGATTTGGATTTTCTTGCCGATGTGATGTTTTCTACATCAAAGTGCATTATGGTCACTTTCTGGTCTGCGTTGCCGTTGACAAATCCGTACACTGTGTTTTCTCGATCCAGGATGACTGGCTTCATCTTTCCCTCGTATGCCTTCAGATTAGCGTCGAACGGATTGTCCGCATAACCTATAGACATGGACAGCTTGAGGGCCGATGCTTTTGCCAAGCTTCGTTGGATTTCGACGTGGTCTGCAAGTGTAAGGCCGTTTGTGATGACGAAAAATTCGTCGAACCTGTTGGAGAACACAAGGCAATTTTTCTTTGAGAAGAGACTTTGCAGCTCCCTGTACAGGTTTGCCTGCAGCATCTGTAGCTCATGCTCCCTGTCTGAGCCAAGCGTCAACGTCCATGGCCCGTACTCTGTTATCTTCACTATGGTGAGCTGAATCATCGAATCTTTTCAAGCTCCTTTGATATTTTGAGGACTGCCTCAACTGCCCGCTCCGCGACGGGCCTGATTCGTGCATGCGCCTGTCTTTGCTGCATTCCAGGGCCGCTTATTCCAAGCGAGACAGGCTTCTGATATTTAATGGAGAGATCAGTGAGCGCCCTGGCTGTCGCGTTTGCTATTGTTTCGTCATGCTTTGTCTGCCCCTTTATGATGGCGCCAAGCGTGACTACGCCGTCTACGTCTTTTTTTTGCAAAAGAGCGTCAACTATCATAGGCATGTCATAAGCACCTGGAACCTTGCACGAGTATCTGACATCCAGTTTGAGTGCCTTTGCCTTCTCCAGTGCCACCTGGAGCATTCTTGATGTTATCTCCTCGTTGAACTCCGCCGTGACTATTGCAATATTCAAAATCAGTGCACCTTTGAGAATTCAAGGAGTTCTTTGCCATCTACAAATGGGATGGCATTTTCCTTTGCAAATTTCTGCGCCTTTTCAACCGTGAGCGCAGAGTAGGTTTGCGAGTCCATCATCTCGCAGATTGCCGTTACCGGGGTCAGCTTTGCAAGCTCTGCGAGATACACGGACATTTCTGTGTGCCCCTGCCTGCTTGCAAGGAGGCCGTTTGATGCTAAAAGCAGCGGTACGTGCCCAGGTGTGGTAAATGAGGAGACAAACTCTTTTTTCGGATTGTCTTTGTGGTAGATGTTTGCCATTTCTTTGATCGTCATGGCCCTGTCTCTGTCGGTGATTCCGGTGTAGGTCCGCTTGTGGTTAATTGAAATCGAGAATGTCGGGTGATCCCCGTATGGCGCCGTCCCCATGATCATCTGCTTGGAGTCTGCGTCCAAATCAGAAGACCCTGAAAGTATTTTGTGCATGTATTTGAGGTTAAGAGATTTGGCAAAAGAATCCTTTATCGCAAGGCAGATTAGCCCACCTGCATTCTGCCGCATCCTTGAGATGTGCTCAGGTGTTACAAACTGCGCCGCAACCACCATGTCCACTTCATTTTCTCGGCCGCCTGAATCATACAGCAGCACAAACTCGCCGCGCTTTAGCGACAGTATGGCATCTTGAAGACCCATGAATGGAGTTGCTTTTCCATGAATAATAAAGGTTACTAAAAAATTGGTAATTACCACTAAATTAGTAATGATTCATTCGTGTTTTAGAAGATATTTGCCTAAAATGTCGGTTTCAATATTAACCTTGTCGCCGACCCGCTTTGTCTGAAAGTTTGTCACCTCGACTGTGTGCGGGATAAGACACACTGACGCGAGATTTTTTTTGACGTCGACTACGGTCAGGCTTATGCCGTCTATTGCGATTGATCCTTTCTGCACCACAAACCTTGAGAGGTGTTTTGGTATCTCGAACCACATCTTGATCTCCTTTGGCCTTTTTTCGATTTTTTTTATGGTGCCCACTCCGTCGACGTGGCCCAGAACAAAGTGGCCCTCCATCCTGTCCCCCACCTTGAGGCTCCTTTCTATGTTGACAATGCTGCCCACTTTGAGGTTTCCAAGGTCTGTCTTCTTTGTCGTTTCGTCTATCATCTCAAAGTCACATTTTGATTTTGAGATCCCAGTTACAGTAAGGCAGACGCCGTTGAGTGCAACGCTTTGGCCTATCTTGAGGCCCTTTGCGTTCTTGCCAAGATCCACTGTCATCTTGATTGCGCTCCTTTTGTTGGTGTTTTTGCTCATCGAAAGCACTCTGCCGACTCCTTCTACTATTCCTGTGAACAATTCCAGCTAACAGAGTGCCTACATGGTATAAAATGATTCTTTTGTACCAACAGATTCAATATTGATAATCATTGATTTGTTTTAATAGAAATCTTCACTTTGGTATGATGTGTCAGACAAGCGGTGCGATTGCGGTAGTTGCGGCCACGAAGTGGTTGACGAGTGTTATAAAAAAGAATGCAGATGTTGCCTAAGTTATCACCAAGGCCCGTTTGGAAGAAACAGGTGATCTGCGTGCCGCAACGCTGATGGATCGACACATGGGCTTGATCATTGACGTGGGTTTGGGTTTATTGTCCGACCAAGTGATACGTTCGAATTCTTGGCAGGCACTTGTCAGCTATAATGTCTTTGGGAATTCGGATGGCGGGTTTATTGTCCCCAGTTCTTGAGCCCTTGCAAGGTTGCCCTCAAAGAGGCCTTTTCCTATGTGGATGTTGTCTATGTGTGAGGACAGCGATTTTTTGTCATCAAACATAGAAGAACAGTACGGACACTTGATCTTTTTGGGAATTTCAAGCTCGGGAAGAGCTATTGCTTGTCTTGCGATGTTTCCTACCAAGGCCTTCTGTGATGCGACCCCAACTGGTACCTTGTTATCCATAACTACGACTCGCCGAATGTTGTTTCGGCTCATCACAGCTATGGCATCTTTTACTGTGGCGTTTTTGTTTATGGTGACAAGCGGCGTTCGCATTATTTCTTTTAGTTTTGTCTTTGTAGGATCTTTTCCTTTTGCCACAACGTCAAATAGAATGTCCCTCTGCGTAACAATACCATTTATGTCGTTGTTGTTCATGATCAGCAGGCTGTCTATTCCCTGCTCCTGCATTTTCTTTACTCCTTCAGACACGCTCTGGTTTCCATCCTCAATTACAAGCGATTCGTCTGTGAATTTTGAGATAGGTTGCTCAAGTGCATTGCCCATGCCCTTTTTCTTGATTTGCGTCGATTTTAAGCCCCAGATCGATTCTCAACCTTGAGAACTGCCCCTCTCAATATTTTTACGGTGGTGGTGCAGATGGTTGGCATTGGCATCAACCTTAATGGAAAAGATCTTGTTTGGGGTTGCAAAGCAGTGGATTGCCGGAGACACAATCTCAGACGCGCTGTCTGCTGCTCAGGATTCTTACAGGAATGGTATGGGAGTGATCATCAACAAGCTTGGCGAGTACCACACCTCAAAGCAGGCAATAGAAAAAACAATTGACGAATACAAGATAGTCATGCAGTCATTTAGGAAATGGCGCCTGCACGCAGCCATCTCAGTCAAGCCGACCCAGGTTGGCATGTCAAGGAGCAAAAAGGAGTGCCTGCAGAACTTTGAGGCCCTCATCAAGGCCGCCACCTCGTCGCAGACCTTCGTGTGGGTCGACATGGAGTCATCTGAGCACACAGATGACACAATTCAGTTGTACGAGAACCTGTTTGCAAGATATGAAAGGCTCGGCATAGCTTTGCAGGCAAACCTCAAAAGAACCCAAGGTGACTTGGTAGACCTTCTTTCTATGGGAGCAAAGATCCGGCTGGTCAAAGGCGCCTACAAGGAAGATGGCAATGTCGCATTCAAGACAAGACATGACGTGGATCAAAGCTATCTGAAGCTGTTGAAGATTTTGTTTCAAAAAGGCAACGAGTTCGGCGTGGCCACGCACGACACTAAAATGATTGGAACTGCAATCAAGCTGGCAAAAAAATATGAACGCAAATTTGAGTTCCAGATGCTCCGAGGCATAAGAGACGAGCTCAAACCAGATCTTCTCAAAAAAGGCTTCTCACTTTCAGAGTACATCCCGTATGGCACAAACTGGCTTCCGTATTCCATTCGCAGGCTCAAGGAACGGAAGCGAAACATCCTGCTTCTTGGAAGCTCCTTTATCACCAAGCACAAAAAACGCTCGTAGAATTCCTACTTGAATGTTATAAGTCAAGGAGTTGAGCTTTTTCTCAATGAAGATAACGGGAATCACACTGATTCTACTTGTGGCAACTCTTGCAGTTCCATTGGAGCATGCACTTGCGCAGGTTGCAGTCTCGCCTCCACCAACAGGCCTTACCGCCATAGCTACATCCGGCTCTCAGATTAGTTTGAGCTGGAATGCACCACAAAATAGTGTCGAAAATGGCGTAAACGGATACAAGATCGAACAAGACGCCGGATGTGTCGGAATATTTTCAGTCCTTGTTGAAAATACCACGACCACCGTCACTTCATTCACAAGCACCGGCCTGTTAAGCGACTTTTGTTACACATACAGAGTATCTGCGCTCAATTCAGCAGGCATAAGCACCCCGTCCAATACAGCTTCTGCCACCACTTATGGAGTACCAAGTGCCCCCACCGGTTTAGCAGTAACCGTGGTATCTAGTTCCTCATTGAAGCTAAGCTGGAATGCGCCCGCCGATGATGGCGGAACCCCCGTAACCGGATACCAGATCCAAAGAAACGGCACGATTCTTGTGGCAAACACAGGCAGCAACCAAACCACATATTTGGACACGGGCCTTCTTCCACAACGCCAGCAGACCTACAGGGTAGCTGCATGGAACGTAGTAGGCCTCGGGCCCTTTTCGGCAAACGTGACCAAAGCAACAAACCAAACATCCGCTCAACCAACACCTAAAGATAACCTTGGGCAGGCAGTCTCCGATTTTGTGCACAAGAGAAACGAATTGTTCAAAAAACAACGCCAAGAGACTCTAAACATAATCAAAGAGTGCAGTGAAAAAATAAGAAGTGCAAATGCGACGCAAATAAAGGAGATAAGAGACGGCTGCCGCGAGGCACTTCACTCAATAAAAGAAAAATACAAAGACGCAAGAAAGCAGCTCCAGCAGGAATTCAAAACATTCAGAGAGAGTACCAAGCTGCTGCTCAAAGATGCAAAGAAGGCCAATTTAGTAGAAAAACGGGATGTAAAAGAGATCAAACAGGAGTTCAAGTCGTTCAAAAACGAGACAAAGCAAGCTGAAAAACAACTAAAACACGACATCAAAGAATTGAAGAAAGGAATCAAAAAACAACAAAAAGAGTTGAAAAAAGAACAAAAGAAGAACGACGACGATTAACTAGACTCTCCAACCTTCTTTTTATGAAAAAATAAGCTTGGACGTTAACAAAGCAGCTTATTTGTCACACTAGTAGCTGACTATAACCTATCAACTACGAATGTGCAGTACAATCATGCAAACAAAACAAACTCACTGGAACTACGAGGTTCGAGCACCATTCAGAAAAGTCATCGCTTGGGACACACTGTTTTTCATCCTTGGCGTTGGTGTAGGTGCAGGTATCGGCGCATTCCTAGCGACAGCCTAGGAATGCCGTCTTTTTTAAAATTCCTTTAGCTTGCTTTCCTGGAATGGCTCTGAGCTGTACCAGCAGTACCTGAAATAGTCAACGCACCATTCATGAAACATTGGGTCTGTGCTGTAGAACGCTTCAGTTATGTCTGGCTCCCCTTCTATGTTGGGGAACGATATTGTTGCCTCTTTTTCATTGAGAACGATCGAAGTCTGGATCGTCTTTGTCATTTTTCTTTCAATTAGGCCTTTTTCGATGAGCTTGTCATAGTTTAGCTTCTGGAGTAATTTCTTTCTGCCCTTGGGCACTATTGTCGACTCTGCCAGAATATAGTTGAACTTGATCCCTTTTTCGATTCTTTTTACCTTCGGCTCGATTATGTCAAGTGGGATTTCTGTCAGCATCTCATAGATGTACTCGTTTGCATTCTTGTAGATGGACTTCCACTGTTCCAGTATCTTGGTGACGCCCTTGATGTATTGCGAGTTTGCCAGCTGGCCTATTCTCATTATGAATTTGGGCGGAATGTCGCCAAAGTTGTGGTCCTCAAAGTACTTTCTGTTCTCCGAAAGAAAGATTATTGACGGTATTTGGGAACAGATCGTCTTGCCGTACGTGGTGAGGGAATAATAGCCGTCAATGTCTTTTGCGATAAAACCGCCGTCTTCTAGCCGCGCAAAGTTTCTGTGCACTTCTTGCGCCGTAGCGTCTATTTCTTTTGCCATAGTGGTGACCTTGGATTTTTTCTCCAGCAGCTTGAATATGATCTGCAGTCTTTGCTGGCTAGACAGCTCCAAGAAATTGTTTGCGGCCTCTTCGTACAGGTTTACCAATCTACAACAACTCTAATTTGTCACCAATAAAAAAATGATGAGATCCAATCATCTGTTTTTGCGCTCAGACTGAGTTAGCACTAGGCACAATTATTGGCATTATTTATTAATTTAATTTGCCAACGTCCACTGTGGCATATCTGCGTGTCAAGACAGTCAAAGGCGAAAAGTACGCCTACCTGGTTCGAAGTGTGTGGAATCCAAAGAAAAACACCTCAAGGCAACAGACAATCAAGTACCTTGGGAAGGCCTCTCAGGTAACAGAAGAGGACATTCCGGCTGAATACAGAAGCGAGCCGAGTGTGATTTCGTTTCTTGCCTCCGACAATGTAATGGATTTGAAGAAGAAAGAGGCGATGCTATCAAAACTAAGGGATCAGTTGTTTCGATTCTTCATTCAAGGCGACATCGAGGGTGCAAAGAAGCTCTATGAGGATTATAGAGCCAAGTCCGGCACCGCCAGTTTTTTTGAAAAGATCCTCACGCCGACCATGTACCACATAGGCAATCTTTGGGCAAAGAAAGAGATCAGCATTGCAGACGAGCACGTATGCAGTAATGTAGCGACAACCCTAGTCAAAATAATTCTTGGCAGAAACACCGTCCAGCCTAAGAAAAAGACCGTCTTGATTTGCACGCCGGAGGGCGAGCAGCATTGCCTTGGAGCAAGTGTTTTGGAGTCGTACCTTTCCTGCAACGGATTTAAGATCTATAATTTGTCGCCATCTGAGCCCCATGAGTCAATCGTGAGGTTTGTCGAATCAGCAAAACCTGATGCTGTTTTTGTCTCAGTGACGCTTCCAGACAACATCAAGCCTGCGCAACGATTGGTTAAAAAAATCAAAAGCAGATCACCTGTTCCTATTTTTGTGGGAGGCCAAGCTGTAAGAGGGGATGATGTAGATTTTGATGCCGATGTGATCCGTGACTCGAATTTAAAGGAACTTCCAAAATTGCTCAACGAGCCTCTAATCAAACAAAAAATTAGCACTAGACAATATATTTATCACTAGTTTATATAATAAAACCGCAAGCTTGGATCAATGAAAACGCAAAATCCACCACACAGTGCAGACAAAATTAAGATACTTGCGATGCTTGTGGCAGTCTCGCTGATTTTTGGCGCCATGACGGTTCAGACAGCATATGCAGACCAAGCAAAAGAAAGCAAACAGATCAAAAAAGAATCAAAAGACAAAAAGTCAGACGAAAAAAAGATAAAAAAAGAAGTCAAAAAAGCCAGCAAGAAAAAGCCGGCCGATGTCAAAATTGCAAAAACGCCCCAGGCTGTAGAAACGCCAACAAACCAAGCTGAATTAGAGCTGAAAACCTGTAAAGAAAAGCCGACAGAACGTGAACAGTACGAATGCGAAAAACAAATCAAGACAAAACAAGAGCTTGAGGCGTTCAAACAGAAATCAACAAAACACCAAGTAGGGCCGATTACTTTCTATTACGCAGGAGCCAAAGTAGAAAAAACTGGCGGAAAAGACATCGTGAACCTCAAGTTCCTAGTTGAAAATACGGGTTCAAAAGACAACGTAACCTTGTACTGCACAGGCCCAGCAGTCTGCAATTACGACGTCTCCGATGGCAAGACCACCTACAAGTATTCCTCACACGACTTTACTAACGGCCAGGTGGTGCTAAAGCCGGGACAGTCAAGATACATCAACATGTTGTTTGGGCCGGCCATAGGCTATGGAAGCTATGTTGATTTCAAGTTTGACCCAACAAAGCAGTATACCTTCAACATAAGGGAGCCATGGGGTTCTGCCAGCATACCACTCAACTTACAGTGAGTGGCGCTCTGCCATCCCAAATTTTTTGTGAAAAAATTGCTCCAAGCACTCCTGATGCTGCACCCACCATAACCAGAATTGGCGCCATTGTTGGCACCATTTCAAAGTAGATCTGTGACGTGAGGCTTGGCCAGATGATTCTATGCCACAGCACCTCGTTGTAAGTATATGTGATCAGTGGATAGTACATGAAAAACGAGACGGACCCAAAGATCCCACCTGCAAGACGGATCTTCTTTGTTTTTGATACTAGTGCGTCCCCCACCACGATAGGGGCCAATCCTATCAGGTAAAATGGGATTGTGTGGACAATGGAGCCATTTGGGATTATGGCTGTCAGAGTCATCATGCCAAAAAATGCGGCTCCAGCCACACTTGCGGCCCCGAACCTGTTTTGCGCAAGCAAAGTAGCAGAAACAAGGATCACAGAAATCAGAAACGGATACGACACAGACGCAAATGACGCAGCAAACAGTGGATCTGGATTGAAGTTAAAGTGCTCTGTTTCAGAAAAAGGGAGTGAAAACGAGTAAAACAGCCCTGTGATCGAAAACCACACCGGCACAAGCGAAACCACAATCAATATTCTGGCATATTTGGAGCCACCAATGTGCTTTGCCGAGTTCATCAGTGCGCCGACACTAGATAGCACCATGCCGCATATCAGAACAAGGTGAGGGGGGCTGAGCAGCCCGTCGAGGCCGAAATTAGAATGCCAGACAAAATCTGCCGGACCGGCTACCAGGAGAAGCACTATTCCAGTGCCGCATACCTTCACCCCCCTCCCAAAGTTTTGCGGCTTTTGTGATTTGAGCCAGCTTAGAAGCAACACCAAAAATCCACAAAGTGCGATCCCAACCCCTGTGTAAAGCACCAGGTGTGGCGGAGCAAAGAACGTCTCCGGTTTGTTGAGAATATGGTTTGTGATGTCCCAGCTTCCGCCACTTGTGACCAGAATTATTCCAAGGCTGACCACCAGGTTGCTTGTGAGCATCATCGAATGGCCCAGGCCGCCTTGTGACTCCAGCTGTCTTTTCATTGCCTTACGACCTCTACACTGTGTTCCTGGACAAATTCATTTTGCTGGTCTTGCACCCCGTGCGACGGAAAGTGCGATTGGTCGTCAACGTGCGGCATGGCGACGCTCTTTGCATATATTTTGAATACCCCGGCTTCCTTTGGCGTGATTTGCAACGTCATTTTGAAGGTGTCTCCGTTTTTTGACGGCCTGCTGTACGCCTCGATGAACGGGTATTTTGTGATGATCGTCCTTTGTCCGGCAGTGTACTCTGAGCCCACCTCTTGTCCCTTCTGTATCATTCTTGGGGACTGTAAAAAGTCATATGAGACCACCTTGACATTTTCCAGATCGTTGCTTTGCGGGAAAGCGATTGTGACTGTCTGCAGGTCTGCTGCGTCCCCATTGTTGTATGCAGTTACCTCAATCTCAAACGACTCACCCAGTGTTATTTGCCTAGCTGACAAGGAGACCTCAAGCACAGGCCGTGGGTGAACCAGTGTGACATCCCGGTACACCTGTGGGAACACAAACATTGTGAGTGCAAAGTATGCAGCCATGACAGATGTCGCAATGAGATAGATTTTTTTCAATTACTGGCGTATTTGCGTTTCTTTATTTACAGATTGGGTTGGCACTAGCGTTCTGATTTTGGCTTGTCTTATATATCGAGATCTGAGACGCAGATGTAAATGCGCGTTTGGGACGTTCCCCCAAGTGTTTTGTGCAAGAACCATTTGCTTGGCGAGCACCGAGAGATACATGCGATTTGGTCGATTCTCACTACTGGCAAGAGAGGCTATCTGCACCACCCAGAAACAATCCGATGGAAGGGCAAACTGAATGCGCTGTATCTCAGACACAGCATGATCGCCGACGAGATGATCCGGCGCGGATACGAACACAAAAGCCCTTTGGACAGAAAGTTTGCAAGCGGCAGTAAGACGCAGACAGAATTTGTCGATCCACCACAAAAACAGATCAAGATACTAAGACGCAAAAACTGCGACTGTAGAATTTAAGTTATTTTTTTGCCAGCTCCAAAAGCGCCTTGGCCCTCTTGTAGTGGACTTCGTCGATCATCTTTCCTTCCACCACCGTTGCGCCCCTGCCACTCTTTGCCGATTCAAGATATGTATCACAGACTTTTTTTGCCCACGCCAGCTCCGCCTCGTTTGGCGCAAACGCCTCGTGTACAGCCTGGATTTGGTCTGGGTGTATGATGCTTTTTCCGACGTAACCCAGGCTCTTGCCAATTGCACAGTCTTGCTTTAGGCCTTCCACATCCTTCAGATCCTGCCAGATTGCATCTATTGCATATACGCCTGCGGCCCTTGCGTCAAGCGGTATCTTGGCCCTTGCGTATTTTGCACCCTCAGGCTGTTTTGTGTACTCGATGCCCATGTCGTTTAGTAGGTCGAACACGCCAAATACGACTGCCTCGACCCTGCTGCTGCAAGAGGTAATTTCATAGGTGTTGACAACACCCTGTGCTGACTCGATTGAAGGCATCAGTGTAATTTTTCCAAGCTTTCGCTTCTTTTCAAGGCCTGATACGATTTTTTGAATTTTGAGCAGTTCTGCTGCGCTGTTTACCTTTGGGATTACTATGCCGTCGAGCCCCCTTTGCACTATTTGTTGGAGGTCGTCTGGGATCTTGCCTGACGCAGGAGAGTTTGTTCGCACGTAAACGTCTGCAGCGTAAGAAGACCTGAGCTTCAGTGCTCCCTTGATCAGCTCTCTGGCCGTTTTCTTCTCGGCGTCCGGCACAGAATCCTCAAGATCAAAGCAGACAATGTCAGCCTGAATTGTCTTTGCCTTTTCTAAAAAGCGTGGGTTGTTTCCTGGGACAAACAAAAGGCTGCGAAAAAGCCTCGACATAGAAAAGACTTAGGCGCCTTCAGGTTTCATCAAGATTTTGCCAAATAGGCCTTTGCCTGTCAGCATCTTGGTGTGAGCCTGCGCTGCCTGCTCAAAGCTCCACACAGAATCGATTACCGCTTTTATCTTTCCCTTGCCCATCCAGTAGAGGCCGTCTTCTAGCTCTGCTCTTGTTCCCTGAGTTGAGCCAAGGATGTTTGTTCCCTTGAAGAAAATGTGTCTAAGATCCGTCTTTGCGTCATATCCCGTTGTCGCCCCGCATGTAACCAGTGTCGCTCCATACTTGAGCAGTGTAAGCTGCGGGTTCCAGTGGGTCTGACCTATGTGGTCGAATGTTACGTCCACTCCAGGCGCTCCGCCTGTGGATTTTGCTATATCTTTGGTGATTTTGAAGACTTCTTTGCTCCAGTCCTCCTTTCTGTGGTCTACTGCATAGTCTGCACCAAGCTTGAGGCATTTGTCGAGCTTGTCGCCGCTTGCTGTGGCAATTACTGTGCATCCGTATAATTTTGCAATCTGAATTCCAAATGTGCCAACTCCTGAGCCTCCACCCATAATCAGCACAGTTTGACCCGGCTTTATCTTGGCTCTTCCTACAAGCATGTGCCAAGCTGTGAGAATTGTCATGGAAGCCGCTGCCGCCTCGTCATAACTTACACCTTCTGGTATCTTTACAACGTTTACTTCAGGTAAATGAGTTATCTCAGAGTAAGCTCCCCATGTAGGACCTGTCTGGAAACCCCAGATAGTTCTCTTTGTGCAATCGTATTCACGTCCATCCGTACATGCTTTGCATACGCGGCACGACATGTTAGAATGAGAAACTACTCTGTCTCCTACCTTGATGGTAGTGACGTCCTCGCCCACAGCAATTACATCGCCTGCTGCGTCGGAGCCTGAGACGTGTGGTAGTGGTACTGCGACTGGTTGACCGCGCATTCCCCAGATGTCATTATAGTTTAACGCTGCTGCTCTCACCCTGAAAACAACTTCGTTTGGTTTTGGTTTTGGATCAGCGATTTCTTTTACTTTGAGAATCCTAGCATAATTGTCATCCGGCGCATATTCTTCATAAACTACGGCCTTCATGATTTGAGTTCAGCAACAACCCCTAATTATATTTTGTTTGAGTTATTTTCTGTTGATTTTGAAATCTCGTTTTGGTTGCTGGATCGACATCAGTATTTGTTTGAGCTGTTCGTCTGAGAGCTGCGAGCTGATTCTTCCCTGTGATGCCATTCCAATCAGATAGTTTTCGACCAGTGCCGCAAGATCCGGCTTTACCATCCTGACGTTGTTTAGTCTCAGCCTTGCCTCAGAGGAGAGAAGCTGTTTTAGTATGATCTCTTTTTGCGCCGCAATCTGGGCGTCGCGTTGAGGGTTTGGCTCTTCTGGCTCATAGCTCATAGTGTGTCACTATGAATATATCTTCAGAATCGGGTTTTGTGCTGCAAGCTCATCTAAGATGTCTGATGCAAGCCTGTCAAGTTTTTTCATTCCCTGGTGAGTCACTACCCTGCCTTTGCCTTGTACCTTTTCTACATAGCCTAGCTTTTCAAGCTCGTGTATGGCGTTTCTGATTATTGCGCCTCCGGCATCCCGGTGGTGAGAAAGCGCATAGCCAACTGCCTTTGAGCCGCCGTACTCTGTCCTAAGGTCGTTTACACCGATTGGGCCATGCAGGTATATCTTTCGGAAAATGGAAGCGCAACGTTTGTACCACCACTCCTTGTCGTGTGGAGGCCTTTGCTTGTGCGAGCCGGTCTTGACAAACGATGCCCACTCCGGCCTGGCAATATTTTCGCTTTTTAGTACCTCGGCTAATCTGGATATGAAAACGTCTGCTGGGACATCGTATACTTTTGCCATGTGAAAAACACACTTGCGAGAGGCCTTATAATCATTTGGGACTTGGTATGACTTTGCGGTACGTGTGGCAGCAGAACTGGCAAGTTATTCGTACCGACTTGAGAGTGGATCTACCAAGTCGGATCTTGGAGCCCACCCCTGGCGCAATGAACGATTTGCATTTTTTGCAGAACTGCATTCTGATCTCATACGGGAGTTTTATTTTGTGTTTGGTGCTGATTTTTCTTGCAAGGCTTGCCTGCCTTTGGGCAAGCTCCGGATTTTTTTTTGCGTTGGCTTGGGCCTCCTTTAGAAGAATTTGGATTCTCTCTAGTGCTATTTTTTTGAGATCCGTCTTCATTAACAGTTGGACTGTCTGGTCGATTTAAAAATCCGATCATGAAGTTTGTTGGTTAATATGGCTGCACCGACTGTTTCCAAAAATCGGACAATGCGCACCAGAGTATTCAAAGTCAATCCAAAAAAGCCCTCACTTTCAAAGATAAGAGAGGCCGCAAAGCTCATCAGGCGTGGAAAACTGGTAGCGTTTCCCACCGAAACGGTCTATGGCCTTGGCGCAAACGCCCTAAATTCTGCTGCCGTCAAGAAGATCTTTGAGGCAAAGGGCAGGCCTGCGGACAACCCACTCATCATACACATTTATGACAAAGACGACGTTTTCTTTTTGGCAAAGGATGTTCCAAGGACGGCCAGAAGGCTTGGAGATAGGTTTTGGCCTGGTCCGCTGACTATTGTTTTTAAAAAATCAGAGATTGTGCCCAAGACAGTTACTGGCGGCCTCAACACGGTCGCAATACGCATGCCAGAAAACAAGATAGCTCAGCTTTTGATCAGAGAGGCTGGCGTGCCGATTGCGGCTCCGTCTGCAAACGTTGCTGGGAGGCCAAGCCCCACTACCGCAAGACACGTTCTGGAGGATCTTGCAGGCAAGGTCGACTTGATAATAGATGGAGGCAAGGCAAAGATTGGAATCGAGTCTACTGTAGTAGACGCAAGAGGGAAGACTCCCGTGTTGCTAAGGCCGGGGGGCGTCACACTAGAGCAGCTTCAGAGAGCTGTAGGGAAGGTGGCGGTACACCCAGTCGTCAGGGGTAAGACGGCCAAAATACACAGATCTCCCGGCATGAAGTACAGGCATTATTCCCCAAAAGCAAAAATAATTCTCATCGAAGGCAAGGCCTCAAAGGTAAATGCAGAAATGTCCAAGCTGCTTGAATCATTTAAAAAGCAGCGAAAGCGGGTCGGCATACTTGCGACCCAGAAGAGCTGCTTGCAAAAATCTGATCTCACAAAATATCTTGGACCAAGCCACGAGAAGATTGCAGCAAGTCTTTTTGAGGCGTTCAGAGAATTTGATGCAAAGAAAATCGATGTCGTCCTTGCCCAAGGGATCAGCAAGACTGGCCTAGGCCTTGGCATCATGAACAGGCTGGGCAAGGCAGCATACAAAAAAATTCAAGTTTAAAACGCCGGGTTATGAGCCTAGTTTGCTGAATATAATATGCAACTACTCTTCAGTTTCTTCTATCTCTGACTCTTCGATCTCTTCTTCATTTTCTTCTTCTGCTTCGTCTTCTATTTCCTCTTCGTCTTCAAGTTCTTCTTCTGGTTCCTCATTGGTTTCATCATTATTTGTGGTTCTTAGCTCCCTCTTTTGTTCTCTCATCTTCTCTCGTTCTTGTTTCAGCTCTTCTTTAATTCTGTCCCTTTCTTCTTTCATTTGCTCACGCATTTTTTTGATCTCTTCTTTTACCTTTTCTCCGTCTACGTTGTCTTGTCTTAGTTTTTGCACCTCGTCTCTGAGCTTTTCCCTTTCTTGTCTCATTTGTTCTCGCAGTTGTTCTACTTCCTCACTTGATTGCTCTCTGATTTGCATTCTGATCTCGTGTATTTTGTCTCTGAATTCTTGACGCTGCGCATGCAGATTGATTGCGTCGATTATAGCTTGTCTGTCAGCATCTGGCGTATCTTGAATTAGCGCTCTTATTTGATCCCTAAACTCCGAAAAAACATCATGAAAACTGCGCCTGAGTTGTTGGTATGACTCCCTTACCTCCCTTAGATCTTCTCTGCATTGCTCTCTTACACTTTGTCGTTCTTCAGGCGGGGCATTTCGGACTGCTTCGCGGCACTCAGCGATTATTGCTTTTGTCTCTTCTTGTTGTGCTCTGAACTGCTCTTTTGCTTTTTCAATGAATTCTGAAATTTCCCTGCCTAGTGTTTCTGCATCATCAGTTTCTTCGCTTTCTGTTTGAGTGTCTGCTTCTGTGTGTTCTTCCACCTCTGTTTCTTGTGTTTGCGCAAATGCAAAGTCAAGATGGTTGGTGAGTGGTGTCACCGCTCCTGTTAGTAAGACCGACATTAAAAGCAACGATGCAACCCCTAACTTTTGCATGTTGGTGGATCTCTTTGCTAATTTCATTTAACAGTTACTCATCATAGCTTAGTGAGCTGAAAGACAGGTGCTGGGAAAATGGTTGGATTTACGGATTTTGCACTTGTGCATGATTGAGTCCACAGTATGATGCGGTAAAGATAATCCTGCTACAGTTTCAGAAAATTTAGTGTGTTTGATGTTTTTGCGTCACCAATATCTTTTCCATATTAGAATATTTGCGCTTAATTCCCGCTTGTATTTGTGGTATTGGACATGGTCAAAAAGCCGACAAGTCTTGCTTTACGATATGGAACCATGCAAAGTTGATATAAGATTTCTTATATATAAGATTCCTTATAGAACCTAACGAATTGGCAAATTAAATTCTTTGATTCGCACAAATTGTTTTTCAATGATGATTTTATTATCCATGTCACCGAAACCTATCGAAAAAATATGCAGAAAACGACGTCTTAGTAAAGATATCCTGCAATGATACTATATTCGAAAACAATTTGTGCGAATCAAGAACATACTATGGATGAAATCATGCCCAAGTGCAAAATCCGTACATCTAATTACATTTCCCAGAAAATAGGTGCGGCCGCCGGGATTTGAACCCGGGTAACGGGCTTGGAAGGCCAGCGTACTACCAGACTATACTACGGCCGCACAAAAGGGAAAGATTTTGCGCCTACATAAAAATCGTCTTTTCATATTCATAGAGAATTCTGGCCACAACCACATGAGCTTCAAGAGGCCGCGGCTCTGCGCTGCACACCAAGTCCATTCTCTTTTTGATTTCATCGGAAAAATCTCCCTTTGGAAACCCTCCCACGACAAGGCACGTTCCGTCCCCACACAATTTCGCAACACCTTCGTAGCTGCTTTTTTGTCCATCAGAAGAGAGCCCTATGACCTGCTTTGGCTTTATCCTGTCAATCAGCTCAGAAAACGTCATCTCGTGTAGCTCAAAGAGCGTCTTGCCTGCGCTTTTGATGATTTTCTCAGAGAAGAGCTGCTCCATTATTCCTGCGAACCGGTGATACGATTTTGGCAGCCTGACTGCCGAACCCACAGATATGACCCTGTCATGTACGGTGTGGACGTACACTGTTATTTCGTCTTCTTCGTACAGGGGAATGCTGCACGCCTCAAGGAGGCAAAAATGTACGATGTCCGGCCTGCCCCGCTTTATCTCGTTTTCAATCCCCTTCATTGCCGCAAAGTGCCACGAGTTGTCAAGCAACACCTCAGAGGGCTTTTTTCCGACTCGCTTGCAGTAGGAAACAACAGAGTTGTGGCGCCAGAGCTCCTTTGGCACCAGTTCAAGGGCTGATTCCGCAATCACAAGATAAAGCATTCAGAGTCACTAGCTTGACCGTATTTGTTTTTTGAGCTCGCCCCAGGCAGGCTTGGGCGTATTGTCTACCTTGATGAGGCCTGCGCTGCACGTGTAGCTCCCAAGCCTCTCCCTTACGTACTGGTCTCCCCCTATCTGGACTGTCGATTCAGGGAACTCTTCATGTACTGTGCAGCTTCCTTCCGGCCTGTCAAACTGCCTGTACCAGTTGAGGAACTCGATCTTTGAGCTGTTCTGCCTGTAAAAGGCGTACGCCACTTTGACAAATTCGGCCTGGTCTTCTTCGCTGCCCAACACATAATCATCAGTGCCCCAGCTGACCTCAAAGAATGCAACCTGCTTTCCTGGCACCAGCTCAAGCGCCTTTTGGAGGTCTTCCTGTGCCTCCTGAGGTGTCTTTGAGATCTCATTTAGCCTGTCCACGGGGAGATAGGTAAACGCCACGAAATCTCCCTGCGAGCCGACATCGGAGACATAATGTTCAAGTTTTTTATTTAGCACGTTGTTTAGCGAAAATGCGTTCCCCATCTTGACATTTGGATGCTTTTGCTTTATCGCAGAATACACATTCTCAAAGTATTCCTTGTAGAGTCCCACGCTACCTTCTGCGTCATCAAAGTAAGAGTCCAGGCTTCCGCCTATTATGACATAGTCTATTGCGCCATCATACCTTGATAGTACTGCGTCAAGCACCTTGACTGTTTTCTGCTCAAGGTTTGTGCCAAAGCCAGGCGTGCCCATCCACTCCGGGTACGGGCCGACGATCCTGCCGTTCACCACGGAAAAATACAGTGTGGTCTGCAGGCCGTTGTTTTTGTTAAAGCTCATCAGAATGTCGGTGTCCTTCCAGTTGTACTGGTCCTGCTGAGGCTCTATATGATTCCAAAAAAGGTACAGGTTCGTCCTTCCTGCTCCGGTAAGGGCTGCCTCATGGTAGACGTTTTTTAGCTGGTCAAGTGTGACCTGGGGTGTTGGCGTGTTGATGACGAGGCCCAGCTTTTGGTTTTTGGGTGTCTCGGCCGGTTTTGGCGACTCTGTCATCGGAATTAGCGCCAGTATTACCACTGCTACAGCTATTGCTACTCCGATTGCAACGAAGACCTTCTTGTCCACAGGTTTGCCAGCAAAAATGATAGTAAAAGAGTTGCGCTTGATTTAGCCAGACGTGCAGCCAGAGAAGCCGCACTCGATGCAGATGCTGCAACCTTCTACGAAGACCAAGTTGTTCTTGCATGACGGGCACAGCAGCTCCTCGCTTACCTCCTCTTTGAGCTGGCTTTCCTTGAGCGGCTCTTCAGGTATCTTGAGCGCCAGCGCGTTGTTCACCTGCGTTCTGATGTACTGGTTTTTGATGTTTTTTGCGATGTAGTCGCGCAGGTATGCGCTTGGCTCCACCTCAAAGGTTTTTTCTGCATTCTCGCTTGTCATGTGCAGCACCTGTGTGTGCCTTGAGCCGTCGCGATACACTGTGATTCCTTTGAGTCCCAGCTCGTGCGCCAAAAGGTATGCTGCCTTGACGTCATCTGCTGAGACATCGTGCGGCATGTTGATCGTCTTTGCTATTGCGTTTCCGATCCACTCCTGCCATACTGCCTGCGCCATGAGATGATCCGACCAGTGTATGTCCATTGCAGTGACAAAGATGTTCTGAATCCACTCTGGGATTTCAGGCAGCCCCCTCACCGAGCCGTAGTTGTCTGCTATCTTGGCAAGAATCTCGTCGGAGTAGAGGCCGTTCTCACGGAGCACCTGCTCGAAGATCTTGTTTGTGTAAAAGAATCTCCCGACGGTCACGCGTTTTTCAAATACTAGTGCGAATGTGGGCTCCATTCCGTTTGAGCAGTCTGCAATCATGGAAAGCGTTCCGGTTGGAGCAACTGTTGTTGTGAGCACGTTTCGTATTCCATTCTTTTTGATTTTTGCAATCAATGCGTCCCAGTCGTAATAGTGCTCGCTCTTTGGCTTTTCATAGTATCCTGCAATCGGTATCTTTCCTTCCGGATATTCGGTCTTTGGACACAGGTCGAATTCGCCTCTTGAGCGGGCAAGTGCGACGCTTTCTTCCATGGAGTAATATGTTAGTGCTTCAGCAAGTTTTGACTGGAACTCGTATCCTTCTTTTGAGTTGTATGGGATTCTAAGCTTGTACAGAAGATCTGCGACTCCCATGACACCAAGGCCGATTCTTCTTGATTCTTTTGATGCCTTGTCTATTTCCGGAACCGGGTAATTGTTCATGTCGATTACGTTGTCCAAGAATCGTGTAGTCTTTCTTATCGTCTCCTCGTATCTTTGCCAGTCAAACTCGTACTGGCCGTCTGCCTTTCTTTTCACAAGGTTTGCCAAGTTGATCGAGCCGAGGTTGCATGACTCGTATGGATACAAGCTTTGTTCGCCGCAATTGTGAACTATTATTCCATTTGCTACAAAGGCATTGATGCCTGGTACTTGTGCGTCATACACAGTTTCAGTGCCATCTTCGATTAGTTCAGAGAACACTGCGGTCTGTTTCTGCAAAACAACATATTTTTTGCTCTCTGTTTCAGCATGTGCCAAAACAATGCTGTCGCCAGGTTTGAGCTGCCCGGCTTCCTTCCACTCAAATGATAGCCCGTTTTGTTTTACTGCTACTTTGTGATCCTTGGTTAATCTGAGTTCGTGTCCTTCTTTGGTTCTTAATTTGTATACTGGTTTTATTCCGGTGACAAAGAATCCATCTGATCTCCATACGGTGCCGTTTACAACTGCTTCAAAGGGTGTCCCAATTAGATCTTTGACCATTCTTGATCCCTCGGATGTTGCAATCCAAGTGTCAGCTGTGACACAGGGATTGGTGGCCCTAAGTGGCATACCCCTTGCCTTTGCAAACACATTGTACTTGTTGATGTTGTCAAAGAAGATCAGGCCAGGCTCTGCGCTCTTCCAAGCTGACAGAGCTATGATGTCGATGAGCTGGTGGGCGTTGACCTCCTTTACTGGAGACCTGTCTCGGGGGCTGCGGAGTGTATATTTTCCGTCTGCGCTGTCCACCAGTGCAGTCCAAAAGTCCTCCCATATACCAACACTTACGTTAAAGTTTTCCAGAACCCCTGGCTGGGTCTTGTTTGTGATGAATTTCTCAATGTCCGGGTGCCACACCTCAAGTATGCCCATGTTTGCACCCCTTCGCTTGCCCCCCTGCTTGACCACCTCGGTCACGGTGTTTATTATGTTCATAAACGAGACAGGGCCTGACGCCACGCCAGATGTGGAAGCCACAATGTCTCCTTCGTGCCTCAGATCGGAATAGTTGATTCCGACTCCTCCGCCAGACTTGAAGATGAGCGCTGCGTCAGACGTGGACTTCATGATGTCGTTCATGTCGTCTGGCATCCCAAGCACAAAGCAGGCTGACAGCTGTCCCAGTCTGGCTCCTGCGTTCATCATCGTAGGCGAGTTTGGCAAAAAGTCCTGCTCTGTCATCAGTGTGTAGTACTCGTTGATCCTGTCAGCGTAGCTGTCAAACTTTTTGGCTGCAATCAGTGTGAGAACCTCTTTGAAGCTCTTCTTCATCTGGCCACGCTTTGCCAAGTAGATGTAGTGGTTGATCAAACCGCGGAAGTGATACTTGTTGAGGTAGTACTGCCCTATCTTGAACTTGTAGTCAAAGTCGTCAAGCTTTGCAAGATACCTTCTTGCCTCTTCTACATCCTGCTGGATGTTTCCTTCTTTTGCAAAAAGCTCAGAGTCGTACAGGAGGTCCCCTATGCCTACGAGGATCGCCACCCTCTCGAACATCTGACTGGGGCTCTCAATTATCTCGTTTTTGTTGTTGCGCAGCAGGTACCTTGATGCCAGGACCCGCAGGCAGTTGAGGTCAAATGATTTTGCCACAGGGTCAAGCGATTTTGTATTTAGAACCTTCATCTTGTCCTCTCGGATCTTGCGGCGCTCGTGCCTGTACAAAATGTAAGACTTGGCAATTTCGCCATAACCCATCTCGATCAGAGTGGACTCGACCATGTCCTGCACGTCTTCGACGCTTGGCGGACTGGAGGCCGAAAATCCCTGCTGGACAAGCTTCGATAAGACCCCTCCGGTCAGCTCCTCTGCTATTTTGCGGTCTGGCTGGCCGTTCGCCACCAGAGCCTTGTAGATCGCATTAGTGATCTTTTCTTTGTTAAATGCTGTAATCCGACCGTCCCTTTTCTTGACGTCGACGATCGAACTTTCTATTTGAGAAAAATCTGTTGTCATAATGTCTCCCCTCACTAGGTAAAACCATATTGGATATAACCCTGACTGCCAAAGATTTCAGATTTTAGCTCAACAATGTTTACACCATTCCAAGAAATTTTGGAAAGGTCGTTCCTAAGCCCGGATGCGAATTTAGTTAATTTCAAAGCAGATCGATCCTCCAACACTGATTAATTTTTATCCCACAAAATTAGATGTTGCGAATTTCGATTTTTAGCTTAGGACGTATGGTGATTTGCACACCGGACACTTGTCAAAGAGTTTTTCGTCCTTGAAGCCGCAGTTTCCGCAGATCGGCACCTCTTTGCTTGGCCTAAACGAGCCTACCAGATCGCTTGCCTTCTCTATTGCCTTCTTGATGTCGTCGATTTTGGAGTCCTTCTCAAAGCGCAGCCTGACCAATAGTCCGCCGTTTAGGAGTTTGGCTATCTTGTTTGCCTCGGCCACCTTCTCTGACTTGGGGCTCAAGGAATCGATCTCAGACGATAAAACGACTACACCTTCCGAATAACTTTCCCCCTCGAGGGATTTTAGAACCGACATTTTGCCGTATTTTTCCCCGTCAAGGGAGCCAAACCTTGCCGTTCCGTCGCTTTCAGTCATGCAGACTATGACCGTATCGCCAGTCTCCTTGCCCTTCTTTTCTGCCACATCCACTGCGGTTTGGATCACTTTGTGGATCACGTCGCGGCCTTCCTTGTCCTCGTTGTATCCAAGTATGCTAAATACGGCTTCCTTGAGTCCTACCAGATTCACAACAAGACAGACAGAGCTTCTCTGCATGTATTGGGTGTTTGCCGCCAAGACAGGGTTGAGCCCCCTCCTTGTGAGATCTGAGATGTCTTTTTTGCGCAGAGACATTGCTGCAAGAGCAGGCTTCATCAGCAGGGCTAGTCTGGCCCTAAAGTACGTCTCATCCTTGTTTGACTCAAATGCAAGTCTTGGCAGGTTGATCGTAAGTGATTGCAAGTTGATCGACGACGTGCTGTTCTTTCCTTTGACTCGCAGCACTCCGCTGTACGAAGACTCGTCTTTTGAGAGGAAGACTTTGCCGCCAAGCGAGATTATTTCTGCTACTGTCTGCGACACGTCTGAGATCTTGCCTGTCGCGTAGTCAATTATGAGGCCCACCTGCGGCACCGGAGTCATCTTGACATACGCCTTGTATGCGTTCAGTATTGCCTGCACAAGCTTTGGCTCGGCGCCAAGCTGGATCCTAAATGAGACCAGTGTGGGCTCTTTTGTGTATTTTGAGGATACGGAAGAGGTTGCAAAGGCGCCCACCAGCTTTTCTTCAAGCTCGGAGAGATTCTTTGCGTGCTTTGAGCAAAGTTGTACGAGCCCGTCGAGAATTACCTCTTTTGAGGCCTCCCTTGAGACAAGCGAGATTATCATGGAAAGAGACGACATGAGGTTGTCAAGCGTCTTTACTGTAGGAATTCTTGTGACCCCAAGGTACTTGCCTTTGAGGTCCAGTCCGTCCTCGATGAGCTCTTTTACGTTAAAGAAGATCGTATCAGGCAAAAGCGACCATATTCCTGGATTCGAGATGTGTATATCGCCTGAGAGGTGCGAGTCTGCCACATCCTTTGGGAGTGTATTTAAGAGAAGGTTTTCGGCAAATACTGCCTGGCCTGCCTTAAAGAAGAGCCCCTGGGAGCCATTATCGATATTGTCAACGTTTGTGAGCATCTCTTGGACGTCAAATACAGGCAGGCCGAGCCTGGCAAGCTTGTTTCTGTACTCTTCGTGGCCGTGCTCAAGGAGCACGGAATTTACCATTTCCCTGATAAGTGAGCCTGTAAGGTATGTCGTCTGGTACTTGTAGATGCGGTTTTCCACTTCTTCTGTGATCTTTTGAGCCAGCTCCAGAGGGAGGCTGCCTTCCCTGACTAGTGACTGGATTATCTTGTGTGAGTTGAACTCTTCGATGGACTCGTGCGAGGTCCTCACATACATCTTGCCGCTTTCGATGATCGAGCGCTCCTCGATCTGCCTTGCAAGGCTCAGTACTAGCTTGCCAAGATTTGTGATCGTGTATCTGCGCTCCGATTTGTTTAATGCCACAAGGGATTGCCTGAGAAGCTTTCTTAGGTGGTAGGCAAATTTGCCGCTTTCTTTTTTTGATTTAAAGCCTGCAAGGGACTTGAGTTCAGAATAGGTGAGTGGCCCCTTTGAGTTGAGGATCCGCAAAATGTCGATCCTGTTGGGGCTTGCCATTACGGAGAAGATCATCCTTACGCGCTTTGATGTTGATTGCAAAATGCCGCCGCTCTTTTTGGGATCGACTGTCCCAGTGGCCACTTCGACGCTCATCAGTATGCCTAAAGATCAGTAGTAAATAAGATTTGTGACGTGATTTACAACAAACTTTTTTGATCAGTTCTTGCTTGCTTCGACTGAAAAGTCCGACGTCGAAAGTGTCTGGCCGCATGAGGGACACTTGTTGTTGTAGTGTTTCATGACGTCTTTGATCGACTTGAGCATCTTCATGTTGGAGATCTTTGTCCCGCACTTTCCGCAGATTACATCAACAGACAACGACGATGATCTTTTCTTGAAACTATTAAGAATCTTTTTTGAAATTTGTTAATTAATTCACTAAAATTGATTTACTGCTTTTCCAAAAGTATTCCGCGGTCGTCGTATCCTGCTATCTTGATCTTGGCACCCACTGGCAGCTGGTCAGGCGAGCTAATCCCGCCGAGGAATCCAGATATTCTGAGGTCGTATCCGTCCAGCTTCATGACCACCCAGGCGTACGGCGTGTACCGCTCAAAGCCCGCAGGCGGAACCGTGATTATGGTATACGTGGCAACCGTGCCTGTACCATCAAGAAATTTGTTCTCAAAGCCCTTGTTGCCGCAGTTCTGGCAGAAATAAACGGTTGCCAGATGCAGATGGCCGCACTTGGTGCATTTTTTTGTGAGTACTTTGCCGGACTTGAGGGCGTCTATGAATTCTTGCTTAATTGACAAGGCCTTACACGCTTTTGAAGATATGCACGGCGCAGCTTGCTCCTGTTGCGCCGAAATTGTGGGTAAGGCCTATGTGGGCGTCTTTAACTGTCCTTTCTCCTGCCTTTCCTGTTAACTGCTCAAAAACCTCAACTACCTGTCCTACGCCTGTGGCCCCAATTGGGTGGCCTTTTGCCTTTAGGCCGCCAGATGGGTTTATGGGAATATCGCCATTGCGCGAGGTTCTCCCTTCTCTTACTGCCTGCACTCCTTTGCCTTTCTCAAAGAATCCGAGGTCTTCTGTGTCCACTATCTCTGCGATTGTGAAACAGTCGTGTACTTCGGCAAAGTCGACATCTTTTGGTGTGATGCCGGCCATCTTGTATGCCGCTTGCGCTGCAAGCTTTGTGCTTGGGATGGTTGTCATGTGGTCTCTGCCCTGCAGGGTCGCAGGTGATCCCCCCCTTCCCGATCCAATTACTTCTATGTAGTTCTTGGAATGGGCCTTTGCGAATTTTTCGTTACATAGTATGACTGCACTTGCGCCGTCCGAAAACGGGCAGCAGTCGTAAAGCTTGAGCGGACTTGCCACCACTGCAGACTTCATCACGTCGTCCACTGTGATCTTTTTTCTGAGGTGGGCTTTTGGATTGAGCAGGCCGTTTTCGTGGTTCTTGACTGCTACAAGGGCCAGATCTTCTTCCGTTGCTTTGAATTCAGTCATATAAGCCCGTGCCATTGACGCAAATAGGCCTGGGAATGATGCACCTGCACCACCCTCGTAGAAGAAATCAGAACAGTAAGAAAAGTATGTCGTGGTCCATTCCGTGCCAGTGTGTGTTACTTTTTCCACGCCCGTGACCAAAACTGCGTCGTAAAATCCCGCTGCGACATTTGCAAATGCCTCCCTGAACGATACTGAGCCGCTGCCGCACGCAGACTCGATTGACAAAGAGGGTTTCTCTGGAATTCCCAGATTGCTCATGACAACCGGCCCTAGGTGGACCTGCTTGTCTGCTATTCCAAAGACGTTTGAGATGTAGCCTGCCTGGATCTCCTTTGGATCGATCCCTGCGCTTTCGATTGCTCCAACTGATGCTTCAATGGTGATGTCTGTGATGCTGTCTTCTAATTTTCCATATTTGGTGCTGCCTGCACCAAGAACGCAAACCTTTTCCACAACACTACCTGACCCAGTCCATATAAAAATTCTTCAACCAATTATTCATTGAGATGCGTCAAGTTGGAACTGTTTTGGTTGCCAAGTCTGCAAGAAACAGGATCAGAATCACTGCAAGCAAAGTCAACTCGCTTAGGGCCGAGATCCGGCAGTACTTTGACAAAAACAGCTACCTGTCATGGTCCGCAAGCAAGAAAAAATACGTCGTTTTGGGCTCAAATGAGCCAAAAAACGGCCTAGTTGCGTGCCCAAGCTGCAAGGTCGGCAAGCTTATGGTGATACGCTCGCGGGCCACAAAAAAACGCTTTATTGGCTGCTCCAACTATTACAACGGCTGCAGGGCCTCATCCCCACTCCTCCAAAAGGCCATGCTTTGCATGACAAAGACGCCTTGTGAGTATTGCCTGTGGCCCAAGCTGCTGTTTCGCTATTCCAAAAGGCAAAAGTGGAAGAGGCAGTGCGCAAACATCAACTGCCCCACACGTCTACCTAAAGCCTGAGATCCGAATAGACGTCTGTTCTTCTGTTTTTCAAGAGGGGCAGGGCCTGCCTTGTCTTTCTTACCTTGGCCGGCTCTATTTTGGCGTATCCTATTCCTTGCTTTTTTTTCATGTCGAGGAGGATCCTGCCGAACGGATCTACTACGAGGCTTCTGCCGCAGTAGATGTTTCCCACCTGGTCTGGCGCGATCACGTAGCAGCCGTTTTCGATTGCGCGGCTCTTGTTTATAGTGAACCAGTGCTCCACTTTGTTTTGGCCTTTTACCCATGCAGACGGCACGACAAGGATTTCGGAGCCGGATGCAGCAAGGATGCGCGACATCTCTGGGAACCGCAAATCATAGCATATGAGCATTCCGAGCTTGCCCACACCGGTACTGACTGGTTTTGAGATTTTTGAGCCAGGCGCAAGCTTTGCAGATTCTCTGAACCCCAACGCATCATAGAGATGGAGCTTGCGGTATTTTGAGACAAGCTTGCCGGACTCGTTTATTGCAAAGGCGGTATCATACACCCTGTTTTTGAGCTTGCTTTTTTCATACATTGTGCCGACCACAAATATGGAATGCTTTTTTGCGGCAGCGGCAATCAACTTTACAAAATTCCCGTTGATCGTTTCTGCAAGTGCGGCAAGCTCTCTTGGCGACTGTTTTGAGCTTGTGTAGAACATCATGAATTCAGGGAATGCGCACAACTCTGCGCCGTTATCTGCAGCCTGCTTGATGTAGTCGAGAATTTTTTTCAAGTTTTTTTGTTTGTGTGTAGATGCGGTGAACTGAACTACTGCGACTTTGGTCACGTTTTGAATAAAAATTGTGAAAATAAAAAGTGATGCCTAGAGTGGGTTGCCTGCCATGTACCAGTTCTCTTTTGGATTGTCTTCAAAGACAACTATTACGTGGCTTTCCTTTGTCTTGAGGATCTCAACTGCGGATTTTGTGATTGCTTTTGCAAACTCTTCCTTTTGTTGTTGAGTCCTTCCAGGATACATCGACACGGTGATTATTGGCATGAGGGGGTGTTTTTACTGCTTGATTTATTCGTTAATAGTCTCCCTTCCAGCCGTACCTTGAGCCGTATCTTGAGCCGTACATGAATTCAGACTGGTGTGTTTTTTTATACAGAAAGCCTGTTGCAAGGCCTATGAGGAACCCGCCGATGTGTGCAAGGTATGCCACCCCTCCAGCACCAAAGCCAAATCCTCCGATCAGAAACGGGATAATGTTCTGGAAGATTAGCCAGAAAGGCAAGAACCATTTTGCCTGTATGTGTGCCGTCCTCCAAAAGAATCCCATCATGATGAAGGTTGTGATCCTTGCGCGCGAGAACATCATAAGATAGGCGCCAAGGACTCCAGATATTGCGCCAGATGCACCGACTGCTGGGATCGGGCTGCTTGGATCTCCCGCTATGTGTGCAAGGCCTGCGACAATTCCCCATATCATGTAAATGCCAAGAAACTTGAGTCTGCCGAACTTGAGCTCGATGTTGTCTCCAAAGATCCACAAGAACAGCATGTTTCCGCCAAGGTGCATCAGGCCACCGTGCAAAAAGATCGAGCTGAGCAGGCCCACCATTGGCATGTCTGGGCACGATACTTCAAACTGCTGTATGTTCAGGGAGCGCTCGCCCATTATGCAGGCGGGGACTGCGCCCCACTCGTAGAAGAAGGCAGCTGCTCTGTTGTTGCTGAACTCGAAGAACTGGCCTGTCACTGCCACTTCAAAAAAGAAGACTATCACGTTTGCTATGATGAGTGCAATGGTTACCTTAGGCTTGAATCCTGGTGGCTTGGGGTTTTCATCCCTTATTGGGAGCATGAATGACTAAACTTTACATCTTATAATAATGTAAAACTCGTTTTACGAAAAAATCTTGTTCAAGTGCGTATTTTTATTTTTTATTTATATCTTGATGATTCCTTGTTTTATGAGGAACTGGATGCCCTGCACAAAGTCGGAGTCACCTATTGAGCCGTCTGCCCACCAGCCGGCGTTTCTTTTGATCCATGAGGGGATCGTCTGTGTTGTTCCGCTGCCTGACTCGGTAGGTGGCACCTTGATGATTCCCCTTTGAATCAGGAACTGGATGCCCTGCACAAAGTCGTTATCTGTTATGCTTCCTTGGGCCCACCAGCCGGCGTTGTTTTTGATCCAGGGCGGGATCTCGTAAGCTTGCGTACCTGATTGTGTGGTTCCGGCTTTGCCTATCTTGAATGTGGCGCTCCCTATTCCCTGGTATGTTGTGAGGTTGTCTAAATCATGGCTAAAGATCACCAAGGTGATCTTGTAGCTGCCTTCTGTGGCGAACTTGACTTCTTGGATGTCGATTCCCTCAGGCGACATGATTCCTGGTCGTTGCGGCTCGTCCCCGGCATTTTCCACAAGCACCTTGCCTGAGCTGTCCTCTATTCTGAATCCGTGGCGGACGAACTTGAGGAGCTGCCCCTTGTCATCAAAGAATGTCATCTGGAGTGGTATTGTGTCTCCTGCCCCCAGGGTGGCGTCGTATGAGACTTGTGCCGTGGCCCCAGAGTCGAGCTTTACCGTAAAGGAGTTCTTTGCTATAGATGAAGCGGGCGCCACGACAAAGTCCATCGTCTTTTTGGTTGCAGGGATTGTCTTTGCCATGTTCAAGAGATCTTCTTTGTTTATCAAAAAGTGCAAGATGGCTGTGTCTTCCATGGAATACGGATCTAGGATGAGCATTCTGCCCACTGTTGGTATGCCGTTTACTTTGCCATCAAATGCTGTCGTGTCAGTGAATTCTTTGAAGGCCTTTGGCACACGAACCTCCTGGTGCACGAAGATTGTTTGATCTTTGAATCTGGTGGTGTCCCAGTTAAACGGCATCGAAAAGGAAATCGATTTTTTTGCCTCGTCGAATTTGAAGTCGGTTATCTGGTCGTAGTATGATATGACCGAGACTGGGTACGACTTGGCTCCATACTTTATTGTGTGTTCAGAGATGTCGCCCACGCTGAGCCACGAGTTGAATGTTTTGACATCTTGTTCTGCAAAGATGTTTTGGTCGTAGTCAATTCCAAATATTTTGATCTCAAAATGATACAGCCCGGAATCGGTCAGCAACGGTGCGTGCACGTCGATTTTGTCGTTAAAGGCGGTCCACGCACCAGGTAACTGTGGCACCTCATCGCCGTAGATTATTACGTCGTTTACGTCAATGTTTTTTGGAACTATTTTTAGCGTGAGTTCTCCTGAGTGCGCATGGAAGAGGTTCCTCAGCTTCAGCTTGTCATCATGCCATGCAGAGATGAAATACGAAACATGCGGAATTGTCTGTCCTGTGTTTGCGTCATACAATCTCAGCTGCAGGTATGTGTCTCCTACTGTATCTTTTGTGAGAATTGGAGGGTTGATTTTTATGAAAAGTGCTGCTTGTCTGTTGCCAAATGTTGCTGGCGGAAGGTTTTCTTGCGCGAGTCCGTCGCCTGCTGCATACGGCACATATGTGAGCGTTTGAGCTAAAAGTAAAACTGTAAATGTTGCGATGAAAATTTTTTTGAGCACACATTCGGCCCTTTTGCAACATATTTAACTTTTAAGAAGATTTTTTGAGATGAACTTAATTGAACTGCGGCCTCACCACATGCAAAGACACCGCATGATCATCCAATAGCGCGCCCACACCTACAGATATGCTCTTTATTCTGAGCCGGATTTTTTCTTGCTCTTTTTTGTCAATGCCGAATTTTTTTGCCACTGCTGACTTGACTTTTTGCTCTGTGTCGGTTATTTCATTGAGCGTCGAAGGTATGGTGATGTCGAGCAGCTTCCTGTATGATTCCTTTGGTATTTTGCCTGTTCCGTCCTGTATGATGTAAAAGGCGATCTTTTCTTGGACTACTTCGTGCGGCAGGGTTTCAAGGGCGTTTGCCGTGTAAAAGACCTGCACGTCAAGCATGTCAAGGGCGCCCTGTGATTCCGGGATGATCTGCTGGCTGCCAAAGCCGCGAAGCGACGCAAGCGGGACTTTGATGAGCGCAAAGCCTTCCACCAGCTCTCTTGTCTCTATGCCAAAGACCTCCTTGATGTCTCTGCAGCTTAGCGATGTTGATTTTTCAGGATCTAAATTCTTGAATATGCCAATTGAGGATGGCCCGTCGTTTATTACTGCATTCCAGAGGACTCCCACCGTGTAGGCCTTTTTGTTGAGCACGTTAATTGATGTGTCATAGTGCCCAGGCCTGAGCGGCCCGCTGTTGTCAGATATGGAACCGCAGACAAATTTTGCAGTGTACACGACATCTTGGATTTTTTGACTAGAGTTGGAAGCCTGCGCGCTTGCAAAATCAGCAGATGAAATCAAGAGTGTGCAGCTGCACGCAAGACAGACAATCAACACATATGCATTCAATTTCAATTTATGTAGAATCAATCAGCATTATAAGTTTAGGATCGTGGCAAACTCAGAAAGTTATTAATACATTTTAGCTGTGAGTTAGTTATGCGTTGTCTTCTTTTGTTGTTTTTGTTGCCGTTGTTGTTGCTTCCTGCTTTTGCTCAGCTTGAGCAGCCGACAGACAAGGGCACATTGATTGTGAGAATATCGACAGAGCCATCAAAGCCTGTAATTGGCGAGTTGACAAAACTGCACATTGACTTTGTGAATCCAACTACGTCCGGAATTCAAGAACACATAGACTACAAGGTTTTGGTAACAAAAGATGGTAACGCGATCTTCGGCCCAATTCCGCTGACACACACGTCAACCGGCACCGTTACAATCCCAGTCGAGTTCAAGGAAGCAGGAGAACACCAAATAACAGTTGACATCGAAGGAATTTTGTTCCAGCCAATTCCGCCGGAGAGTGTTACTTTTTCCACCCTGATTCAGGCTGCGGGACAGTCAGGGAACGCAGGCGGCGGATGCCTTGTTGCAACTGCGGCATACGGAACAGAGCTTGCACCCCAGGTCCAGCTCCTCAGAGAGATGCGCGACAGAGTTGTGATGAGCACTGGTTCAGGTGCTGCATTCATGAGCACATTCAACAGCGTCTACTATCTCTTTTCGCCCACCATTGCAGATTGGGAAAGGCAGAGCCCTGCATTCAGGGAGCTTGTCAGAATCGGCATTACTCCGATGCTGTCAAGCTTGTCCATACTCAGCCATGCGGGAATTGATTCGGAAGGAGAGATGTTAGCTTATGGCACCGGCATAATTTTGCTAAATGCGGCAATGTATTTTGTTGTGCCGGCTTTGGTCATAATCAAGCTGCGCAATCATATAGTGGAAAGATGAATAAGGATTTTTATGTGTCCATGCTTGAGCACTACCAATGAAGACAATAGCCATAGGCTCCATCTTTGCACTACTAGCTTTGATGGTGTTTGCTCCATCGGCATTTGCAGATCACGCAAAAGCTGAGGTAAGCATTGCTCCAGGTTCATCAACACCAGGTTGCGAAGCTACCAACGAATGTTACATTCCACACGAAGTAACCATAGATGTTGGTGGCGAAGTTACATGGTCAAACGATGACACTGCAGGGCACACCGTGACAAGCGGCACATTAGATGGCGGCCCAGATGGAAATTTTGACAGCAGCCTTTTCATGGCAGGAACGACATTCTCGCACAAATTTGAGGAAGCCGGCGAATTTCCGTACTTTTGCGTAGTTCATCCTTGGATGACAGGCGTAGTCATAGTTCAGGAAGCAGGAGCTGAAGAACATGCAGATGAAGAACATGCAGATGAAGGGGGCATGATGGATCATGAAGACGTTGCGGTTGCAATGACCCAGGATGGTTCAATAATGGCCCACATCAGCGCAGGAGTGCCAACAGCTGGAGAAGAATTGGCAGTAACAGTCGAGTTCACAGACGCTGACGGCAATCCAATTGAGCATGTCAACTTTGACATACTTGCAACACAGGACGGAAATGAAGTCATGTTCGAGGAAGGACAACACTCGCACACCGGCATGGCAGAGTTTGCAACAGCAGCACTTGAATCAGACAGCCCAGTCGACTTTGATATCACAATCTTAGGTATAGGATTGCCTGATGACGAAGCAAACTGGACAGGCCCAATTGGCGAGACAATATCTGCGCAAGTAGTGCCAGAGTTTGGCCCAATTGCAATGATGGTTCTTGCAGTAGCCATAGTGAGCATAATTGCTGTCACAACAAGATCTAAAGTAATTCCAAAACTTTAGAATTCTTTATTTTCTTTTTATCATCGCAATTACTGCAAGTATCACACCTGCAGCACCTAGCCCCAAGCCAAACACTGCAAAGTCGTACGATTTCGACAGGTCCACGTTTCCTGCGCCCGTGTTGCCTACCTTGGACTTGAGCTCACTCACGTCCTTTTGAATTGACGCCATTGCGTTCTTCAGCTGTGCGGTGTCTGCCTGGCCGGCTGAGCCTGCGGGTGGGAATGCGATTATGTCGAGGCTTTCTACATCTTCTATGTCGACTTGTTCGTTGACTGGCACTCCCCCGATGCTTCCTGTCAGCTCAACAGTGAGTGTTCCTGTTTTGGTGGGGATTATTTTGGAGTAATAGTGGCCTGGCTTCACATCAGACAGTATGTCAAGTGTTTTTGTCAAGCTTCCCGACTTTACAGTGGCTGTGAGGTCCCTGAAGGCGTTGGTGACACCAGACTTGACGCCTTCACTCTCTTCCGTAGTAATTGAAAACACAATGGCATTTTGCTGGCTTACAAGCGGCGGCTCATCTCGCCATCCGACTTCGATCTCGTATTGTTCGACGGTGATTGTTTTGTGCGCAAATGCGGCAGAAAACCCAGACATTAGAACCGCAACAAAAAGCGCAACGAGCAGACTCTTCATGCGATTTGGTATTTGCGTTCAAGTTATTTACTTTGTGCAGACTGGTAGAACGCTCAAACAGATAGACTGTTTAAATTAGCAAAATGACCACCGGATAGTAATTTGAAAAAGATTCTTCTTGTCTTATTGATGGTGCTTTTTGTAGGCGTCTCATCAGCTTACGCGCACCCAATCATTGTGGAGTCAAACCCCAAGCCATCGTCTACTGTCCCTGCAGGCACCACCCAAATAATTATCAGATATTCAGAAGCAGTTGAGCTCGACTTTAGCGAGATCAGGGTTCTCGACAGCAATGGAAACCAGATAGACAACAAAGATACAAGGTATCTGCAAGACGAGTCGGTGCTGGCAGTCACCACTCCGCCGCTGACCGATGGAATATACACTGTAGCAAGTAAGGTTCTCTCCAAAGTTGACGGGCACTTGGTTCCCGAGACGCTGGTGTTTGGCGTAGGCAACGTAAGTGTGCCGCCACCAAAACAAAAAGACGTAACGGAATCAATTTACTTTCCGGAGGCTGCCTCCAGATTGCCAGGATTCGTCGGCCAGGTGATTGTTTTGGGCTCTGCGATCTCTTCGCTTGTGATGTGGAAGGCAGTAGAAAGAAAGAAATCCATCAAAGAAAGTATTATTGAGCTTCAAAAGTTCTACCATGCGAAATTTTCCTCCATAACAGGAATTGGGCTTTTCTTGGTGTTTGCGTCAAACATACTGATGCTGGTGATTCAGACAATACGCCTTGAGGCCTCGGCCTCAAGCATACTACAGACATCATTTGGCTCTGTTTGGATACTGAGGATGACAGTAACTGTGATCCTTCTTGCGATTTGGTTCCTGATGGAAAACAAGCCGTCTGTATCACACAAAAAGCAGTGGGTTGTGTTGGGGCTTTCCTTAATTTTGATTGGTACCACCACCCTGATTGGGCACGGCACCGCAAGCGAGCAGCTCTCTGCATTGGTAATAGACTACGTCCACAACCTCATCGCGTCGGTCTGGATAGGCGGCGTGATATTTTTTGCGTTTATACTTTTGCCAGTCATTTCCAAGCTGGAAGACACCAAAAAAGAACGCCTCACATTATTGATGATTCCGAAATTTTCTTCAATGTTCATACTCTCGCTTGGGATCATCATAATTACAGGCCCTACACTTTTGTGGTTGCTCGAAGACGATGTGGAAGTGCTTGGGCAGTCTTACTATGGTTATTTGATAATTGCCAAGATAGCTATTGCTTCTGCCATGGTGGCGCTTGGTGGCTACAACCAGATCAGGGTACAAAAAACTGCAGAAGGCAAGCTTGTGTCAGGCGGCCTTGTTGTACACAAAAAGCTGAAAAGATCCCTGAAGGTAGAGGCAGCACTTGGCATAATTCTGCTTGGCGTAGTTGCGCTGCTGACCAACTCTTCTCTTCCCACCACTCAGGCAGAAGAGCAAGTACAAAAAATCAGCTACGGTCTTGATACCAGTGCGTTTTCTGAGAACGTCAGATTTGATTTGAGTGTGGAGCCGTTCAGAGTTGGAACCAACACCGTGCTGGTCTCCGCCTCAGATTCTCAGGGAAACCCGCTTGAGGATCTCAGTGGCATCAGCATCAAGATCTCAAATCCGCAAAGAAACATTGCTCCATTGGAAGTTCCGCTGGACAAATCGGAATCATCCGCTTCAACGTATCAGGGAACAATGACTTTTGGTTTTTCAGGTAAATGGAGTGTAGAAATTGAGGCGCAGAGAACCAATCATGCAAATGAGGCCACAAGCTTTGTTGTGTTTGTCAAGCCACACGTTCTCGAGCTGAGAACGGATGTATCTGAGTACGGCCTACCCGCAGACGCGGCGCCACTTTACCCTGCATACGACGGAGACGACACAATATGGATAAGCGATACTTCAAAGCCCAGATTGTGGAAGTTCTCGATATCACAAAAACAGTTTACGCCATACGAGTTTGAGGGAAAGACGAGCGTTTTTCTCAAGCTGTTCGGTGGCAAAGTCTGGTTTACAGACACACCCGAAAGCAAGATAGGATACTTTGATCCTGCCACAGAAGAGTTCCACCTCATTGCGCTTCCCGCCAAGTCGATTCCGATCTCGCTGGAGGCAGATCTTGACGGCAACATCTGGATTGCGCTGGTTGACAGGCACGCCCTCCTCAGATATGACCCGAGGACAAACGAATTCAACGAGTACGCGACTCCGACAAACCCCTCAGGGCCTGTAGCCCTGACAAGAGACGCAAACGGTAACATCTGGTTTGCAGAGTCACAGGCAGGTAAAATAGGACTGATCAACCCACAAAACGGACATATGCAAGAATTCATGCCGGCCTCTCCGCTGAAGGAGCCCTTTGCTCTTCTCATAGACACGGACGGAAACATCTGGATTTCTGAGCATGTTGGTTTGAGCATAACAAAGTTCAACCCAGTCTTGCAGACATTCGAGTCGGTTCCGCTTACCGACCCAAGCTCCCTGCCTTTTGGCCTAGTCCAAGACAGATTTGAGAACATATGGATTGCACAGCACACGTCAGACAAGCTTGGAGTGTACGACACTCACAAAGGGGAATTTGCAGAAATAGACATACCGACAAAATCCACATTTACGCAGTTTGTGACTGCGGACAAAAACGGCAACATCTGGTTCGTAGAGCAGCGCGGCAACAAACTTGGCAGCGTCACCCTTACCGAAGACCCCTCACTGAGTGTGTCAGAGCAGCCTGCAGGTTTTGAGATCCGCTACTTTGAGCTGGCCTCACCATTTGTGTCTGCTGGAATAATAGCCACCTCGCTGTTTTTTGTAAAAAGTATACATGACAAGCGGAGACTGGACTCAATACTAGACTGAAAATAGTTTGTTCTTTTCGAACGACATGGCGGTATTATCCATGTTTGTGCAACTTGATTTATGCGCGTTGTTGACTCTGACCAAAAAAAAGGTGCTGGCTATTTTGCAAAACGGCTAAAGGAAAGCGGCGTCAAGCCCGCCGAGAAAGTGGATGCAGTACCTGCCGACAAGCAACCTGTATCTGCAGCAGGCCAGATATTTGAAGAAAGCACCAAGTCGATTGCCTCCATGGCAGGCGACATGAGTGAGACTGCAAAGATGGCTTCGTCGATGAGGGAGGGCATCCAGAGAGTAAGAAAGCTTGCCAACATCTTGAATTCTGAAAATCCATTGTGTGATGAAAATGGATGTAGTTATGATGGTGTTAGTTTTTCTAATGAAACTACACAAGAACCGGCAGTCGAGACCAAGGCTGGAGGCACCGTCACACTGTCCCTAAAAGACGAAGAAAAAATCGCAAGCCTCATAGCTGACTATGCAAAGAAAAATCTGTCTGACATCAAAGCTGATACCGACCAGATACGCAATGAGTTGCAAGAGTTCAGAGACAACTTGAAACGCAAAGAAGCAGATCTGGTTCAATTCAGAGAACAAGTAAACCATGCACGCACAGTGACAAGCATAAGTGACAACACCGACCAAGATTCCAAAAATCAAGGCGACCTACAGCAGTTCTCAGAGTTTGACGTTGCAACGTCTGCCGGCTCTGTAGGTTTGAGTTCTGTGGATGAAACGCATGAATTTGACAAGTTTGCAACCATACAGAGGCAGATAAAGGAGGGAGAAAAGACCTTGTTGGAGCTGCGGTGGAAAATAAAAAAGGCTGAGCTGGAGTACCAGCAAAAAGATCTAAGAAAAGAGAAGATTGACGACCTAGAGGCCAAAATCAGAGAACTTGAGGCAAAAAGAGACCAGCTCCAAATAGAAGTCAAGAATCTTGAAAGCCAGAACAGGGCGCCAAAGGAGGAGCTCAGAGAGCTTGAGCAGAAAATCAAGCAGGCCGAAAAAGAGTACGAGGAGAAAATTGCGGCAAAAAGGGAGCTTGACGACGTAAGATCCATTCTGGACTATCTGAAGCTTGACAAGGAAGCTCTCAAGTCGGATCTGGAAGACTTGAGATCGAAGATAAAACAGGCCGAAAAAGAGTACGAGGAGAAAAAGTCGGCAAGAGATCAGCTCGAGGACGTCCGGTTTGACGTTTCCGCACTAAAGGCCGAAAAAGACACACTTGTTGCGGAAATAGAGCAGTTGAATACAAGAATCAAAAAGGCTGAGGCCGAATATGAAGAGAAAAAAGCCGAAAAGGAGAAGATGGGCGAGCTCAAAGCGGTCATAACCCACCTAAAGATAGAAAAAGACGTGATCGAAGGCGAGCTTGCAGAGTTGCGTGCAAAGATGAAAAAGGCCGAGCTGGAGTACCAGCAGAAAAGAGCTGCCATTGAAGAACTGCAAGAAGTGCGGGAGATCATCGCGTACCTCAAGCCGGAGAGGGACTCGCTCAAATCAGAGCTGGAGCAGCTCAGAGACAGGATCCAAAAAACGCAGGATGTCTACGACCAGATAAACGCCAAAAAAAGAGAGCTCCAACTGGAATACGACGAGCTCAAATTCAAGCTAAGAAAGGCAGAATCAGAGTTCGAAGCAAAGAAGGACTTTTCACGCTTTAGCAGGTAGCTGGACCGATCTCTGGCCTATCAACCCGAGGTACTTTGCCGCCAGGGCAGAGACAAGTATTGCTACTGAGATCATCACTATCATGCCAGAGGGCGCAAGATCCCAGTAGTACGACATGATTATACCGCTTACAACAGAAAAGACTGAGATCGACATTGATATGCAGATTGTTTTTTTGAAGCCTTTTCCAAATAGCATAGCAGTAATGTTTGGCAACACTATAAGGGCCGAGATAAGGAGTATTCCCACAAGGCGCATCGACGTAATTACAGTGATTCCCGCAATTATCACAAAGATATAGTTGAGCCTATCTACGTTGATGCCGCTTACCTTTGCTTGCTCCTCGTCAAAGGTAAAGTGCATCATCTGCTTTCTTAGTGCGGCTATTGCTGTCACCACTGCAGCACTTATTCCTACGATGAGAGTCGTGTCCTCTGTGCTTATGAGGAGTATGCTGCCAAACAAAAAGCTGAAAAGATCAACCGAGAATCCGCCGCTTGCCGAGATGAGAAGCACTCCTATGCCGAACCCTGACACCAAGAGAACCGCGATTGCTGCATCGCCTGAGATCTTTGTGCTTTTTCTCAGCTTTGTCATCCCCAGCGCCCCCAGTATGGATACAACATATGCGGTCCACAATGGGTAGACTCCTGCGAACATCCCAACCGAGATTCCCCCAAAGGCCATATGCGAGAGCGCATCCCCAAACAAAGAGTGTCTGCGCAGTACAAGAAACAGTCCTATCAGAGAGCAGATGACTGCGATAGCAGAGCCTGCAATCAGTCCCTTTTGCATAAAGCTGTAGCTTAGAATTTCAAGGCTCATTTCTAGTTATGATCATGCATGTGCATTTGCATTGCCGACTCGGCGTATGTCTTGAGCAGTTCCTTGTTGGAAAAAAACTCCTCTTTTTGGCCGTGGAAGAACAATTTTCTGTTCAT
This sequence comes from Candidatus Nitrosotenuis sp., assembly GCA_038869975.1. Lineage (GTDB taxonomy): Archaea > Thermoproteota > Nitrososphaeria > Nitrososphaerales > Nitrosopumilaceae > Nitrosotenuis. Next base: position 65,891 of record JAWCQC010000003.1, read on the forward strand.
GCACGCCACCCTCGTGGCAAGCTTTGAAATTGCCTCAAGGTCGTGCGAGGACCACACTATGGTTATTTTGTTTTTGTCGCTGATCCGTTTAATCACATCGTAGAATTTGTTTTGCGTATCCACGTCAACTCCAGTCACAGGCTCATCAAGTATGAGCAGAATTGGATCCTTTACCAGTGCTTTTGCAATGAAGACGCGCTGCAGCTGGCCACCCGACAGCTCACCTATTCTCCTGTCTTTGAGCTGATCCAAGTTGACAGTCTTTAGTGCCTCTATTACCTTGTCATGGTCTTTGGATATTTTTTTGTAGACGCGGTTCCAGGCAAATCCGCTTTTTTGCAATAATGCCGCACACTTGTTGAGGCTTTTTTCTGGGAGAAGCCCCATTCCAACTATTTCGGACACCGTTGCTGGAAAGTTTGTCTCAAAGTTGACCTTCTGGGAGACATACCCCACCAGAGGAAGCAATGGGAGGTATTTTTTGCCTTCATAGCCAAACAGCCTTATCTGGCCGGTATAATTTTGCAGGCCCAAGATTGCCCGAAACAAAGTGGTTTTTCCTGCGCCGTTTGGGCCCACTATTCCAAGAAGGTCTCCTTCTTCTACGCCAAAGCTCACGTTGTCTATGGCAGGCTCGCCGTTGTATGATATAGATACATTGGATACTTCGAGGGCTTTCATTGGCATTCAAGTGCAGTTTTGATTTTTTGCAGGTTTTCTTCCATTTTATCAAGATATGTGGTACCCTTGGCAAGCTCTTCTTTTGATAGTCCTTCGAGCGGGCTGAGAGTCAAGACCTGAATGCCTGCATCATCTGCAAGTGCAGTGGCGAGCTTTGGATCAATTAGCTCTTCGGCAAAGATTACGTTAATGTCGTTTTCTTTGATAAAGTCAACTATGTTCTTCAGATCAGTTGCTGTAGCTTCCGATTCTGGTGTGATGCCAGATAATGCAAATGTTTTGATACCGTACCTGTTTGCAAAGTAGGTAAAGGCAGTATGGAATGTTACGATGGTGTCTTTTTTGCATTTTGATAGATCCACTCTTATTTTAGAATCAAGTGCGTCCAGCTCTGCCAGATATTTTGCTGCGTTGTCTTCATAGTGCTGAGCGTTAACTGAGTCGACTTGGATCATGGCGTTCTTTATTGTTTCAACCTGACGCTTTGCCAGGATTGGATCCAGCCAGATGTGTGGGTCATACAAAAAGTCGTGGCCGTGCTCTTCAGAATGTTCGTCGTCTTCTGCCTTGATCAGATCTATTTGGCTGGCAGTTTCAACAAACAAAACATTTTGGTATTCGCCAGAGTCCAGTAGCTTTTCCACAAACGGCTCCATCCCAGCACCGTTGTACACGAACACGTCGGCCTCTTTTAGCTCAAGCAGATCGCCTGTACTTGGCTCCCAGTCGTGTGGCTCTACTCCTGCCGGTGTGAACGTTGACACATCTGCTGTTTGGCCTCCGACGTTTTTTGAAAATTCGTAAAGCGGATAAAATGATGCGATGACTTTGATTTTCGGATTAGCCTGTGCAGGGGGTTGAGGTTTGTCTTGCATGGTGCCAGATTGCACCACAGCTAATGCAACAGCTATGCCGACTACCCCGGCGACGATTCCTGCAAGTATTAGCTTTCTCACACCTATTTATGCGTAAAATTATTAATAAATCTATAAATTGTTAATAATTTCAATGGCTATATTTATAACAAATTTAATAATAAGACCATCATGCCGATTGTCTCGATTTCATTAAATGAAGAGCTGCTCGCCGAGCTTGACAAGCTGCAAAAGTCGATGGGTTTTGCAGGCAGATCCGAAGTCATCAGGGCCGGGATACGAAATTACGTATCTGAGGAAAAACAAAAAAACGAGCTTTCAGGGACGTTGCATGCTATTTTGCTTGTGGTGCACAATGACGAGTTTGACCACATCATAGCTGGCATCAAACACAGCTTTGAGGATCTGATAATCACGCATCTGCACAGCAAGATCCACGGCAACAAATGCGTTGAGTTATTCATGCTTGATGGCGAGGCAGGCAGGATAGGGGCGTTTACACGTAATTTCAAGATAAACAAGAAAATGGACACAGTCAAGCTGGTAACATTATGAACAAAAGATTCTTGTTGTCTGTTGTGTTTGGATGTATCCTACTGATGTCGTCTCCATCTGCGTATGGACACGGTCTTGGCATGGACACGGTACGATCTATAAACGTGGGCGACAGAAAGTTGAACATAACGGTGCAGGTCACGCCGACAGAGTTTGCAGAAAATGTGCAAAAAAGGATCATAGTGACAGCTTCTGATGCTGTGACCAACCTGAATGCAGACAATGTCAAATTGTTGATCAGTATGTTTCATGATGGCAATTTGGTTTTCAAGGACTATTTTTTTGCAGACGATGGAAGGATAATAATCGATGTGCACACCGCCGACGGGGAGCCTCACATATTGGCGGATTGGAATCATGATATCGGTGCATGGGTTGCAACCGAGTCAGATCCTGCAGAGCTTACAGGAAACGTGTTTACTTCCGGCGGCCTCTACCATTTTGAGATCGGGTTGGAGAGGATTGGCGGTTCAGAGAATCTTTCCGGCCTTGGCACATTTGTTGCAGACGTGACCTTAACTACGAATCAGATCTATGAAGTGCAAGCTGACGGAGGCGAAGTTGAGTTTGGAATAAAATCATACTACGACGAGATAACGAGTTTTGAATATGACCCTCAATCGAACCTTGTTACGTTTGAGATGCCATTTGAGTGGGCCGAGCAGAACATATCTCATGTGTCTGTGGTTCACGAGGAAGTACATTTCCCAAAAACGTTTGATGCGTTTTTTGCACCAAGCTATGTTGGAAAGCTAAACGGAATAGAGCTATTCAAGGCGTCCATCACAGTAGACGACTACAGCTACGAGGATCAAAGGGTTGTGCATTTTGTCATCTCCCAGGACAATTTGAGGTATCTAAAGCAGGCGCAAAAAAATGCCGGTATCGAGACACCACGCGGCATGGTGTTTGTTCTTGAGCCAAAAAGCGACGTCGTTTTTCCAGTGGTCGCCATGACAAAAGACGAAACCATCCAGGTGGATCTGTCGTGGGATCCGGTTGTAATTGAACCTAACAAGAACACCAAATTCATCTACACATTCAGAGACGCCAAAACGGGTGATCTCCTCCGTAATACCTCATACGACTTTGTGATCTTGCAGGGAGGCAAGGAGCTGTACAAAAAATCCGCCAATGCCCAGATAGGAAGCGACTTTGCCGACTATATGTTTTCAGAGTCTCAGCAGGGCCACACCTCCATTAGATTCGAAAACATAAGAGGAACCGGCAAGTACACGGAGTTTGGAATAACAGTGGTGCCCGAGTTCGGGGCTCTTGCGTTCTTGGTTTTGTCTTTTGCAGTAGCTGCGTCCTTGGCAATAGGCGTCAAGAAGCCAAAAATTTAGTGTTTTTTGAGCAGTTTTTTTGCATCCAGCGGATCCAAGATGATAAGCATTCGCATCTTTAGATCGCTTGAGGTGAAAAACTCAGCTGTGCACGCCACAAGAGATTGCGTCTCTATGCCGATGTCCATAGCAGGAAACTCAAGGAGTGACCTGAACGTGTCCACTGCAAATCCTGGAACATCTGAGCTTGTCTTGCAGTCCTGCTCGTTTGAAAGTGCGTTGAAAAACGAGCCCGAGAGTATGTTGCCTGTCTCAGAAAGTGACGACTTGCTCAGTTTTGTGAACGCGCCAAGGTTTTTCTTGCCAAGGAGCTTTGCCGCGAATCTTTTTCCATCTTTTTCTGGCATGTAGTACAGAACGCCGACATTGATGTCCCCTGTCTGCTTGAGGTATACTGCAGACATGTTGACTGACTCTGAGAACGCAGGCGTAAGCTCGTCAAGCTCCGTGATGTCAAGGAGAATTGTCTTGCCAATTTTGTATTGGACTGGCTCTCCTAGTATTACGGAGAGCGCATCCACCGTCTTTGTAGAGATGCATTTGTGAAAAATTTCAGAGATTCGCTGTAGTTCCTGTTCTGTTATGGCAAGGGTCTGCATTTAGTTTTCGTTCCTATCTTTGCCTTAGCACCTTGTTTAGAACCAAGCCCACATTGCTGCGGTCAAACGGCTTTACTATGTAGTCCCTTGCGCCAAGCTTCATGGCGTCCTGAACTATCTGTTTTTGTTCGACTGATGTCACCATGACCACCTTTGCAGCCGGGTCTATCTTCATGATTGCGCGCAACGCCTGAATGCCGTCAGCCTTTGGCATGTTGACGTCCATGGTCACAAGATCCGGCTTTTGGGCCTGGTATGCTTTGACCCCTTCGACGCCGTCTGCTGCTTCGATTATTTCTGTTGCAAGGCCGTTTCCCTTTATGATGTCTTTGAGGACAGTCCTCATGAAGGATGCGTCGTCGACTACAAGGATTTTCTTTGCGCCATAGCTCATTGTATGCTTCCCTCCATTGCTTGCTGTATCTCAGAGCCAGAGTCCTCAAGGAGTCTAGCTGCGTCTAAAAGTACGATTAGCTTGTCGTTGTGTTTTGCGATACCTTGTATGTAATTGTGGGATTCCAGCACTGCTTGCGGCGCAGCCTCTATGTCCTTTGTCTGGATTCTCATCACCTGGTCCACCTCGTCGACCAGCAGGCCTGTAAGCGAGCCCTTGACGTCTGCAACAAGTATCCTCTGCTTTGATCCTGAGGCCCCTGAGCCAAGGCCAAGCTTTTCTTTTACGTCGATCACAGGTATTATGAGGCCGCGCAGGTTCATTATTCCTTTGACGTATGATTTTGCCTTTGGAACTTTGGTGATAGATTCCACGGCTCGGATCTCACGTACCTGCTCGATCGGTATTGCGTATTCTTCCTTTTTTTGCCCTTCGTCAAGACAAAAGGTCACTGCCTGAAACGAATCAAACGAAACTGCTTGAACTGACATATCAGGACACCATTTTTGCCCTGCCAAGGGCTGGCAACATGTTTACTGAACTCATGTATGTCATTTTTATGATAAAATAATAATCTCCAGTGTGTTTGCGTTGATCACACAATTTAGTCAGATCGTATTTTAAAGTGCCTGTCATTTCAGCGCCCCCCATCAGGCAGTTTGGCATAGATTCTTTCTCGAGGCAGAACGCATGAGAAAAGTTTTGCAGCCCCCATCCCCATCATGGTCTCATCCTGTCCTATCACCAGATAGCCGTCGTTTGTTAGAGTTTTGTGGAATTTTTTGAATATGAGCTCCTGTGCCGGCTTGTCATAGTATATGAGGACATTTCTGCACGTGATGATGTGGATTTGCGCCACATTCACCGACAGCATGTCGCCGTGCTCAAAGCTTACAGTCTCCTTTATCTCCGGCTTGACTTCATAGGTGTTGTTATCCCGCATTAAGAAATATTTTGATATGATGTCCCGCCCAAGGTTCTTGAGGCTGGTTTGGGCATAGCGGCCTTCTTTTGCCTTTTGTATTGCCTCCTTGTTGATGTCGGTAGCGATGATGTTGAATTTGAGGCTCTTTGTTGGGAGGGATTCCTTTAGCAGTATCGCAAGGCTGTATGGCTCTTCTCCAGTTGCGCAGCCGGCGCTCCAGACCTTGACTGCTTTGTTTGACTTTGCTATTTGCGGAAGAATTTGCGTCGATATGGACTGCCAGACAAACGAGTCCCTGTAGAACTCTGTCACATTGATTGAAAAGCTCCTAAACAGCAATGCCGGCTCGTCACTGTCCTCTTCGAGTAGTTTTGCGTACTCTGAGCCAGTCCTTGCTCCAACGCTTCTCATTCTTGCACTGATACGGCGGTTCAGGAACGGCCTTTTGAACTGCCTGAGGTCCTTGCCCAGCCTTTGAAGCATTATCTTTTCTATTTGGGTGAGATTCTCGTCTGTGATCGTCTCAGTCGTGCTCAAATCACAGTCACGCCCTTTGTTCTTTCCTTGATCGTCATCTGGCCCGATGAAGCGTCGAAGGTGACCCATCTTCCATTGTTGGATCCAACGTCTTCTGAGACTAGTGGGATTTTTTTTTCCTTGAGTGTGGAGCGCACTGCATCTATGTTTCTTCCCCCAATGTTGAACGTGTTTTGCTTTCCCTCGTTTCGAAAGACGTTTGCGCCTCCTGCCATTTTTGCTCTAAGCCTGCTTGGGTCGGCTCCGTTTGCAACTAGCCGCTCAACTAGTATCTTTAGTGCAACGTCGGCAAACTTGCCTTCGGGCTTTGGCTCCTGATTTGATGTATTGTTTTTTGGCAGCATGACGTGTGCCATTCCTGCGATCTTTGCTGCCGCATCATATACACACACGGCAACGCAGGAGCCGACAAATGTTTGAAGTGTTTTTTTTTCCGGTGTAGTGATACCAAGGCCTCCCATCGGAATTTCTATGATGACAGATTCTTGCTCCTGCCTTGTGAAGCTCAATTATTGCTTCTCCTCTAGTATGTCGTCAAGCAACGCGTCAAGTTCGGAGTTGGAGCCACCTATCTCGTACTTGGCATCTTGTGCTTGCGAGTCTGCTCCTGTGCTTCCGTCGGATCTGGCAGAATGGTTTGAGAGGAGTTTTCTTGCGTCGTTTGGATTCTGCATTATTATCATGTGTAGCTTTGTGCCGCTTGATTTTCCTATCAGTTCGACGTCTGCAATTACTGCATACTCTACAGGATTTACGACGTCTTTGACCGACGTGCCAATCAGTGAATGCAGTTCATCGTTTGTAAAATTAGGCGTAGACAGGTCCACTCTGAATCCGGTTCCGTTTGAGAGTGCGTTGAAAAACGAGCCAGTCATTATGTTTGCCACTTCCTGGATTGCTGAAGCCCCCATCTCGTCTATCTCGCAGATGTCGTTGGCACAGAGCAGCTTGGCAGCCATCTTTTTTGCGTGTTTTTGCTGTATGGTGTAGAGAATCTCTATGTGGGTGTCTCCCTTGCCGTTCAGCCTTACGGCGCACATTTTGATTTCGTCTGGGTCAAGTCTGATGTTATTGATGTTTGCTATGCAAAAGATCTGAATCTGGTGCTCAATTGGCTCACCCAAAAGTGTGGAGAGCGCCACAGACGTTTTTGACGTTATGTATTCATCAAAGATGCTGGTGAGTCTTCGAGACTCTTCTGAGCTTAGTGAAACCAGTGTACTCACTTGGTGTCACCTAGACCAAAAGCGCCGGATCAAGGATTAACGCAACGCTGCCGTCCCCGAGGATGGTGGCGTTGGTGAAAAGATCCGACGAATGTGCTTCGTTTCCTAGTCTTTTGATCACAATTTCCTGCTTGCGGTCGTACGAATCGACTACAAGGCCGTATGGCTTGCCTCCTTTGTCTACAATCACGACGGTGATTTTGTCCGTTTCTACCTTCTCTTCTTCAATTCCGAGCAGCTTGGCGACGCGGACAAGCGGCACCACCTGGTCGCGCAAAACAATCGCCTCCTCGCCATGGATGCTTTTGATTTGTTCCGAGTCCACTACGACCGTAGTCGAGATGCTCGATAGCGGTAGAACATACTTGTCGCCTGATACGTTTATGAGAAGGCCGCCGATTATTGAGACGCTCAGCGGTATGGTCAGAAGCATTGTCGTTCCTTTGCCTTTTTGTGTGGTGATCTTGACACTGCCTCCTACATTTTCGACTTGGGTTATTACCACATCCATTCCGACGCCTCTACCTGAGACATCAGTCACCTCTTTTGCGGTAGAAAGCCCTGGTGTGCCAAGCAGGTCAATTGCCTCTTCGTCTGAGAGTTTGTTTGCCTCCTCCTCGCTCAGAATCTTCTTTTCTACCGCCTTTGCTTTTAGCCTGTCAATGTCTATTCCCCTGCCGTCGTCCTCTATCTTGATTGCAACCTGGTCGCCTACCCCGTATGCTGTGAGCCGTATGGTTCCAGTGGTGGGCTTGCCTGCGGAGGCCCTTTCTTGCGGAGGTTCTATTCCGTGATCCACGCAGTTTCTTAGAATGTGCAAAAGCGGATCCGTGATGGCATCAAGCACTGTTCGGTCAAGCTCGATGCCGGAGCCGTCCATGATGAGGTTTACCTCCTTTCCCAATGCCGCGGATGTGTCCCTTACGAGTCTTGTGAATCTGCTAAATATCTGATCTATTGGGACCAGTCGAAGCTTCATTGATTGGTACTGCAGGTCGGTGATCAGCCTGTCAAGCTCGGTTCTTACCTGGTGGGACTCATCTGAGGCCTTGTTAGCAAGTGTCTGCTCAAGCCTCATCTTTGCTATTACAAGCTCGCCGACAAGATTCACAAGCGAATCCAGATCCGACATCTTTACGCGGATGGTAGGTGATTTTGTGGCACTTGATGACTCTGTCGCAGTCACCTGCGTGTCGTCTGGGTGTTCGAGCATCCGAAGGTATGGCTTTAGATCGACTTTCTTTTTTTCATCACCAATCATTTCCTTTAGGAGGTCAATGCATTTGAAAAGAGCGCTTGCCAGATTCGGTGTTAGCTTTGCCTGTCCCTTTCGCATGTTGTCAAATATGTTTTCAATGTTTTTGCACAGCTCTCTTGTGTCGTCGTAGCCCATTGTTGCCGACATGCCCTTGATTGTGTGGGCGGATCGAAATATCAGATCCAGATGTTCGCGGTTGTCTGGCTCCTCTTCTAGCTTAAGCAGTGCCTCGTTGATCGTTTCTACGTGCTCTAGCGCCTCAGACACGTACATTTCATGGTAATTATTTTGAGACAAGCCTTTCTACCTCCTCAACTATTGCGGGTGCAATTTTTTCTGGCGGCAGCAGCACATCTACGGCGTTTAGCTCGCACGCTGCCTTTGCCATCCCAAACACCACGGATGACTGCTCGTCCTGGGCTATCGTCCTGCCTCCCCTTCGCTTTATGGTCTTCATGCCGAATGCGCCGTCATGACCCATGCCGGTGAGTACGACTCCGATCGTGTTTGCGCCAAAACACTCCGCTGCTGAGACCATGGTCACATTTGCTGCTGGCCTCACGCCAAAGCGCTTTGGGCCATTTACCAGTTTGACTTTGAGTTGCGGGTCGACTTCGAGATGAAAGTCACCAGGCGCAACGAGTGCGACCCCTTCGGTGATCAGGTCGCCGTTCTGTGCCTCCTTGACTGTGATTTCGCAGGATTCATCGAGTCGCTCTGCAAATTTCTTTGTAAAGTCTTTTGGCATGTGCTGCACCACGATGACTCCTGCACGAAGATTTGATGGCAGGCCCGCGAGTATGGTTTGCACTATGTTTGGCCCGCCGGTGGATGACGCAATTGTGACTAATACGGAGGCTGCCTGCGCTGAGACGATTGGCTTCTTTTTTGGCTTTAGGCTGTTAATTTTTTCAATGACCTGCTTGTATGGATCGCACCTTGCAGCGGTCATGATTTTTTCAGTCAGTGTGTTCTTTAGGTTGTGCATTCCCTCCGGGCCCGCAGGCGAGATTGCGACAAAATCTATTGCGCCGTTTTCCAGTGCATCAAGAACTATTTTTGCCCCCTCCTGGCCGAAGCTGCTCACCAGTATTGTTGGAATCAGGGTGCCGCGCTTTACCATCTCCTCTATGAAGGTGAGGCCGTCCATACGTGGCATCTCCAGGTCTAGCAGGATCACGTCTGGTTTTTGCAGCGCGATCTTTCTTAGCGCCTCCTGACCATCTTTTGCCACGTCGTATACTTTGATCGTCTCGCTGGAGACTAGGTCCCTGAGGAAAGTGCACATGTAACTAGAGTCGTTTATTATCAATACCTTGATTTGCGGCGATACTGACTCAGCAAGCAAGTTAGGAGCCCACCCCCCAGATCACCAACAGACAATCATGCCATTGCCCCACCATTCTGATAATACTAGGGGCTTGGAAATCAACTCGCATTAGATCCCGTAAAATCAATTCACGATATATCATCAAGTGTGTTTGAGATGATCATACAAAATTATTGGGATGTTGAGGCCTATTTTCCTAGCTTGCCAATCTTTTGGCTCAGCTCTGTTTGCGCCTCCCTTGCCCGTTGTATGGAGACTTTGATGTTGTGATGGTATAACGGATCGTTTTTCTTCAGAGCTGCCTGTTCCAGCTTTTCGAGCTGCTTTACGATGTCTTCAAGGTAGTCAAGGCCCCACCTGTACCCGTCCGCCTCGCTCATTGGCTTGCTTTGTTCTGCCTCGATTTTGTCGTAAATCTCTTCTAGTTTTGATATCCCTTGCGCCATATGCGCAAAACAAAACGTAGCCAGGTAATAAAGAGGTGGGAATTTTATGCCAGAGATTGTTGCCAGAGTGGCAAGCTCAGTTGTCTCTATGTATTTGGGCAGGCGGTATTCCTTCTGCGTCTTCTTTGAATACCTCGGCAAGCTCAGCAGGAATGTCATCTATTGTGGGCAGCGGATCAGTCTTTTCGGTTTTTTGCGGCGCCTCCGCATTTGGCTTTGCATGTTTTGCTTTTGGTGTAGCGCTTTGTTGCGTTTCTTTTTGTCCTCCAAGTAAGCCTTCAACGTCCAGCAAGACAAGAAGCCTTTCGTTGACTTTGGCAATCCCTTTGACGTAGTGGTAAGACTCAAACGCGCCTTGCGGCGCGGCCTCTATGTCCTTTGTCTGGATTCTCATCACCTGGTCCACCTCGTCGACGAGCAGGCCTGTAAGCGAGCCCTTGACGTCTGCAACAAGTATCCTCTGCTTTGATCCTGAGGCCCCTGAGCCAAGGCCAAGCTTTTCTTTTACGTCGATCACGGGTATTATGAGGCCGCGCAGGTTCATTATTCCTTTGACGTATGATTCAGAGCGCGGCACCTTGGTGATTTTTTCTACGGCCCTGATTTCGCGCACCTGCTCTATTGGAACCGCATAATCCTCTTTTTTGCCCGAGCTGCCAACTATGTTAAATGAGACCACCTGGGTTGTGTCTGTGGCAACTGCCTGTGTCATCATGGTGCAGCCACCTTTGCCTCATAGTCCATCAGTATTTTATTTTGAATTTGAGATATAGGCAAATGTGTGTTTGATTCGCTCATACAGATGGACTGACAAACTCCAGTACGTGAGTTGCAAGATAGTCGGAAAGCAGCGTGTCCATCGCAAACATGACCACCGAGCCGATCACCATCAGCAGTCCTATGTGGTAGAACACGGTCTTGTACAGTCCGCCCTGCGAGACCTTGAGCGCCATTGCCGAGATTACCGACGTCATGAGCACCATTGCTGGCATCATCATCGCCATGAACTGCGGGTCTATTGGAGTGATCTTCAATGTGTCTGTGTTTACCTCCACCGTGCTTACCAGCTCAAAGAATATGCCTGTGAGCTTGTTCATAAGCCCAAATACTGCGAGGGTGAGTGCGTGTAGTACGATGATGATCGTCTCAAACGTCTTTGCGGTCTGGGCCCTCTTTGCCCTCAGTTCGTTGATCTTTACTGTGATGTCTGCAACGTAGTTTCCTGCCACATTCATGTCGCCGCCTTTGTCCATGGCGTATGAGATGACCTCGTTGCCGTTTGCAATTATCTGGCTTCCTGTGTCCCTTGAGAACAGCTCAAAGCCGAGCTTTTGCTCCACTCTGTGCTTGATTCGGTTCTTAAAGTGCTCGATGTGAGCTTGGAGCGGCCCAAAGTCGCTTCTCAAGACTGCTTCGAGGGTGCCACCCACCGAACCCAGTGTGGCGTATATTTCGCCAAAATGCCTGATGAATTCAGGGTACCACTCGTTTGCCTGCTTTATCTTCTGCTCCATCTTTCTTGCGATCATGCCAGGATACAGAAGTGGTGCCGCGGCGATTCCTATGATTAATGTGGGCGAGAGGGCCTGCGTCATGAGCAGCGCCGCCCCAATTCCTGCACCCGCCCCCAATGCCATGTAGACCTTGAGTCTGAATTTGAGGTCGGCGTCTGCGGAGGCGTATCCCAGCTTGTCTCGCGGAAACATCACATACATCATAAAGACAAACGCGCTCATGCTTGTGGTCACTCCGATAAAAGACAGCAAGAGTATCCCTTCCGAGTTTTCCTGTCCCATGAGCATGCTCATGATCGAGTTTGCGGCTATCATGAAGGCAGCAGTGGACATCAGCGTGTAGAACATCTCTAAGAACAGCTTTTCGTTTTCTAGTTTTTGCTCGTACACAATCACATAGCTTGTAAGTGTCGACCTGAGCTCGTCTGCAAAAAACGTCCTTAGTGCATCCCCCAATCTTATAACCTGGGCTACCTTGATGAGTAGCTGTTTTAGCTGGTCGTTTTTGTCCGGAGATACCTTCTCTGCGATCATCTCAAGGGCCCTTGATACACCGTACCCCCACCCCACGCCAAGCTGGTATACCTCCTTGAACGCCTCCGTGTATCTGCCGTAGTTGGTGTCTCGTGCGGTCCTGATGAGGTCTATTCCCCCTATCTCGCCGGTCGAGATGCTGTACAGGAATGCCACAAAATAGACGAATTTTTCATCGCTTTTTCGAAGGTTTGCGATCGTGATGTTTTTGAGGATAGGTATTGTGATCATAATGCGTCCAGTTCCTTGTAGAATGCCTCAAGCCCTATCTCCCTGCAGTGAGAGATAGAGTCGAAGACATCGTAAAAGTTGAAGATCCTCTTTTCCATCATTTTTTGCAGGATCTTCGCTCTAAGCTCGAGCTCTTCGTAGAGGAGGCCTTCGTCCTTTTTTGACATGCCGCGTTTTTCGAGCACCTTTTGCACAAAGAGCGCACTGCTTCCTTTGCCCCTGAACTTGACTTCGTCGGTTCCCGGATCCCAGTTGAAGACTGGGATGAACATGATGTTTCCGCCCTCTGGGTTGTAGCCGAGGACCTCGTTGATTGAAAGGACGCGTCTGACTCTCTTTCCGCCTGGTCCCTGCACCGCCCCCTGGAAGAGTGCTATGTTGAGGTTTTCAACGTTTGTCTTTGGAATTAGCATTGGTGGGTTGGTGATTCTTTGGATCAGTGCTGTCATGTTTGCTGCGTGGAAGGTACTCACCACCGGGTGACCTGTCTGCATAGCTTGGAATGCGATGTTAGCTTCCGCTCCTCTGATTTCTCCTACAAAGATATAGTTGGGGCGTTGTCTTAAGGCCGCCTTTAGCAGATCGAACATAGTGACGCTTGAGCTCTCGTTTCCTGTGTCCCTTGTCTGCTCGTTGATCCAGTTTGAGTGCGGCAGCGTGATTTCCGGCGTGTCTTCGATTGTGACTATCTTCCAGTTGGACGGGATGAAGGCTGTAAGTGCCATAAGTGTGGTGGTTTTACCCGATGCGGTTTCTCCGTTGATGAATACACTCATTCCTTCTGCCAGCATCATCCACATGTATGCAGCCTCGCGAAAGTCCAGCGCCTTTGATGTGAGCACCTGGGTGATGGAAAGGGGCGTGCTTGCAAACTTTCTGATTGTTGCGTTGGTTCCCTTCCTGCTTATGTCCTTGCCAAAGACAATGTTGATTCTGGACCCGTCTGGAAGCACTGCGTCAATTACAGGTTTTGCGTGTGACACAGTCTTGCCAAACTGCTCCGACATGCTTATGATGAGCTCGTCGATTTCTTCCACACCCAAAAACAGAGGGCACTTGAGTGCGCCAAACGACTTGTGTATGACGTAGACGTTTCCTGCGCCAATAATCGAGATGTCTTCCAAGTTGGGGTCTGCAAGGAATGGATCCAGTATGCCGGTTCCCGCCCTTTTTTGCAGAAAGTGATACCTAAATCCTGTCCAGTCCTTTTTGCTCACTGGAAGTGTTTTGAGTTTGTAGATGTCCCCTAGTGTGTCGTAGTTTACGGGCGAGTCGACTATCTGGGTGTTGTCCTTCAGGTATGTTTCTATCATGTTGAACCTTTCTGTGATTTCCAATGGCGGAATCATGCCTGCCGACTTGATTGCAAACATCCTGTCCGCAAGCTCCATTATCTTTCTGTCAGGCATGTCAGGCTCCACTATGACATATTCCATGTAACCGTCGTCTGAAGTGGTGTTTGGGTTGATGTGGATGTAAGTTTGCTCGCCCGTTGGGTAGATCAGGTTTGGCTCCTTGAGTTTTTTGTGCTCAGCCTGGAGTTGTTCTGTAAACAGCGGCAGCGGGTTTCCCCTAGCCGTGTACATCTCCACGTAGTTTAGCAGGTGCGGTGATTTTTTTAGCTCCTCGATGAATCTTTTGTCTCTCACCTGCGCAAAGTCAAAAGGCAAAATCTATGACCTCCCCGCACCACCCTTAGGCGTTTGCCATAGATATCGGAACGATCTTGATGCCAAAGGTCATGTCGACATCGAAGGCAAATCCGGATTCCGTGTTTTCCTTGGCACCGATCAGTTTTACTATTTTGAGCGTCTTGACGTCTTTTCCTCCTATGTTGGTGGAGCCGAGCTTGAGGTAGACGTCGACTCCTCCCTTGACCCTCATTCTCAGATCAGGAGGTATGTCATCGGGATGAATCGTGATTATGATGCTCATTCCGCGCGCAACCAAGTACTTGCACTGCGTAAAGAATTCCAGTATCCTGCTTGCGTCGGAAAACATTGTCAGAAGAGACAGCGAGTCAATTACGACGCAGTTGTGCTCCTTGAAGCTGTTACCTATGTACTTGCCTACCACAGGAAGCAGGTACGATGATTGCTCTTTGTTCCACTGCACGCCGTACATGTGCAGGGGCATGATGGTCAGCCTGTTTCTCAAAAATGCCGTAGAAAAGTTGAACGTGATCGCCTTCATGTTCTCGATGTATTCCTTTACCGTGTTTTCTGTGACGCATAGGATCCTCTTGTCTGCGGCAAGGAAGCCCTTCATGAACTGGGCCGCCAGTGCGCTTTTTCCTGTGCCGTGGTCACCCTCAATGAGCATCAGGGTTGGGAATGGGATTCCTCCTCCAAACTGTCTGTCGACTTCTTCGTTTCCACATGGGATGATCTCAGTCAACCAGATACCTCCGTCCAGTATCTATAACATACGGTATGCCCGCTACAATGTTCAACATGAATTGTGAAAAAAATTTTGATATAAGATCGTGTTTGGTCTTTTCGAACGAATATTAGGTATCAGGTCGAGGTCGCATTAGTTGCAACTATACCATTGTCAGTGGATATAGTGGCGCTGACTGTTCCAGAGATAGGGGTTTGAGTCACCCTTGAGCGTATGCTTATTGATTCCCCGGTGTTCAGTATTTTTGGATCAATGTTGTCTGAGTTGAAGGCCGAGATGCACCATGTTCCGCTGCTTGGGGCGCCCGAGCAGGTGCCTGCGTAGCTTAACATCTCGCTTCTTGTCTGTCCTGATACCGGATAGGTGACAATTAGGTTGAATTTTTCAAAGTTCCACAACTTTTCGGTTCCCGTGTTTGCCACAGTAAAGTTGACTGCTCTTGAGCCGGAAGCGGCATAGATTGCCTGCATGTTGATGTTTGTCTTGAGTATCAAGTTTTCCACTTGGGAGATCTCAGTTGATGCCTTGGTGATCGAGACTGTCTGGTCGACTATTCCAGGTAAAGTAAGCAGTATGTAGGTTAACGCAAACAGGACTATGCCCCCAGAAATTGCGATACTTAGCCCCAATTTTCATCTCCGATTACGTCGAAAGGATATAGTCTGCGTAGACGCCGTTTGGAGCAGTCACCCTGATTGCGTACGTCTTGCCTGTTGCCAGATCCGAGTCGGTTATCTTGATTTGGACTGTGTCCATTTTTTGGATCATAGTCGGTGCAGTTGAGGGTTGGAACCTCCATGTGTCTTGGCCGCCGGAGGCACTGTATGTGATCCTCTGCGAGGAGCCCACCTCGCCGTAGTAGACGTCCATAGAGGTGGGCGCAGTGATCGGGTCTATTCCGATGTTCTTTACCCACACCTCAAGCGTCTCAGGCGATGCGGTGCTGTTGTACATTGCGTGAATAATCTTTATCTTGGTGAGCATCTCGTTTTTTTGGCTCTGGGAAGTAGAAGTAAATGTAGATTCAAATGAGCCAACCTGCGACAAGACGATTCCGGTCATCACAGTTGCAGCTATGATCGATGCCACAATGAGTATTCCTTCAGTCAGTATTCCTGATGCCATCTAGTCTCTTGCCTCGCGCTTTCTTTTTTGCGCACTCATTCTCGCATAGTATGCGTCTGCTTCCTTGTCGTTGAGGCCCACGATTTTTGAGAATCTGTACAGTTGTGATATTGCCTCCTCAGTGGACATGCCAGAATTTTTGAGCATATCTATTATGTTGTATATGGTGTGCTCGTCTTCTGGCTTGAGGCCCATTAGCTTGCACTGCTCCACAAGCAAGTCGATGCAGTCTTCTCCTTTTTCTGCAAACATCTCACCGACAAGCTCAATTATTGCCATCATGTTTGCCACTGAGAGGTTTCCAGAAAATAGTGGCTTCATCACGGAGTTCATCGGGTTGTCAAGGTCGGTTCCCTTCACCAGCCTGTCCATCTCGCTTCCTGTGATCACTGGTGATGGAATGTTTTGAGGTGGTGCCGCATTTGCGTTTCCTGCAGCCTGAATTATTATTGGTACTTGATTAGCTTGTGGCGCAGCTACCTGCGGCGGATTTGTCGGCTGGGAGCTATTCTGATTTGTTTGCGCCGTATGCAGTATGCCTTGCTTTAGTGGTAGGGAGGGATCTGAGAGGTTTGTGAGGTCTAGCGCCTCAAAGTATTTTCTCATAAAGTTGAGCGGATTTGATATCTCTGCCTGGAACGCCTTCATGTCTGTGAGCGTCCCTTCAAACGATTCAGTCAGGGTGTCGACGCTTTCTTTTGTTATCTTCATGTCTTCTTTGATCTTGTTTAGGTCTTTTTTGAAGGTGGTCAGATCTTTTTCCACCGGCTCGAATTTTTGATCTATCAGCTCTCGAATTTTTGTCTCATCAAACCCTGCGGCCACTGCTGGTTGCACCTCCGTAGTGACCGTGTCACTTGCTTCGGCTTGCGGTGCTCCTCCTGCAAGCAACGCATCAAGCTCCGCATTGGAGCCACCTATTTTTGAGATGTCTAGGTTTTCTTCAGGTGTTCCTGTTGTCGTCGCATCAGCTGAGCCCCCTCCTATTATTTCGCTTAGTGGGTCTACTTCCGTTGCGGGCTGGGCTTTTGAGGCAAACTCCTTTGGCCCCAGAAACCTTGGTAGCGCCACCAGCACTGATGCGACGGCGCTTGCCGGTATGACAAAGTAATACAGTGAATAGTTGATGTCAAAGAGGTATCTTGGGAATGCCTCATAGAGTACAAGACCGTATGTTCCCACTATGCTTCCTGCTAGGAACATTCTGAAACCCTGTGTAAGATTGGTAAGCGTTTTAGTTAAAAGAGAAAAAAGGTTGCTTGGAGCGATCATAAAAACACTCCATTGGTTTACCCTAGGTCTACAACTGTTGTGGTAATGTTTGGTACGTTTCTTTCTACCGTCAATGCTGCGCCTGTAGGTGTGATTATCTCGACTCTGATCTTGTCAAGAGATGTCGGTCTGTCGTTGATTGCATATGCAATTGCGACGTTTGCGTGTTCGCCTTGGTCGAGTATTGCGTTGTCGTTGGTGTCAACTGACCAGTAGATTGTCGCAAATGTCGATGACGGTACCGACTTTGTTACTGGGTTTGTGCTGGCTGTGCATGACGAGAGTATACCGTTGCATGCTGCAAATGCCAGTGTTGCGTTGCTGTATGTGGTCGTAGCTGGGAGTGGACCGTCGTAGATGTCATCGAATGACTTGGAGTTGCTGATGTACTTGATTGATGCAGTTGATGCCGCAAGGTTGACAGAGTCACCGCCTGATGCGATCTTTATCGGGATGATGGTTGCGTTCAGGTATGGTGTGGAACAACCCTTTGCACTAGCTGTACAGCCAATTCCTTTGACTTTGCCTGCCACCTCCAGGCTGCTGCTTGCCTCACTCAAACCTGATATGATGGTCGTCTTTGCCTTCTGTGTTGTAGAGAAACCCATGTTGAGAACGACAAAAGCTAAAGCTGCTGCCACGATTACAAAAGCAATCATAACAATTGCAGACTCTACGCCTATGACTCCTCGATGGGATCGTCTATGTCCTTTTCTAATAAGGTTCATTGGTTTTCTATGACACCGTTAGAGTATATGCTAGAGTGTGATCAGGATGATCAAACATTGAATTAGCTGGGTGGAGATGTTGTACCTACAGGCTCTTTAGTTTTTTTAATAGCTCGTATCCATAATTTGGAATGAATGTCTCCGGGTAGCAGTTCAGCATGTGGCCGTTTTCCACCGGATAAAACTCCCAGGAGTGACAGTCCCAGTCGTTAAAGTATTTGGTATTGTCATATTTCCAGTCAAAGCCATTTGTGATGTCTGCAGTGGGGTGTCCCGGGCCGCGTACAAGCTTGATTGTGTTTGATGTATAATCTATTGTGACCTCGGATGAAAGAGCGTTCGGGTACAGGTAGACTACATTTGGATGACTCATTATTGCATCAAATTCCTTTTTTGTCACGAATTCATTGTGAAGCAGGATTATCTTGTCGTAGTTTTTGAGGATGTCGGGGTTTTTGTCCACGTCGACGTCGTCGAGTACCTGGTAGCCCAGAAACTCCAAGACCCTAAAGCCGTTGCCGCTTGCAGAGTATGTCTTTTCATATGTGGTGTGGAGTTTGGTCGTGGTGCACGAATTGCAGTACCCTTTGTAGTAATCGTGAAAGCCGTTCCAGTCGTAGGCGCTCTGAGTCAGAATTGGATAAATGACTGCGGCTTTTCCGTCTGACTTGAGATCGTCGTATTTTTCATAATATTTCAGCTCCGGCATCTTTGTCTGCATGTACGCAGAGTGAGAATCCTCGTAAACTAGGTTTTTATTGGTTTGAGCGTCAATCACCGTAAATCCTAGTGCCAAAAGCATTGTGGCTGTGATGCTGATCATGATTGCATTAAAGTTAATCAATACTACAAAGTCAGATCATCCAATTAAAAATCCCAATTTGTTCAAATTAAAAACATAAAAAGTGACAAAAAAGGGTTGTGTGTTTGACTCCGGTTCTATCCCAAGTCAACTACCAGATTCGTGATGTTTGGAACCAGTCTTTCTATGGTCAGAGGTGAGCCGGTCGGAACTATGACTTCGGCTTTTATTGTGTCCAGCGCTTGCGGTCTTTCGGTACCTTTGTGTACAATCGCAACGATTGCATGCTCGCCCTGATCCAAGATAGAGTTGTTGTTTCTGTTCACAGCAAAGTACACTACGGCTGCTGTTGCATCAGCGGCTGTGTTGCTTGTCACCGGGTTGACGTTGATGTGGCCTGCCTGGGCTGCTGCCTGCATTGCTTGCGTCAGATTACTATAACTGCCTGTGCTCAGCACGCCGGTCATAATGTTGTCGTACTCTTTGGTTCCAGTGAAGTATTTTACAGCCATTGTCGTGTTGCCCAAGTTTACAGATGAACCGCCGGATGCAATTTTTATTGGAATCGCTGTTACATTCAGGTAACCTGTAGGAGACACATCACCTATTGCAATGACTTTGCCTGCAATCTCCAATGCGCTACTTGCTTCGTCTAAGCTTGATACTATAGCTGTCTTGGCTCTTTGCGTTGTAGAGAAACCCATGTTGAGAACGACAAAAGCCAAAGCTGCTGCCACGATTACAAAAGCAATCATAACAATTGCAGACTCTACGCCTATGACTCCTCGATGGGATCGTCTATGTCCTTTTCTAACAAGTTTCATTGGTTTTCTATGACACCGTCAGAGTATATGCTAGAGTGTGATCAGGATGATCAAACATATTGAGAATTTGCAAAGATGCGCTTTGGCGCGTTGCTGTGTTTACAAAATGATCGGCGGTTGGCTTCATGTCAATCCGTTTACAGTTTAATTGCAAGATTTGCATCTTCCAAAAATGAAAACAGAACTGCATATTTTACAATAGTAATTAAAAATAAAAAGAAAAAATGTGTCTATCCCAGATCTACTACGGATGTGGTGATAGATGGGACTTGGCGTTCGACAGTCAGCGCTGCGCCGGTTGGGACGACCACTTCAACTCTTAGTTTGTCAAGAGCCTGCGGCTTGTCTTCTGTTCTGAATGCAATTGCCAAGTTTGCGTGCTCGCCTTGGTCCAGAATTGCGTTGGTGTTGGCTCGTACTGACCAGTAGATGATTGCTCCTGTCTGGTCTGGAGCTCCTGACGCGGACGTGACTGGGTTACCGTTATCAAATGCCGACAGCTGTGAGTTTGCAGCTGCAAACGCCTGCGTTATGTTTGCGTATGTTGAGCTAGTCAGTGCTGCCTTGTAGATGTTGTCGTACTCTTTGGTGTTACTCATGTATTTGATGGACGCAGTGGTGTTCTGCAAGTTGATTGATTCTCCACCAGATGCAACTCTTAGAGGAATTGACACAACTCTGAGGTTAGAGTTGCTGACGTCACCTATTCCAGTTACTTTGCCTGCCACCTCCAGGCTGCTGCTTGCTTCGCCCAGACTGGACACTATGGCTGTTTTTGCCTTTTGCGTTGTAGAGAAACCCATGTTGAGAACGACAAAAGCCAAAGCTGCTGCCACGATTACAAAAGCAATCATAACAATTGCAGACTCTACGCCTATGACTCCTCGATGGGATCGTCTATGTCCTTTTCTAATAAGGTTCATTGGTTTTCTATGACACCGTCAGAGTATATGCTAGAGTGTGATCAGGATGATCAAACATTGAATTGCGACAAGGCCGTTTGTTTGGTTTGAGAATTCAGTGCGGGCATATCCGTTCCGCGGACTTGGTGTAAATTATTTGAAAAAAATCTACACTGATGTTTGTTTGATTAAGACAGACAACAACTAAAATCATTATTATCTTTCTGATTTTACATGATGTTCATTCAAAAGAATTTTAATCGAAAAGATCAAAGCTTTCAAGACAGACTGACTGGTGGTATGCAATGAGCATCCAAGAAGAGCTCATCACGTCGCTGTCATACTTTGGTCTTGAGAAAACCGATGCGATGGTCTATCTCGGACTTTTGCAGATGGGTTCCGTCACAGTCGGCACCATGTCTGCCAAGCTTGACATAGACAGGGGCAAGGCCTACAGATCACTAAACAAGCTGAGAAACTTGGGGTTGATCACAACCACTTTCTCAAACCCGACCATCTGCAAAGCAATTGAGCCAAAAGAAGGCCTCACTACAATAATGCAGCGACGAGAAGACGAAATAGTGACGATGCAAAAGCTCTCGCGCAAGATAGTCGAGCAGCTACAACAGATCACAAGACCGGAGACTACTACTGAGATCTCGTCATTTTCGATCATCCAGGGAAGGGCAAACATCTACGCCCGAATTGGAAAGCTGATCCAAGAATCCACAAAGACCATCTACATAGTCACTACGGTTGAAGACATTCTGAGGATGTACCATACTGCAATTCCAGAGAAAATCAAGATGTGCAAGCAGAACAAGGGCGAAGTCAGAGTCCTGACTTGGACAAACAGCGAGAATTTGCTGCCGCTCATAAACAGATTGAACGCGACTGAGACCAGGATTGGCAAGCTCCCATCAAAGAGCAGAATGATAGTCGAGGAGGGAAATCAGTTGATTATGTCTGGCTCCATCAAAGAGTCGATGGACCTAAACGACGACAACGACTCCATCATGTACACAAATTCCTCTGAAATGATTAACAACATGTACAGTTTGTGTACTCATTTGTGGAAAAAAGCAAAGCCGATCGAGCTTTTAATGTAATTTTAAATTAATTTGTGATTGTCTTGAAGGCTGGGTTTGAGGCAACCCTCGCAAAGGCTTCATCCATTTTGGCCACCTGCTTGTAGGCAGGGTTTAGGCTCGTTGCGATTTGGAGTGCCTTTAGCGAATCTACAACTCGTCCCAGCAATGCAAGCGACTTTGATTTTGCAAATATTGCTTCCGTGTTTTCTGCATCGTTTGTGAGAACCTGCTCCAACAAGCTTAATGCCTCCGTGTGCCTTGCGCAAAGCTGCAGCACCCTTGCCTTTTGAAGCAACACATCCCGATTGCCTGGCTCAACCAAGAGCGCCCTTGAGAGGCACTCAAGCGACTCTGCGTACTTGGCTGTGCTTGCCAGTGCTGTTGCCTTGTTTTTGTTTGCGTCAAAGTTGTTTGGGTCGTCTCTTAGGATTTGATCAAGGCAGGTAATTGACTTTTCATACTGGCCCAAAATGGAATACAGTGATGCCTTCTGAAGAATGATGTCGTTGTCGCTGTCTGATATCTTTTCAAGGCATGCCAATGCGTCCTCGTATCTGCCCAGCAAGGCAAGCGATTGTCCTTTGCGATATAGTGAGACTGTGTGTGTTGGGTCTTGAGTCAACACCTGCTCAAAACACGAAATTGCGCTTTCTAGCCTGCCAAGCTTTTGGAGCAACATGCCTTTGTCAAGAAGGCAGCCCAAGTGGTTGGGTCGAATTTGCAAGAACCTTTCAAATGTGCCCAGAGCGCCGTCCAGTTTGCCTGTGTGAAGTTGGCACAGCCCAAGATAATACAGAGTTTCTTCATGATCTGGATTAGTCGATTGTATTTGCTCGACATAGGGCAGCGCGTCCTGGTATCTTCCCATCTTTATTAGAATCATTGCCATTGTGTATGCCGCATCCAGGTTCATTCTCTCAATTGAGAGAGCCTTATCACAGTATGCCATGGCGTCTTTGAACATGCCCAGGCCGAAAAGCGATTTTGCTTTATAAATTAGAGAGCCCATGTGCGCCGGATTCGATTCCAGTATTTGATCGAATTGGGCTATCGCAACATCAAACCTTCCCATCTTGAAGAGGAGTCTTCCCTTTTTGAATAGCGAGTCGGTATGAGTAGGCTTCTTGCTCAGTATTTGGTCAAAACACGCCAGGGCGTCCTCGTAATTTTGCATCTCCTCGAGTATTTCTCCCTTGTCAAATATTGCAGATACGTGGTTTCCATCCAGAGTCAGTATGTGGTCAAATAGTTTCTGCGCGTTTTGGTATTTCTTTTGCGATACATACAGTCTTGCCTTGTCATACAGTACATGCGTGTTGTTTGGACTGATTGTGAGGGCGTGGTCAAAAGACGCCACCGCCTCTGTATGCCGACCAAGCTGTGATAGAAGGACTCCCTTTTGGTGCAACGAGTCTGCGTGGTTTGGATCAATCTCCACCGCTTTGTCAAAACACGAAAGCGCTTCTATATTGTCGTGAAGCCGAACCAGCATCACCCCCTTTTGGTAGTATGCATCGGCAAAAGCCGGGGCCAATTCTATTGCTTTATCAAACATTTCAATTGCCTCTTTGTATCTGCCGAGCCTCTCTAATGCCATACCCTTACCAAAGATAGAGTCTGTGTGATTGTTTTCTATCTCAAGTGCCTTGTCAAAGCACACCAGTGCGTCATTGTATTTGTTGAGCATGCAGAGTGTCTGCGCTTTGTAGTATAATGCGAGATAGTGGAACTGATCGTATTCTAATATTTTATCAAAACATGTCAACGCCACCGTGTACTTTTTGTTTTCATACAGGACCACACCTTTGTGATATATGACGTTGGAGTCGAATGGGTTGATTGCAAGGGCGTGGTCAAAGCAGGTGATTGCGTCGTCGTAGCGCTTGTTTTGCGAGAGGGCCAGGCCTTTCTGGTAGTG
>JAWCQC010000004.1:0-78570 GCA_038869975.1 Candidatus Nitrosotenuis sp.
CCCCCCAAAACGGCAATGCAGCAGACGACTGTAACCGTAAAACTCGACTGTGTGTTGGTTCTGCAAAAACCCGCTTGATGGCGACAGATGAGACGGAAAAACAGCAAAAGCAGAACCCCGAACCCTTCAGGGTCGTGAGTATGTCAGACTCTCTGCGCTACTTTCCAAACTTGCTCAATTCAGCCAAAAGCGCAGAAAGTTGTATCTCCGGATTTGCACCAGACAAAATTCTATAGTCATATTTTGCAATTGTTTCTGATATGTCAACAAGATTTGCCGTTTTTATCTTGTAAATAGATTCATTGAGGTATTTGAGAAAATCCGACTCTGACATGCCGTAAACCTTGATGAGCTCGATCATCTTGTTTCTGGCCTCTGCAATCTTTCCACCAAGGGCAAGCTTTAGCACCACGTCGACATCGTTTGTCTTTGTCAGCCCTGCGGCCGCCTTTACATTCTCTTGGGTGATCCCGCCAAGGCTTGCCGTTGCCTGCAACAGGTTAATTGCATGACGCAGATCGCCTTCCGTATAATCAAAAATAGCCTGCAGGCCTGCTTCGTCTGCTTTGACTTTCTCTTTTTTTGCAATCTCCTTTAGGTGCGAGATTATCTCCTTTTCGGATATTCTGGTGAACTTGAATACTGCGCACCTGCTCTGAATCGGCTCGATTATCTTTGATATGTTGTTTGCAATCAGGATGAAGCGGCAATGCTTTGAGGCGTCCTCTATGATTCTTCGAAGCGCCGTCTGCGCGTCGGAGGTCATCTCGTCTGCCTCGTCAAGAATTATTATCTTAAATGGAATGTTTGCATCAAGGCCGCCGAACTTTGAGAACTTTTTGACCCTCTCCCTTACCATGTTGATACCGCGTTCGTCCGATGCGTTGAGCTCAAGTGTGTATTCCTTCCATGACTCGCCCAGAATCTGCCGCGCAAGGCAGAGAGCAAGGGTGGTCTTTCCTACTCCAGCGGAGCCAGAAAACAAAAGATGGGGCAGCTCCGAGACGTTTTTTAATAAAGCAGTTATGCTTCCGACTATCTCCTTTTGGTTTACAAGCTCGGATATCTTCTGGGGCCGGTATTTTTCGACCCACATTGTATTAACAGACAATACGATGGATTTGGAGCCAGTCTTAATAATTTATTATGGCTAGGATCAAAAGATCTTAGCTGTTTGTGAATACAGTTGATCGATCGTATCCATTAAATCCTTGAGGCAAGTCTTTGATCTATTGAAAATAAACGAGCTTTTGCAGGTGTACTCGATTGGATATTCCACACAGGATGTAAAGGCAGTCATAAATCACGACTTTAAGATAAACATGTCAAATATCGTCCTGGACGGAAAGCAGGGCGACGTTCTCAATATGCCAAGGTGGATAGCACAGATACTGGAATCAGAAAAACACGCTGAAATCCAGGAGCAAGACATGGGAATAGAGCTCACACAGTCCATATCAAAAGAGAATTTTCAGGGCGAGGAGCTGTCGCACCTGGAGCCGGATTTTTACATCAAGGTGACAGGTTACATCGCAAGACAGCCAGAAAAAGAACAGGACCGACTGCAAAGCCTGCTAAAGACTCTGATCAGAAAAAGGCTGGGAAAGATAATTCCACGGGCAAACTCCATGGATCTCACAGCGGAGCTTGCAAAAAAGCTCTCAATTGAAGAGCGTGCACTATACAACGCCATTCGCAAAAACAGTGCGGACTTTGAGAATCAGATATTTGGTGATGACAAATGACTCTGGAAACACAATCCATTAGTGCCACAATAGACCAGGTGCAGAATTTTCTTGCCACCTTTAAGGACAAGTCTGGTTCCTTTAGGTACGTAGAAGAAATAGACCAGATGATGGCAAAACAGGTCAAGTATATCGTAGTCGACTATAATGACTTGGTGTCGCAAAAAGACATCGAGACAAAGTTCAACACTGAGCCAGACGAGATTCTCTACGCGTTTTCACAAGCAATAAAAAACATTTTAGAAGAAAGATTCCCCGACTATGCAAAAAAAATTGCAGACGACATTCGAGTCAGAATAGCAAACTATCCGATTCAGCGCAGCTTGCGCCAGATAAACGCCGAAGTCATCGGCAAGATGACAAGCGTGTCCGGAATGGTGGTGCGTGCATCGGAGATAAAACCGCTTGCAAGAAACGTCGTCTACAAATGCCCGGCAGGGCACCACACGGAGGTCCCATTGGAGCGCGGCATGAACATCTACACCCCAACCAAGTGTTCGCATGAAAAATGCACCCACAGGGATCTGAGAATAGATCCAGAAAACAGCAAGTTCATCGACTTTCAATTGGTGCGATTGCAGGAGCTCCCAGAAGACCTGCCGCCTGGTCAGCTGCCCCACTATGTTGACGTCACAATAAAACAGGACCTGGTGGATTACGCAAGGCCTGGGGACCGAGTAATATTGACAGGAATTGTGAGAATCGAGCAGGAGCAGATCACGGGCACTCGAGTTCATAGCGGCCTCCACAGACTGCGAATCGAGGGAAACAACATCGAGTTTCTGGGCGGCCGCGGAACAAAGAACTCAAGAAGGTCAGAAAGAGAAGAGATCTCGCCAGAAGAGGAAAAAATCATCAAATCGCTGGCAAGGACGCCGGACATATATGAGAGGCTTGTGAACTCGTTTGCGCCTCACATTCAGGGACAATCGCTAATCAAAGAGGCAATTCTGCTGTTAATAGTGGGATCAAACCAGAGGGTGCTGCAAGATGGCACAAAGATAAGGGGTGACATCAACATATTCCTGGTAGGTGATCCTGGTACTGCCAAGAGTGAAATGCTCAAATTCTGTGCAAGAATTGCGCCAAGGGGCTTGTACACTTCTGGCAGAGGCTCGACAGCTGCAGGACTCACAGCAGCAGTGGTACGTGACAAATCAGGAATCCTCATGCTAGAGGCTGGCGCTGTGGTTTTGGGCGATCAAGGATTGGTTTGCATGACAGAAGATACAGAACTCTATACTGGGAACGCACTGGTGCCTGTTGGCAAGTTGTGGGCTTCTATCAAAGGCGATATCTATATCACAAAATCAGGTAGAGAAGCCAAAAAAGAGCTGATTCCAATAGGAATTTACGACAATGACATCAGGGCAGACATTGATGGTAATGCTTTTGCAATAATGCGAAAAAGATACACCGGTGATGTCATCAAACTAACTTTTTCATCTGGCTTGACGCTCAAATTAACCCCAGAACATCTACTTCGCCGCACGACACATGTAAAGAACAAGTGGGTAGAAGCACAAGATGTCAAGGTTGGCGACCTGATACGAGCCCCAGTACGTGTTTTCAAACCAGCCTGCACTTTGGATTTGAGCGAAAATGAAGCTTATGTCATTGGGTGCATATATGGAGATGGCTACATAACAACACACAGCATCACAATAAGCCAATCAAAAGTTAATTCTGATGTAATAGAAAACATACAGAAACATTCCGATGCATTTGCTCTGTATGATAAAGGTGACAGAATCAGTACACTTGGAAAGTACGCTCTTGTTTCTCGTATGTATAATTTACATACATCAGACAAAGCATTGCTAAGAAAAACAAGATTCCTTACTAAGAGCCCTTCCATTGATAACATACTTTTGCTTTCAGACAAATCACTGTGGTCTTTTCTTGCGGGAGTGTTTGATACGGATGGTGACTTGAATCATGTGAATGGCAAAATCGTTGCAGCCAGATTATATCCATCAACATCTGAACATGAACTGCGTGTTATGCTTTATGCATTACGTCGAGTCGGTATATCTGCAAAGATACGCAAGTCAAGCAAAGGATTTCCGTTAATACAGATCACCGGTAGCGACATTTCTAGATTTGTTGAAGGAATCAAAAGTCATAGCATTAAGGCTCAGCGAGAAGGCACAATTGAGATTCATCATAAGGATTCTATGACAAAAGGTACAGAAAAAGTTGTGAGTGTGGAAAAGGTACCTTATGACGGATATGTGTATGATCTGAGCGTAGGCAAATACCACAACTATGAGGCATCCCTTGTTTACATTCACAACTGCATAGATGAATTTGACAAAATGAAACCAGAAGACAGAAGCGCGCTGCACGAAGTCATGGAGCAGCAATCTGCAAGCATCGCAAAGGGAGGAATCGTGGCAACACTTAATGCGAGAACGTCGATTCTGGCTGCGGCAAACCCGATGTACGGCAAGTATGATCCGTTCAAAAACATCACAGAAAACGTGGCCCTGCCAGTTCCACTGCTGACAAGATTCGACCTAATTTTCGTGGTGCGCGACATACCCTCAAAGGAAAAAGACAGAAACATCGCGCAGCACATCATAGGATTACACAAGCGGGGCACAACTGACACCAGATCAATAATAGATGTCGACATTTTCACAAAATACCTCTCATACTGCAAGAGAATAGACCCAGTGTTGACGCCAGAAGCAGAAGAAAAGATTCTCGAATACTATCTGAAGATGAGAAACGTGGAATCAGAAGAAATGATCACAGTCACACCAAGGCAGCTTGGAGGCCTCATCAGGCTTGCCACTGCACGGGCCAGGTTGTTGATGAAGGACCAAGTTGACGGCGAAGACGCAGAGCGCGCAATATTTTTGATTCAAAGCATGCTTGAAGATGCAGGAGTCGACGTCAATACGGGCAAAGTCGATCTTGGCGTGCTACAGGGGAGGCCGCACAGCGAGGTTTCAAAACTGCAGTTATTCATGGACGTCCTAAAGTCACTGGAAGGGGACAGCAAGACACCAGTCGAAGAAAAACTCTTTGTAAAGGAGCTTGCCAAGACAAACAAATTCACTGAAGAAGAGGCAAGGAACTTTATCCGAAGGATGTTGCGTGAAGCATCAATTTATGAATCCAAACCAGGCCACTATAACCGTGTATGAAAATAGACGAGCTAGCACTCGGCCCTGCGGCGACACAATACCTGGCTGAACAAGGATTCAAAAAACTATACCCGCCACAAGAACAGGCAGTAAAGGCAGGCCTCATTGATGGGAAAAGCATCCTTGTTGCAGCACCGACAGCAAGCGGAAAAACACTGATCGCATTGCTTGCAATGATGCGTTTTTTGGCCTCAAAAGAAGGCAAGGCAGTGTACCTTACCCCACTTCGGGCCCTTGCATCAGAAAAGTTTGCGGAATTTAAGAAGCTGGAAAAACTCGATTTTGGCAGGCCCATCAACGTGGCAATTTCCACAGGGGACTTTGACTCGGTGGACAAGGAGCTGGAAAATGCCGACGTCATAGTGCTCACCAATGAAAAAATGGATTCTTTGCTTCGTCATGGGGTGGAGTGGGCCGACAAAATAGGTCTGGTCGTGGCAGATGAGGTGCACCTTATTGGCGACCCTGATAGGGGCCCGACACTTGAGATCATACTGACAAAGCTCAAAGAGCTACCAAGCAGGCCGCAAATACTTGGACTTAGCGCAACCATAACCAACTCGGAGGAGCTGGCCGCATGGCTTGGCTGCGAGCTAATCCAAAGCGAGTGGAGGCCCGTGCCGCTAACAGAGGGAGTCTTTGATGGCGGAACCATACTGTGGAACAACGGCGACTCTACAAAAGTGGACTACAGCATACGGGGTCCGGCAATAGATCTGTGTCTTGAGACAGTAAAGAGCGGCGGCCAGTCGCTGGTCTTTGCGGAAACAAGGGTGCGCTCCGTGTCGCTTGCCACAAAGGGTGCAGACGCTGTGGCAAAGCTGCTAACAAAATCAGAAAAAAAGGAACTAGAAGACATATCAGCAAAAATACTTGATGGCAACGAGCACACAGAACTGGTAAAAACACTTGCGAATTTGCTCAAAAAAGGAGTCGGGTTTCACCACGCAGGCCTGAATCAAAACTGCCGGCAAACAATTGAGGCCGAGTTTCGAAATGGGAAGATAAAGCTGCTTGCGTCCACGCCGACACTTGCAGCTGGGGTAAATCTACCTGCGCGCAGGGTGGTCATATCCAGCATCGCAAGATTCGACGCAAAATCTGCAAGCAACAAACCGATCAGCGTGCTTGAATACAAGCAGCTTTGCGGCAGGGCGGGCAGACCCCAGTACGACAAATTTGGAGAGGCAATAATAGTGGGAAACTCAAACGCAGCAGATCTCATAGAATACTACATAAACGGAACACCGGAACCGATTGTCTCGCAGCTTTCAAACGACAAGGCCCTGCGGGTGCACCTACTCAGCTACATAGCCTCAAATCCCGGAACAAAAAGCGACGATCTTTTTGATTTCTTCCAAAAAACGCTTGCCGGAACACAGACGAGAAAAAACACTCTCAAGTTTTCAATAGATGTGGCAAAGCGTTTTCTTCTCAATGAAAAGCTAATAGTGCAAAAGGCGGAGAGATTTGCGGCCACGGAGTTTGGCAAAAAGGTCTCAACGCTCTATCTGGATCCGCTCACGGCAATCTACTTCAAGCGCGGCCTCCAAGTTGTCTCAGAAAACAAAAAACACACCCTTGGGTTTTTGCACCTCATTGCAAGCTCAGAGGAGTTCTTTCCCAAGTTCTCCCTCCGCAACAAAGACTATGAGATTGTGAGCAACCTAATTGAGAGCCGTTCTTCGGAACTAATAGAGCCGATTTCGGAATATGACTGCTCAAGGAGTCTGCTGGCGCTGCACGAGTGGGTAAACGAGTCATCGGAGGTGCACCTATCGGACAATCTGGGAATAGAGTCAGGAGACATGCACAGGATGACTGAGCTTGCAGACTGGCTGGCGTACTGCCTCTATGAGCTTGCAAAACTCATGGGTCGTGCAGATCTCCTAGAGGAGCTCGCAGTGCTCAGAAAAAGAATCCAGTACGGCATCAAAGAGGAGCTAATCGAGCTAGTCCAGATCAGGGGGATAGGTCGAATTCGAGCCAGAAAGCTGTTTTCAAGCGGCGTGCGCAGCTTGGAGGACCTCCGCAAGATCCCAGTCGACAAACTTGCCCAAATAGACAAAATCGGCCCAACAATTGCAGATAATATTAAATCCCAACTGAAAAAAGTAAGGTAATTGCAAGAATATCTCATTGCTGCAGCAGTGTGCTCGCTTGTCGCATTTTTTACCGTGTTTTGCATTGTGCCACCACTGATCCGGCATCTCACAAAGCGCGGCTGGGTCGTCAAGGACGTCAACAGAGTTGGCGGCGCCATGATTCCAAGGCCTGGAGGGCCGGCAATTCTTGCAGGAATACTCCTCGGGGAGATCTCGCTTTATTTCCTCCTTCCGGAAGGAACGCAGATTACAAAACAGATCGCTGCCATCATGGTTACTACATCTCTTGCGTTTGTTGTCGGGTTCATAGATGACAGAAGGGTGATGGGCGGGTGGTTCAAGCCGCTTGCGCTCGCTGGAGCAGCAGTCCCTATCATCCTGCTTGGCGTGTATGAGCCGGCTCTGTCTTTTCCGCTTTTTGGGACGGTAAAGATCCCGGCGCTGTATCTTGGTGTAATAATCTTCATGATCCCGATCACCGGCAACACGATAAACTCAATCGACGTAATGAACGGGATTGCAAGCGGCTTCATGGTGATTGCCTCACTTTCTCTTACTGCGGCGCTCTTTGTTTTGCAAAACTATCAGGTTGCCATCATGACGCTGCCTTTGGCGTTTGCATCTGTTGCGTTTTACAAATACCATAGATTCCCAAGCAAGATATTCCCAGGAGATTCGGGCGCACTGGTTCTTGGAGCAGCGTACGGAACGATCGCAATAATGGGGCACGTCGAGGTGGTTGCCGCAGTGGCGCTGCTGCCAGCTGTGATCAACTCGTTCCTGTTTCTCTCAAGCGTCAAAAAAATAGTGGAGCACAGACAGATAAAGGGGCCTACAATCCATACGGACGATCACAAAATAATGGCAAGCAAGGACACAGAGGCCCCTGTAACTCTGGTGCGTCTGCTTGTGGCAAGCAAGCCGTTGAGCGAAAAAGAGATAGGCTTTGCAATATTCAGGCTTGCGACCTTCTCGGGAGTTCTGGCAGCAATTACGGCGTTTCTGATGGGGGTGCAACTATGGCCCAATCCATGATCTATGTCTTCATAGCCATGATGTGGGCACTCATACTTGCCGGAGGCGGCATACTAGTTGTGCTTGTGTCCAAAATAACCATACAGGGGTATGGCGAAGAGATGGACTTTTTCATAGCCTCTGTAATCAAGGCAGTGATTGCCATAATTTTGGTGGTGCTCTGGGTGCTGGTTCTAACCAAGCTGAAAAACAAAATATTTCAAAAACAGATCAAATCTTAGGACTTCCAGTCGGCCTGCTTTTCGTCGTATTGCTTTCTTGAGTACTTGGGCTTTGCGGGAACGCCGGCTACCACAGTGTCTGGTGGAACATCTTTTGTGACTACTGCGCCCATTGCAACCACGCTGTTTTCACCCACCGTCACGCCGGCCTTGATGACTGCCCTCGAGCCTATTATGGCACCGTCTTTGATGGTCACACCGATCATCTTGTGGCTTGGCGGGTAGGGGTCGTTTGTGAGCGCCGCAGCTGGACCTATGAAAACATTTTTGCCTATTCTTGAAAGCGGAGGTATGTAGACGAGGCCTTCTATCATGGTGTTGTCCCCAATCACCACATCATAGTCGATGTGGGCAAGCGAGCCTATCTTGACGTTGTTGCCGATCACGGTGTTGTCGCCGACATATGCAAAGTGCCAGATCTTTACGTTCTTTCCAAGCTTTGCCTTTTTTGAAACAAAATTGGTTACCAAACTATCACAGATGCCATGGATTTGCGTGTTTAATTATTTTTTCAGGAAGTGAATCCTTGTTTTTTTGCAAAAAGTCAATGTCCTGCTTTTTGTCTCTTAGCTCGTCGGGCAGCATGATTGGGATCTCCTCGATTATGGGATAAAACCGACCGCACTTGGCACAATACAGCGCGCCCTCAGATACGATCTCGTCCTTTGAGTGTATCTCAAAGATCTCAAGGGGGAACTGCTTGTCAATCGGACACACAAGCATGTCCATCATTTTTTTGTTCATAGCTCTAGGTATATTGGGGCTCCTTTTTGGCTGGATAAAAGGGCTGCTTCTGCTATCTTGGTTACGTTGACTGCCTCGGCAGGCAGAACACGGGGATTCTGGCTTCGTTGCAGCGAGTCGATGAAGCTTTTTATCTCAAGTGTGAGGGGTTCTTGTTTTTCATACCTTGGTATCTCGGCGCCGCCGTCCTTTTCGATCCTTATCTCTTGTGATATAAAATCGCCTGAGATTATTCCGTCGGTGCAGACGGCGTTAAAGTGCCTCACGCGGGAGGGGGTGATCCAGTTGGATGAAATTATTGCCACCTTGTTGTCCTTGAAGCCAAGCATTATGGTTGCAAAATCCTCGTGGTCGTGTCTGATTCTTCCGGATCTGGCAAACACCACTTGAGGTGTGTCATCAAAAAGCCACATTGCGGTGTCTATGTCGTGAACCGAGGTGTCGTAAATTATCCCCACATCCTTTATGTGGAGTGGCATGCGGTTTTCCCTGTGAAATTCAAGCATGATGAGCTCGCCGTATTTTTTTGACTTGACAAACTCTTTTACCGCCTCGACGGCCGGATTGAAGCGCTCGATGTAGCCGCAAGTAAGAATGACACCGTTTTTTTTGGCCAGCTTTGCAAGGGCGTCTCCCTCCTCGGATCTGTAGGTCATCGGTTTTTCAATAAAGACGCTCTTTTTTTGCTCAATTACTTTGGTTGCAATCTCAAAATGCGTCGAAGTCGGTGTGCATACGAAGATTGCATCAAGCTCCTTGTCTTTGAGCATGGCGTCGATTGAATGGTAGTGGACGACTCCGTATTTTTGGGCCGTCTCCTTTGCCCTGTTCTGGTCCACATCACATACGGCGCCAAGGACGCCAAGCTGGGACAGCACTCTTGCGTGGTTTTTGCCCCAGCCGCCTATGCCTATCTGTCCTATCTTCAAGCTAATACACCGGCGTTAGCCAGCCAGAGTATTTGTCGTTTCTTGCCATGACCAAGTCGGTGTATGACGACATTAGCTCCTGCGTTATCCTTCCTGGCCTTCCTGAGCCAATTTTTTTGCCGTCAACGCTGATTACAGGGGTTATCTCTGCTGCAGTGCCTGTCAGAAATACCTCGTCTGCCAAGTAAATCTCCCCGCGCGTGATTGTCTTTTCTTTTGTAGTATAGCCCAAATCCTCTGCCAGCTTAATCACAGTGTCTCTTGTGATCCCTTCCAGCGCCGATGATTCCAGTGGAGGAGTAAATAATGTGTTGTCTCTTACCGTGAAGATGTTTTCTCCTGGGGCCTCACTCACATTTGCGTTCAAGTCCAGCAGTATTGCCTCGTCGTAGCCGTTGCGCTTGCACTCTTGGGTTGCCAAGATCGAGTTCAGATAGTTTCCTCCCATCTTTGCCAGTGGGGGAGTAGTCATATCGCTGAACTTTCTCCACGACGAGATTCCTGCAGTGATGCCGCCTTTGTTGAAGAGATCCCCGAACGGAAACATAAACGCGGCCACATGCGTAGGGGCATCTTCAGTCACGTGCAAATTGATGCCGTACTGGCCGACAAAATAAAACGGGCGAATGTAGCACGATCTCTTCATGCTGTTTTTTCTGCACAAATTAATTATTGCGTCTTTTACTTGATCATCAGAGAAATTAAGAGATATGGAATAGAACTGCCCTGACTGCCTGAATCTTCTGATGTGGTCGTCGAGGCGAAAGATGTTCAGATTCTCTGAATTCCAGTACGCGCGTATCCCCTCAAAAATTGAAGTTCCGTAATGTATGGCATGGGTCGTAATGGGAACCCTGGCTTTGTCGTGTGTGGTGAATTTGCCATCAAGCCAAACAAATTTCGAAATATTGAGTTTCATAAAAATTCTGGGCGTGCGGTATTAATCTATCTTGTTCTTGAGGCCTGCTTTTGGAAACTTCATGCCGGCAATCCGCGTCGTCATGTCTGGGGCGTTGGCGTATTTTTGCACCACATCCCAGTTCTCCT
The DNA here is from genome assembly GCA_038869975.1 of Candidatus Nitrosotenuis sp. Classification (GTDB taxonomy): domain Archaea; phylum Thermoproteota; class Nitrososphaeria; order Nitrososphaerales; family Nitrosopumilaceae; genus Nitrosotenuis. Next base: position 10,982 of record JAWCQC010000004.1, read on the forward strand.
CGATTATTTTTACAACTTGTCTTGGCACGTCGTTTTGCCAGTCTGTCTTTTTTCCCTGTACTTCCTCGTACATCTTGTTTTTTACCGACGAGGCGGAGACCTCCTTTCTGATGCCGATTTTGGGGTTCAGCCTGTATGCCTTGAGCATGAGGCCTTCTGTCTTGTCTCCGGTGTATGTGTAGAAATCTTCATCGATGCCTTCTAGGATCTGGTTTCGCAGCTTCCATGAATATGGCGACAGGAGGGGTGGAAAATACCTGAAAAAAGGCGCATGGAAGGTATAGTTTGAGGAGACCTCGATCGAGTCGCCAAAGACCGTATGGAGCATCTTCTTTCTTACCTCAAAGCTGAACGGGAAGCTGCGGCTATTTACCTCTATGCCGTTGTCAAGAAAAACTACCGGCATGACCTTTACTTTTGCGTCTTTTTTTAATTCGTTGATGATTTCCACATGGGCGTTTGTAACGGGATTTAGGTGTGCAAGATAAATTGCAACTGTCAAACACATTCAATAAATCCAAGTCCTATTTCAACGCTTGAAAAATCTGGGGACGATGGGACTTGAACCCATGATCTCCAGCGCCCGAGGCTGGCAGTATACCAAGCTAACCTACGTCCCCAAAATTGGGACAAAGCAATGCAATATTACTCTTGATTATCCGTATGACTCGTACTTGACTTCAAAGCTGCCATCTGGGCGTTTGTTTCTTTCGGTGACGAATCCCTTGGCGCTCAGATAGTCCATGCAGCCATCAATGGTGCCCTGCCACCCACAAATGTAAAACATCGTGTTTTGGGGGGTCACCTTCTCGCCAATCAGCTGCTCTAGCGGAGACGGCTCGCCGTCCTTTGATCTTAGGAAAGTCTCGACTCGCCCAGTCTGGCCGCTCCATGACCTGTTGAACCATTCCTGCGGCCTGCTAATTGAAGCACGGTACCTAAAGTTCCACTTGTCGCGTCCCCTGTCTAGGCTCTCCATCTCCAAGTCTGTGAAGAGCTGCTTGTAGCTAAGCTCATCTACGTAGCTGGCGCCGTGAAGTACCACAATCTCTCTTTTGTCGCCTACTGCGTGCAGGTGTTGCGCAAAGCTCACAAATGGGGCAATACCGGTTCCGCCGCCGAGGCAGACTATTCTCCTTTCGTCCTTTTGGCCGTTTGGCAATTTGTCATTGATCAGCAGAGCGGCCCCTGTAGGTTTGACCCAGGTGACTTCGTCGCCTTCTTTTGCGTTGAAAAGCTGTGTGGTCAATCTTCCTGGGAGTGGCTTTCTTACCCAGCGTATGACAAGCTCGATGAACTTTCTGTTTTCTGGGTGTGACGCAATGGAGTATGCTCTTCTGATGACTTTGCCCTCGCTTGGCACATTCATTCCTATGGTGATGAATTGGCCTGACTTGTATTCCGGCACGACGCCATCGTTTGGAACGAGCCTGAATATTGCTAAATCTTCTTTCAACAATTGAATATAAGTGAGAGTTGCCTTGTTTTCTACGACCACAGAAAGACCCCACTTATGACGGTTAAATATTTTATGATAAACAGTTGACAAAATTTAATCATCATCAGCTAAACGTTAATAATCAATCCGCAAACTTCAAAGACGATCAGAATTTTTCTCTGGTTCTGTGGGCCGGTCGTCTAGACTGGTAGGATACGCCCTTGGCATGGGTGAGATCGAGGGTTCAAATCCCTCCCGGTCCACTTACAAACTGTTTTTTGCAAGAACCAACAGGCTCCTGATTTCAGGATCATCAACTTGGCTGAGCTTGTCCAGTTTGGAGAGCAGGTCTTTGTCGCCTATGTCTATTGCCGACTTGATTGCGCTCTTTCTGACTTCGACATTTGGGTCCTCGATGCACTTTCTTATTGCGCCAAGCGCCTCGGCCGCCCTCAGATAACCAAGGGCCCCCACGGCACACGACCTTACCATGGCGCTTTCGTCGTTTGTCAGCTCGGCAATGTTTGGTATTGCATTTTTGTCGTTTCTGTTTGCCAAAACCAACGCAGAGTATCCCCTGATGTTCTTGCTTGGGCTTTTTAATGCATCAATCAGGATGGGTGATATGTCGCGCTCATTTAGAACAAGCGAGCTGAATGCCTCGCCTCTGACTTCGATGTCTCCGTCGTCAAGAGCAGCGACCAGCATCGAGATGGTTTGCGGCTCACCTGAATTTGAAAGCGACTCGATGGCCCTAATCTTCTCTTCCTTTGAGCCAGACCCCATGACTTTCTTTAGCTGTTCAAATGTGGTCAATTTTACGTACTAGTAGTGCTACAGTTAATAAGAAATTTTTGAAATCTTGGGCACAATTTCGTTTTAGATTTAAATTATCCATATATAGTTAACAGTGCATGTCCAGCGAAAACAGAGACGTAATTTTCATTGGCAAAAAGCCATTGATGGCGTATGTGACATCTACGCTCATTCAGTTGGCGAATTTGCCATCAGTGCATATCAAAGCCAGGGGCCTCAGCATTGGACGCGCAGTGGATGTAGCACAAATCATCTCGCGCAAAACAGAGAATGCTGGATACTCCATTGGCGAAATAAAGATAGGCTCTGAACAACTAGAATCAAAAGACGGCAAGTCACGAAACGTATCGACAATTGAAATCGAAGTAAAGAGAAACGCACCATAAAAAAGCTCTTTACTTGAACTTTTTTATTTTATCATCTTTTGTAGCGGCTCTCCAGCTTTCTGAATTTTGGCAGCTCGACTATGTCATTGAATTCGTCAAAGCTGACCAACCTGTTTGCCAGCTTGGAGGTTGTTCCGGCCTTTTTGAGCTCCTTTAGTATCTGGAGCGAGGCGTATGTGTTTGCGTAAAGAACGGAAAGCGGGTACAGGATTATTTTGAATCCCATTTTGTGAAGCTCCTTTGCAGACCTGATGGGGGTTGCGCCGCCCTCGATCATGTTTGCGACAAGGGGCGCATTAATTGACTTGCCAATCTCTCTCATCTCGTCGATGGACTTTGGTGCCTCGACAAAGACTGCGTCGGCACCTATCTTGCGGTAGTATTTGGCGCGTTCTATTGCCTCCCCGAGGCCCTTGGTTGCTCGCGCATCGGTTCGCGCAACTATGATGAAATCGCTGCCTTTTTTTGCGTCGACTGCTGCTTGCAGCTTTTCTGCGTATTCTTCACGCTCCACTACTTCCTTGCCTGCCATGTGGCCGCATCGCTTGGGCCAACGCTGGTCCTCAAGAAACATGCCGGCGGCGCCAGCTTCCTGCAACTCGTTTACAAGCTTCCACACACTCAGTGCGTTGCCATAACCAGTATCGGAGTCGACTATTACCGGCACTGACACAGCTCTGCAGATACGCCTTGCATTTTCCAGTGTTTCTGTCGCACCAATGAATCCGTAATCTGGCATGCCAAGCAAAGTGGCAGATGTTCCATATCCTGTCTGAAACATTGCCTCGAATCCGACCTTTTGTGCAATCTTTGCACCTATTGCGTCATAAACTCCTGGTATGACAAGCGGTTTTGACGGATCGCTGATCAGTTTTTTGAGGCTTTGCAACAAAAGGAATGGCGACTATAATTATTTATGAATAACTCTGGCGATCCATACCTGACTCATCAAGTTACGTGGAGATCCTTATTCTACATAGGATTTAATTATGTCCGTTCTCGACTTCAAACCAATGACAAAGGTATTACTTCTGCTAATTGCTGCAGGAATATTGTCTTCAGCTATATTGACAACCAACGCGTACGCTGAAATCTGCGACATAAATTGTGAGGCCCCAACCATAGGCGTCATAAACAACGGACAAAGAATAGTGGATAACGGCCTAATAATCAACGGTCGCGCATTTACTGCGGAGGAGAACATCCAGGCAATCCCGACTATGACACTGACTACGGGAAACACAGCCAAGATAAAGCTTCAAGTTTATGAGGATGGCGGCGTCAACGAGATAAGGCACGTCTCCATTGCCATATCTGACTACAAAGATGACAGAAACCAAAACGAACTTGCAAGCATATCGATGGAACAGGACTTTACAGGTGAGCAAACTGTAACAGTTGTGGATCCAAACGGCATATTCAAGTCTGCCACGGCAAAAATGACCCCAACCGACTCATTTCGTGCTATGGTGGAGTTCTCCTTTAAGGTAGTCAAGCCTTTTGACACATCGTCGCTAGTAGTTGACATGTGGGACAGTGGCAGGGCATCCAGGTCAAACGTCTTTCTTGATGCCGTACGGGCAACTGGGAACGAGATAATTGAATTTGTGCCTCCACCTCCAAGTATAGGGCCTGACGCTCCACTCAAGCAAGTTGCAGACGGTGTAGCCCCACAAGATGTAGAGTGCAGAGAGGGATTTGAGCTTGTAATCCGCACCACCGGTGCGCCAGCATGTGTCTATCCGTTCACTGCAGAAATCTTGCGAAACTGGGGAATGGTTGCCTAGAGGCAATTTTCAACCATTTTCTTTTTTTAATTTCAAATTAGTCTATTTTGATCTCTTTGCCTTTTGCCTCTTGGGCGTCAAGTTTTTGAAGCTCCGACTGGAGGAACTTGCGGTATTTCTGCATCTCGTCCTTGGTCATCTTTGAGACATTGGCACTCAGCAACGTGCCCATCATGTTGATCCGCTCGATGAGGTCCATGACGACAAACCTGCCTACGTTTTTGACCCGCATCAGCACTTCGAGCTGATTCTTTACTATCTTGTTGATGGCTTCGAGGTCGTCTGCAGTGGCGCGGCCTTTTTTTGTTATTTGGTATTTTCCGTCTTTGGTCTCTTCGATTAGGCCCTCATCTAGCAGCCTGCCAAGTAGCGGGTAGATGAGTCCGGGTGATGGCCTCCACCTGCCCTCACTTTGTTCCACTGCAGCATCGATGATCTCTTTGCCTGTGTGCGGCTTGGTTGCAAGCAGCTCAAGAATGTAAAATCTGGAGAATCCTCTTGGAACTGAGCTGCCGACCCTTTGAAACCACTCCGTTACCATCGCTAGTGATATCGCTAGCGATAAATATAAGGGTTTGGACAGAAAGTTCCACTGCGTACAAGAAGGGCTCGGATCGTCCTGGCTTCAACACATATTTATCGGAATTTTCGCAGTTCAAGATAGCAATGGTTGATTCTATCGAGTATGATCTGATTATAGTGGGCTCAGGACTTGCAGGGCTGCGGGCTGCAATCGAGGCAGCAAAGACTGCGCAGTCGCTCAAAATAGCAGTCGTGTCCAAGGTCCAGGTGATGCGTTCCCACTCTGTTTCTGCAGAGGGCGGAACAGCTGCGGTGCTCTTTGAAGACGAGGGAGACAACATCGAGTCACACATCTATGACACAGTAAAGGGAAGCGACTTTCTGGCAGACCAGGATGTTGCCGAAAGGCTGTGCAGAGAAATGCCTCGCGAGATATACCAGCTGGACCACTGGGGCATGCCATGGTCAAGAAGAAAAGACGGCAGAATTGATCAAAGGAATTTTGGCGGATATAGTTTTCCGAGAGCAACGTACGCCTCAGACAAGGTGGGATTTTTTGAGATGCAGACGCTCTATGACACATGCCAAAAGTTTGACAACATTTCATTTCTCAACGAATGGTTCGTCACATCGATAATTCACGACGGCCAGCAGTTCGTCGGAGTTACCGCAATTGAGCTCTCAAGTGGAACATTCTATGTAATCAAGGCCAAGTCGTTGATAATCGCAACAGGAGGTGCGGGACGAATTTACAGTTTCTCGACATATGCTCTGTCTTCTACGCCAGACGGACTTGATATGGCGTACAGAGCGGGGCTGGCGTTAAAGGACATGGAGTTTGTCCAGTTCCACCCCACCGGAATCTTGCCGTCAGGAATACTGATTACAGAGGGGGCGCGCGGTGAGGGAGGATACCTTCTAAACAAAGACGGGGAGCGCTTTATGAAAAACTATGCGCCAAGCAAGATGGAGCTTGCGCCAAGGGACATTGTATCGCGCGCAATTATGACTGAAATTCGCGAGGGGCGCGGGTTCAAGCACGAAACAGGTGTTGACTGCATGAAGCTGGATTTGCGCCACATAGGAGACGAGAGAATCAAAGAAAAACTCGGCGCAATCAGGGAGATAAGCATCAAGTTTTCTGGAATCGATCCATCTCAGGAGCCGCTTGATATCAGGCCTGTGTGCCATTACATGATGGGGGGAATTCACACAAACATAGACGGCGCAACGGAGCTGAAGGGCGTCTGGGCCGCAGGCGAGGCAGCATGCAACAGCACGCACGGCGCAAACAGGCTCGGCGCAAACTCCACCTCAGAATGCATAGTGTGGGGCAAGATAACCGGGTATCTTGCCGCAAAGCACGCACTTGAGGCAAAGGTCCCATCACAATTTCCACATCATCTGGTCGCATTGGAAGAAAAAAGGATCTACGACGGCATATTCAGGGGGCAGGGAGAGGTAAACCCGTACGAGGTAAGGCAGGAGCTCACAGATACGCTAAACGACAAGGCCTATGTCTTCAGGACGGAAACGGAGCTGGTTGAGGGACTGAAAAAAGTCCGAGAGCTCAAAGAAAAAACCTGGAAGCACGTAGACGACAAGGCAAAGGAATACAACACAAACTTTAGCAACGTCATGGAGCTTGACTCTATGTTCCGAGTCGCCGAAGTGGTCCTGGTCGGCGCAATAAACAGAAGGGAGTCACGCGGAGCACACGCACGACTGGATTATCCGCACCGGGATGATGCAAACTTTTTACACCACACACTTGCATACTATGATCCGAAAGGCCCAATAATGAAAAAGCATCCAGTCACAATTACCAGATATCAGCCAGTGGAGAGAAAATACTAATGAAGAGAAACGAAAACAAAGAAGGAATCAAGGGGATGGCAAACCCGGGGCGATACGGCATAGAGCGTGTTGCGTACTGGCTGATGAGAATCACCGGCCTGGGGCTCTTGGCGTATCTGATTGGGCACGTCTATGAGACAAGCTCGATTCTAAATGGAAAAGAAGCATGGAACGCCATGTTGCAGCTTACACAGACTACGGAGGGCCACGTCATTCTCACACTTGTGATCGGAATGTGTGTGTTCCACACTGCAAACGGAATAAGGGTGATGCTTGGACACGGTGGGATCGGCGTCGGAAAACCGGCTCGACCTGACTATCCGTATGTGCCGGCGTCCCAAAACAACATGCACAAGTTGTGCATTTATGCCTCCATAGGACTTGCAGCGCTTGCCATGATGTACGGCTTGTCGGTTTTGTTTGGTGAATAAATGATGCGCGAAAGTGTGATAATGAAAATCCACTACGGTACTGCGCTTGGGGCAGTAGTGCTGGTCGCAGTGCACGTATTGTTTAGGATCACGATGATGCCGTACTATGAATCTCTGGAATACGAGAACGTAGTTGCAAATTACCAATTCATACCGTATGCAATAATGCTTGAGCTTATCTTGATCTTGCTGTCTGTGCATGGGTTCAACGGACTACGAGTCATACTGCTTGAGCTAAGACAGGGACGCTCGTATGAAAAAGCAGTCACATACGGCTGCCTTGCAGCAATGGCGGGCCTCATCGCGTACGGTTCAAGGACTATATTGATGACAAGCATGGGGATGACATAGATGAGCGAGACATCACAACTAGCAGAGGAAAAATCTTCAACCGAGTCCATTTCGTCATCAAAGACAATCACGCTGAGAATAGCAAAGTTCAATCCAGAGCACGACAGCAACCCGCAGTTTGTGGATTTCAAGGTGCCATACGAGCGGTGGACAACTGTGTTGGATGCGATTCTTGATGTAAAAAAACACCTGGATCACTCGGTTGCAGTTCGTTATTCCTGCAGGCAGGCCTCGTGCGGGTCTTGCGGAATGAAGATAAACGGCAGGCCAAGACTTGCTTGCTTTACAAAGATCTCAGAGCTAAACTCGGACGTGATCACGGTGGAGCCGATGAACAACTACCCGATAGTAAGGGATCTTGTGGTCAACTTTGAGCGGTTGTTTGCCACACACAAAAAGATGCAGCCGTTCATAATCAGAGACGATTCCGAAGTAAGCGCAGGCACAAAAGAGATACCGCAAAACCCAGAAGAGCTTGAGCAATACATCCAGTTTGCAAACTGCATCAAATGCGGCTTGTGCAATTCTGCGTGCCCGACAATGGCAACAGATTCATCATTTTTAGGCCCACAGGCGCTGGCGCAAGCTTACAGATATGTCGCAGACAGCAGAGACAAGGGAAAGGACAAGCGACTAAAGATAATTGATGAATCTCACGGCATCTGGAGGTGCCACTTTGCAGGCTCTTGCAGCCAGGTGTGCCCCAAGGGGGTTGACCCTGCAATGGGAATCCAGTTCCTCAGGGGATACATGCTTGGATTCAGAAAGTAACTAAGTTTTTGGTTTTTTTGGGTTGGGACTGTTGTTTACTTGGTTGTTTATTGCCTCTGCCATAAAATGATTTGATACATTTACTTTGACGTCATCAACTCCATCAAGCTTTAGTAAATTATCGTGGATGTCTTGGCAGATCTTAAAGCCAAAGACTGCCGGACAAAATGGGCTGGTCAGGTGTAAATCTACTTTGACTGCAGAGCCGTTGATCTCGACATTGTCCACCAGCTCAAGCTCTGTAATCGATGTGTTGATTTCAGGATCTACTATTCCGGATAGTTCGTCAAAGATTTTTCTTCGTAACTCCTGCAAATCTTGTGCCATAAACGACAAATCACCACTGCTATATATAAAAGCATTATAATTCTAGTTTGATGTATCGCGCCCGCCTTGGGAAAAATTTGGACAAGCACACTCTGGAATATGTCTCATCAATATCTGATGACGCAGAGATCGCGATTTATGATATAGTTGGAAGCCAGGCCCACACAATCATGCTTTATGAAAACAAGATTCTCTCAAAGGACGAAGCAAAAAAAATTCTGCGCGCCCTTGAGAGGCTAAAAGAAGAAGACCTCGATAACAAATCCAGCGCCGAAGACATACACGAGCTAATCGAGTCATTGGTGGTAAAGAAGATTGGAATGCAGGTTGGGGGCAAGATGCATACTGCCAGGTCTCGCAACGACCAGGTAGCACTGGACCTTCGAATGAAGATCCGAGACGACATCAACGTGATATGTGATTGCATATTAGATTTAGTGGAGACTTTGATCAGGCTGGCAGAAAAGCACACCGATACGACAATGCCGCTTTACACGCACCTTCAACAGGCTCAAATAGGGACATTTTCTCATTACTTACTTTCGCACTCGGACGTCTTGTTGAGGGACTTTGAGAGGCTGTATTCCAGCTTTGAGAGGGTGAACCAGTCGCCTCTTGGCGCAGGACCTGTGGGCGGCACGAGCCTGCCAATAAATCGGAACAGCACGGCACGGATGCTTGGCTTTTCACAAATTGTCGAAAACACAATCGACGCCACAAGCAGCCGAGATGTGGTTGCCGAGTATGTGAGTGCAGTATCTATATTGATGACAAATCTCAGCCGCATTGCCGAAGACCTGGTGATATGGTCGACTTCGGAGTTTTCGTTTGTAGAGCTTTCGGATCAGTTCTCGTCGCCATCAAGTGTGATGCCGCAAAAGAAAAATCCGGACATACTGGAGCTGACGCGAGGCAAGACTGCACGTGTCATTGGAAACCTGGTTGCAATTTTGTCCAGCCTCAAGGGTCTTGCGTCAGGGTATGGGCGCGACCTACAGGAGATAAAGCCTGCAGTGTTTTCAAGCTCAAAAATTGCGATATCTGCTCTAGTCATCCTCAATTCAATGTTTGCCACACTCAAGGTAAACAAGGACAAGATAAGGGAGGTGGCAGAATCGGGTTACCTTACTGCGCTTGATGTTGCGGAGGCCCTTGTAAAAGACGGAGTTGCATTTAGGACTGCGCACAAGATAGTGGGGAGCTTGGTTCAGACCGCACACCAAAAAAACAAACCACTTTCGGAGCTTACAGAACACGAAATCAAGTCAACTCAAAAGGAGTTTGACGCAAAAAAACTCCACAGTATAATTTCTTCAATTGATGCAGAGTATTCACTCAAGGCAAGGTCATCTGCTGGCTCTGCCGGAATCACACAGCAAAAGAAAATGATTGCTGCAAGGAAGGCCAAAGTTCTCAAATACAGGCAAAGCATGAAAAAGCGGACCGCGCTGATATCATCAACTATGGCAGCTCTGTCTCGCAAAATACAGAATCTGACAAAATAGCCTGAGTAGCGGGTTCACGGGTTTCCGGAGATCAGGTGGTCAGGACATTTTAACGACAGGAAGCGAATTGGGACGCTTAGAGTATCTGTACCTGATTTTTTATTTTACATTCAAGATTGCAATTTTTGTATCATCATCATATTAAAAAACATGAACCAGTCACCACTAATGTGGCAAAATCACTAGATAAAACGCTGGAGGCATTTCAAAATGTAGACGATGCAATAATGGACATCAAAGCACAGAGAAATGTTATGACTGACAAAGCAATGATTGCAGATTATGACAAAATATTTGTTCAGTTAGAAAAAGCATCGGAAAGTCTAATCAATGCGATTGTGATATTTCAGAAATACGAAGGGTCTTTGTAAAAGCTTCGATTGTTCCCAAATAATTGCAATTTTTGCACATATAAAATGCAGTTCCGTTTGAGTGACTCACAAACTTTTGAGGTTCTGCTTTTGGGCAGTTGGGTCTTCTCAAATCATGCCTAGTGCTCATATTTTTCCTTATACAAAATTTGTATAAAAGGATGACACCAAACAGCTGAGAAACAAATGTGCTAAAACTAAAAATTTGTATTCACATAGAATGTAAGTTTTAATGGATTCGCTACAACTGCTGGTGTGGGTCCGTCTGAACTTGGAACTCACAATTTCCACAAAACATCACAAAATTTAGCAAATTTCGATTCAGCCTGAGGAGATTTTGCTGTAATGTCTGGTAAATCAGGGAATTTTTGGCTGTGTAAAAATTTTTAGCGGGTTCGCGGGGATTCGGACCCCGGACAGCCGGATTAAAAGTCCGGTACTCTACCTGGCTGAGCTACGAACCCTCTCGCAATTCTCCAAGTCGTGTATAATTTAGTCTTTTAGCTGGGTGATTTGCTTGTTGTGCAAACTTTAAAAAAGGAACTCAAATGATCAACTTCAACGCCCTTGTAGTATAGCCCGGTCTAGAATTCGGCCCTGTCACGGCTGAGACGCGAGTTCAAATCCCGCCAAGGGCGCTTACAACTTCTTTTAAATTTTCAGCTGATTTCTGACTTCGGCAAGCATTTCCTGGCTTGCCGCTGCAATAAATGAGATCCTTGTCTCATAGCTGAGATCCGAATCGAGCGTGTTGAGACTCTCATCTAAAACTATTCCGCCAGCTTCTTTTGCTATGAGATAGCCTGCAGCCATGTCCGTGACCCGGATTTTTTTCCTCAGGTCCACGTAGATGTCTATTAGGCCCCGTGCAAAAAATGCAAGCTCAAGGGCGTTTGCACCTAAATGTCTTGAGTGGTTTGAATTCTCAAAGATGGGCTGTATCTTCTTTACGAGCTCAGGTGTGGCTCCAGACACATTGACGCCAACTATCTTGTAGACGGGTTTTTGCTTGTGCACATGAATTCTTTTCCCATTCAAGAACGCACCACTGCCTTTTGTGGCCCAATACATGTTGCCGTTTGAAAGGTCCGTGACGACACCATCGGTGACTGAGCTAAGCCTGTCTTGTGTGGCAAAAGCCAGAGAGCAGCAAAAAAACGGAATGCCGCGAACTGCGTTTGCAGAGCCGTCTATTGCGTCCATAATTACAAACCCCCTTGGATTCTTTGAAAGTTCGACTCTTCCACACTCTTCGCCCAAAACTATGCACTCGAAATTAATTTTTTTCAGATAATCCAAAACAGCCTTTTCCGCAACTATGTCTATTTTGCGTGAAATGTCGCCGCCCGCACCGCGCCCGTGGTCTTCGGCCGCCTCCGCAGTACCTGCGATTTCTTTGACATTCTCATACACCAGTCTTGATGCCTCTTTGAGCACATCGATTACTTGCATGGTCTGTCTTGACTATTTCGTAATTTAAGCCAAGAATCTTTGAAAGGATAAATAACATGAACAAAGGTGTGCTACTGTGAGTAGCAAGGATCAGTCCGTTGTGTCAAAGGAAGCTTTGATGTCCACAAAAGCCGGAAAACAAATTCTAAAACAGGGACTCTTCAAGTCAAAAGGATTCAGATTATTCAACCAGTACAAAGAAGAAGCCGAATCGGAATTTCCGAAATTTGCCGACAGGTTCACAGACGACCTGCTAAGAGAGATCAAGTCCGATCCTTCACCGCAAGACACACAAAAAGAATTTGCAAGCGAGGTCGGCTCATCTGAAATAACACTTGAGGTCCCACAAATTCCAGCCATCAGATCAAAGCTAGAAAGCCGTGACGTGCTAAAAGACAGGGTGCTAAGAATCCTCAACTCAAACTTTGTAAAGATGACTCTGCCCGTATTTTGCGCCCTGTATGATGCGGCAGCAGACCACTATGGAACCAAAAACGCCCAGATGCGGCAGGACCTAGTTGACGGCCACATAATTGCGATAGATCTCAGCGAACCAATGGACAGAATCGTCGACAAAGACGAAGACCTCGAATACCTTGACGACTACAAGCTAATGAACCCCTACATACTGAGGCTTGCCCGCGCCAAAATCGCAAAGGGGGGCAAAGAGGTTCTTGCCGAGTTCGAGGAGGGCTTCAGGGACGCAAGGCTTGGCCAGTACATAGACACCAAGCTCAAGGCGACCCCTACAAAAATCACAGAAGAACAGATGAACCAGTGCTACAAAAAGTACCGGGCCGTGATGGGCACTGCAGGAAGAAACATGGCTCTTGCCAAGAATCCGCTAGGGGAGATATTCTATCTGGGGATGGCTCGCGCAGCCGAGTCGGTCGGCTGTGGTAATGAAATCGAGGATTCGATAAAAAACAAGTTTGTCAAAATACCTTCTTGGCCGCTTTATTACTCGCTTTTGACAGGGAATGTCAAAAAAGGATTCGAATTCACCATGAAAAAAAGCGAGCTTTATCTTTCGGATGCGCGCATAGCGCTAGAACTACTGCCTGCAAATTTTTCGCACACGGAATTTCTGGAATTCTTATTTTTGACAGTTGAGCACTACAACCAATACTGGTACAACCAGCTTGACAAAGCCAATCTGTGGTCAGAGTTTTCCTCAAAGCTTCCAAAGTGATGAGACATGATGTGGTCTGAAAAATATAGGCCAAAAAAAATCATCGACATGGTTGGAAATGAAGAGGCGCGCAACTCCTTTGTAGAGTGGCTCACAAAATGGAAAAAGGGGGCAAAACCCGTGCTCCTCATCGGCCCTCCCGGAATAGGAAAGACCACTCTTGCACAACTTTCTGCAAGAGAGTTCGGCTATGACCTAATCGGCCTCAACGCAAGCGATGTGAGAAACAAGGCAAACATCGAAGAAATACTCACGCCGCTTTTGGGGAGCACCAGCCTTCTTGGAAGGCCGATGATATTTGTCGACGAAGTAGACGGAATACACGGCCGCGCAGACTTTGGGGGTGCAGAAGCACTGCTGAAAATTCTCAAAGAGCCCACCATCCCAATAATTCTGGCCGCAAACTCGGACCAGTCAGACAAGATGAAAAACATCAAAAAAGCAACAAAGCCAATCTACCTAAAGCCTGTCCCACCCCGCCTGCTTGGAGTCTTTCTCGGCAAGGTCCTCAAAGAAGAAGGCACAAGCCTTGGACCCGGAACCACCATAAAGATAATCATCGAGTCAAGAGGCGACATCAGATCCCTTCTCAACATGGCGCAGGCCCAAATAGGGGGCTTTGAGCTGCCAACAGAAAAATCATTTGAGATGCTCGACGTCCAAGCAGCAGTAAACGCGTTCTTTAAGGCAAAGTCAAAAGAAGAGGCGCAGATAGTGCTCTACTCGCTCAGAATAGACCCAAGAGAAAAAATCAATGCCTTCTACTCCAGCATCATTACAAGCGATCTTCCTGCAAAGACATTATCAAAGATGCTTGAGGTGATCTCAGAGGCAGATATGCTGTACGGAAAAATAATGAGGACGCAAGAATGGAGACTGCTCAGGTACCTTGACAACATCCTGCTCAAGCTTTATGCAGAAAACCTCCCCATACAGTACTCACAGTACAATCTTCCATGGCCTCTCCTCGACAGGCTGCGCTGGGATGGAAAAACAATTCGTGAGATTACCAAAATTCTTGCAAAAAGATTCCATGTCTCACAAAGTGCCATTGCCACATTTTACCTGCCGTATATTTTGCTGTGCGTCAAAAACAAAAAGCTCGAGCTTGAGATGAGCCCGGAGCACGCAGAGCTAATCCAAAAGGAGATTGAGCTGCTCAAATGAGCTGGCGCAAGATCACAATGAAGTTCCCAGGAACATGCATTGTGTGCAACCAGAAGATAGAGGCAAACGAGGTCGGCCTGTGGGCAAAGGGGCTCGGCGTCAAGCACGAAAAATGCGCAAGCAGCGAAGTAAAGGAGCTCAAGTGCATAATCTGCGGGGGGCCTGCAGGATGTCCCAAGTGTGAATTTCAGGACGACTGCGACAGGGAGCTTGTCTCAGAGTACTGCGTATGCAAAAAATGCGGCGACTCAAAGGACGTCTTTGAGCAATACCAAAACGCCGTACAAAAAAATTTCCAGCTTTTGAACATAAAACAACAAGGCTGAAATTATACGTACAAAAATCGCATCTTGTGAAGGCGCTAGTATATGAAGAATACGCAGAAAATGACGACTTTGCAAAGATCCTCAAAATAAAGGAGATACCAGAGCCAGAGCCAAAGCCAAACGAGGTGGTCTTCAAAGTCAAGTTTGCAGGACTAAACTACGATGACATCTGGGGCATGAGGGGAAAGCCAATCAAGATACCGATGCCGCACATCTCGGGAACCGACGCCGCAGGCGAGGTGATAGCTGTCGGCGAAGACGTAACTACAATCAAGGTCGGCGACAGAGTTGTCTCGCACGGAAACATATCCTGCCGAGTCTGCAAGGCATGCACAGATGGAAAAGAGTACGACTGCAAAAAGCGGCTGGTGTGGGGGTTCCAGACAGGCCCCCTGTGGGGAGGATACTGTGAAATAACTCACCTGCCTGAGGTAAATGTCGTAAAGATCCCAGAGAGCATACGGTACGAGGACGCCGCAGCCGCATCAATGGTGCTCATGACCTCCTGGCACATGCTTGTGGGCCGGGCAAAGATCAAGCCGGGGCAGACGGTCCTCATAATGGGGGGAGGCTCCGGCATGGGCACATTTGGAATCCAGATCGCAAAACTTTTTGGCTGTGACGTCATCACAACCGCAAGTCCTGACAAGCACGAGCGTTGCCTGGAACTGGGCGCAGACTATGTGGTAAACCACAGAAAGGAAGACTGGCACAAGGAAGTATTTTCAATCTCAAAGGAGCTTGCAAAAAAGAAAAACCAGCCCCCTGGAATAGACGTAATATACGAGCACATTGGAGGCTCCCACTGGAACAAGGAGCTCACACTGCTAAAGTACGGCGCCACTCTGGTCACAACAGGGGCCACGACAGGCTATGATGTGCAAACCGATCTTAGGCACATCTTCTTTAAGGGGACAAACATCCTCGGCTCCACACAGGGGACGCGCGCAGAGCTTGAAGAGGCAATGTTCTGGATGTCAAAAGGCAAGATCAAATCCGTCATAGACTCGATCTATCCACTTGAAAATGCAGCGGAAGCCCACACAAAGATGCTCAAAGGAAACATCTTTGGCAAGATCCTAATGAAACCATAGTGTGTTTGGATAAAACCTTAAAATTTGACCGATATTGAACTTGGTTGTTGGCAGACGAAAACACCAAGATACAGACAAAAGAAATGACATACCAGGTGCCTCCATACAAGCCAGAACACGTCCTAAGTCCTGAATACCAGGGGACTTCAAACTATGAGGTCGGCATCTCGGAGCTTGTCAGAGAAAAAATGGAAAGACTGGAACGACTGAGGCGTGACCCGGAGGCCAGCCAATTTGAGATCCGTCAGGCCGAAGAGGATCTAAAGACACTGGACTATCTCTATGAGAACTACCACATCGGCATGAATGTCTTTAGAACGGCAAAAGGCGGCAGAGACAAAATCCGAGAATAAACAATTCTAAAATTAATATAGTGTGCGCATGGTCAGTTGTTGCGGGGCCATGCATTCTGACAAAATTGAAAAGTTTCTAGAAAAGCAAAAGGCAGCTCTTGCTGCTGGCGGGCAGGACAGAATCAAGGCCCAGCATGACAAAGGCAAGCTGACCGCAAGAGAAAGAATCGCCCTGCTCTTAGACGAAGGCAGCTTTACAGAGTTTGACGCACTTGTCACCCATCATTATTACGAATATGATATGCAGAAGAAAAAATTTTTCACGGACGGTGTCGTCACCGGATACGGCACCATACACGGAAGGCAGGTCTTTGTTTTTGCATACGACTTTACTGTCTTGGGGGGCACACTCAGCCAGATGGGCTCAAAGAAAATCACAAAACTGATGGACCATGCAGTACGCACTGGGTGCCCAATAATTGGTATAATAGACTCAGGCGGAGCAAGAATTCAGGAAGGCATTCTGAGCCTTGACGGCTTTGCGGACATATTCTACCACAACGAGCTTGCCTCAGGGGTTGTGCCACAGATTACTGCAAGCATCGGGCCGTCCGCAGGTGGTGCTGTCTACTCTCCTGCAATGACTGACTTTGTCATAATGGTGGAAAAGGCAGGCACCATGTACGTGACAGGCCCAGAAGTAGTCAAGACTGTCCTGGGAGAAGAAGTCTCATTTGAGGAGCTTGGCGGCGCGATGACGCACGGCACAAAAAGCGGCGTTGCCCATTTTGTTGCAAAAAACGAGTACGACTGCTTTGACAAAATAAAGACGCTGCTGTCTTACATCCCATCAAACAACGCCGAGGAGCCGCCTACAATGAAAACCGACGATGATCCAAACAGGCTTGATCACAGCCTCATCAACAAAGTTCCAGAAAACTCGCTACAGCCATACGACATGAAAGAAATAATCCTGTCAGTGGTTGACAATCACCAGTTCTTCGAAGTTCACGAGCTATTTGCGCAAAACATCATCGTTGGTTTTGCAAGAATGAACGGCCGGACCGTGGGCATAGTGGCAAACCAGCCGCTCTACCTTGCAGGCGCCCTTGACATCGACTCTTCAAACAAGGCAGCCCGCTTTATCAGATATTGTGATTGCTTTAACATTCCAATCATCACATTTGTAGACACACCAGGCTACATGCCTGGCACAAACCAGGAGCACAACGGAATCATCCGGCATGGAAGCAAGCTCCTGTATGCGTACTGCGAGGCAACTGTGCCAAAAATCACACTAGTGATCGGCAAGGCATACGGCGGCGCCTACATAGCGATGGGGAGCAAAAACCTAAGAACCGATGTCAACTATGCGTGGCCTACCGCGCAGATTGCAGTCCTCGGCTCCGAGGCGGCAGTCAAAATCATGAACAAAAAAGAGCTCGACAGCGCCAAGAACCCAGAGGAGCTCAAAAGACAGCTCACTGCCGAATTCAACGAAAAGTTCGCAAACCCGTACGTTGCAGCATCACACGGCTCAGTGGACGCAGTAATTGATCCCGCACAGACAAGACCGATGCTGATAAAGGCACTGGAGATGCTGGTAAACAAAAGAGACAGGCAACTTCCGCGAAAACACGGAAACATCAACTTGTGATTGGTATGATAAAGAAAGTTCTCATCGCAAACAGGGGGGAAATCGCTCTGAGGGTGATTCGCACATGCAAAGCGCTCGGCCTCAAGACGGTCGCAGTGTACTCTGACGAAGACTACAACTCGCTGCATGTCAAAAAAGCAGACGAGGCATATCACATCGGAAAAGCAGCGCCGCGAGAAAGCTATCTGAATCAGGAAAAAATACTGCATGCAATTCTCTCTTCCGGCGCAGACGCAGTTCACCCAGGATACGGCTTCCTTTCTGAAAACTCTGACTTTGCAAAGCTCTGCGAGGACAATAAAATCAACTTCATCGGCCCCTCCTCGGCTTCAATGGATCTCTGCGGCGACAAGATGAGGTGCAAGGCTGCAATGCTAAAGGCCAAAGTCCCGACAGTTCCAGGAAGTCCCGACCTAGTAAAGGATGTCGACGAAGCACTCGACATTGCAAACAAAATAGGCTATCCGGTTTTGCTCAAGTCTGTATATGGCGGAGGAGGACGAGGAATACGACTTGTAAACAACGACAAAGAATTGCGCGAGGCTTTTGAAACTGTAACCGGCGAGTCAATTGCCGCCTTTGGCAAGTCTGCAATCCTCGTTGAAAAGTTTCTTGAGAAGATCCGCCACATAGAATACCAGCTTGCGCGAGACAAGCACGGCAACGCAGTCCACACATTCGAAAGAGAGTGCTCAATTCAGAGAAGAAACCAAAAACTCATAGAGCAGACGCCGTCGCCCGTAGTGGACCAAAAAACGCGAGAAAAAATAGGAGAGCTTGTAGTCAAGGCCGCAGAGGCAGTTGACTACACCAACCTGGGAACAGCAGAGTTCCTCAGGGCAGACAACGGCGAATTTTACTTTATTGAAATCAACGCAAGACTCCAAGTGGAGCACCCCATCACCGAGATGGTTACGGGCCTCGACCTTGTGAA
This sequence comes from Candidatus Nitrosotenuis sp., assembly GCA_038869975.1. Classification (GTDB taxonomy): domain Archaea; phylum Thermoproteota; class Nitrososphaeria; order Nitrososphaerales; family Nitrosopumilaceae; genus Nitrosotenuis. The sequence goes on from JAWCQC010000004.1 coordinate 29,659, forward strand.
GCTGCAAATCGACATTGCGAACGGAGAGCCAATCCCGTTCAAGCAAAAGGATCTCAAGATGAACGGGTATGCAATAGAATGCAGAATCAATGCCGAAGACACATTTTTGGACTTTGCACCGTCCACTGGGCCGGTGCCAGACGTAGTAATCCCTTCAGGCCCAGGCGTGCGATGCGACACGTACCTGTACCCCGGCTGCACAGTCTCGCCATTTTACGATTCACTGATGGCAAAGCTGTGCACATGGGGCCAGACTTTCGAGGAGTCAAGGCGCAGGATGCTAAACGCCCTTGACGATTTTTACATCCAGGGAGTGGAGACTTCGATTCCACTTTACAAGACAATCCTCAATACCGAGCAGTACAAAAAGGGCGAGCTCTCGACTGACTTTTTGAAAAGATACAACATACTGGAGAAGCTGGCAGAAGACATCAAAAAAGAAAAGACAGAAAAAAAGGAAGCAGCACTTGCAGCAGCCATAATGCACTCCGAATACTTCAAGAGCAGAGTGTCCACTGCCACTAACAGCAGCAACTGGAAAAGCAAACTGGTGGAATAATGGAATACAAAATTGAAGACGTCGAAGGCACATTCAACGCGGAAATAATCAAGAATCTCGGAAACAACGAGTACGTAATCAGGATAGACTCAAGAGAGCACCAACTAAAAATTCTACAAATGGACTCAAGAGGAATCGAGTTCATCCTAGATCAAAAACACCACAAGGCCAAGTACATCGAAAACACCACGTCGCAAATGAACTTGGTCGTGGATGGCACGCCGCTCAAGCTGAAGCTGAACTCGAAATTCGATGATATAGTCTACAAAAACAGCGGGGGAGGGGGCGCCGCAGACGCGCAGACGAACCTTCACAGCCAGATTCCTGGCAAGGTGGTATCAATCAACGTCAACGAGGGTGACAAAATCAAAAAAGGCGACGCAGTCTGCGTCTTGGAGTCGATGAAGATGCAGGTCTCAATCAAGTCACACAAGGACGGCGTGGTCAAAAAAATCAAAGTCAAAACCGGCGGCTCTGTTGCAAAGAACGACGTGATTGCAGAAATAGAGTGAGTCAGTTCGCTTTTTTCAGAAAGTCTATTATTTCTTGGTAGTTCGGCTCAACAAGTGGACTGTCTGAGACCCACTTGTAGATGACTTTGCCGTTCTCATCCACGATAAAGACTGAGCGCTTTGCAGCGTCGTACCCTTTGATGTGCAAAAGATCCGGCATCAGGATGTCATAGTCTCGGATTGTCTTGCTTTTGTAGTCGCCAAGAATCGGATAGTTGAGGTTGAACTTTTCTGCAAACGCCTTGTTTGCAAACGGCCCGTCATTTGAGATTCCAATGACCTGAGCGCCAAGTTTTTGGATCTCACCCCACCTGTCTCTGAAGGTGCACATCTCGTTTGTGCACACAGGCGAGCTGGCGGCAACAAAAAAAGACAAGACCACTTTTTTGCCGCGAAATTCTGACAGCTTTCTCATCTTGAGGTCGGTGTCAACAAGCTCGAACTCTGGAGCCATGTCTCCGACGTTTACTGCCATGTAAGAAAGCTTGGTGTCGTTGTATATCAATCATTGCGAATTTTTGATCGCAATTTTTTGTCCAATTTTTTCAGTACCTTTTTATATAAACAATCTGGGTTGGTAGCTGAATTGGTTGGGGAATATGCTTCGGAGTATAGTCATGTTCTTCTGATGTTTGGCTTTGCTGTAGTGGCAGTAGGGCCGGCACTCTTGATATCCAGGATGATCTCGCCACGCAGGCGCAGCAACCCAGTAAAATTCCTCCCAATGGAGGCAGGACAGGTCCCAAAAGGGGAGGGAAGGACCCATTTTATGATGCAGTATTACGCTTACGTCCTGATGTTTGTGGTTTTTGATGTCATGGCGATCTTTTTGTATGCGTGGGGCAGCTCGCTTTTGCAGCTTCCAAAGACTGCCACCCTGCCAATTATTGCGTTTTTAGGAATCATGTTTGCTGCAATGGCGTTTGCACTGTACCAGTCAAAGAGGAGAAACATATGGTAACACTAAATACTCAATCAACGCATAGTTCGGGCAAGGGATTGGATTGCTAAAGGAACTCCTTACACCACACAACGCCAACGTATTTGTGGGAAAGCTAGGTGATGTCCTTGTCAAGGCAGTCGACGCGCCACTAGGCTACGCCATTAACTGGAGTAGGCTGTGGTCTCTTTGGCCTGTGCACATCGAGACTGCATGCTGCAGTGTCGAGTTCGGCGCCGCGTCTGGTCCAAGGTACGATGTCGAAAGATTCGGAATCATAGAGGCATTCGGATCTTTGCGGCAGTGCGACCTAGTCGTAGTGCAGGGGACCATCACAAGAAAGATGGCGCCGCGACTGAGGCTGGTCTACGATCAGATGCCGGAGCCAAAATACGTAATAGCTATGGGAGCATGCGCCATAACCGGAGGACTGTATTTTGATTCATACAACGTCCTGCCGGGAATAGACGGAATACTCCCAGTGGACGTGTATGTGCCGGGGTGCCCCCCAAGACCTGAAACCCTGATTCAGGGATGCATGCTACTTCAAGAGAAAATCAAAAGGATGAAGGCCAGGTAGGCGGTTCTGATGAGCACAGAAGAAGCAAAACCAGTAGCGAAACCAGAGCCAAAAGAGCTCCCCGCATTTGAAAAATCAATTGCAGACAAAATAGAGAAAAAATTCGGCTCAAAGACAGCAGTCGAGTTCGTCAAACCTGATAGAATCAGAATCAAGGTGGGCAAGGAGGACATACTCGCTGTTGCCAAATTTGTTCGCGATGAATTACACTTTGATCACGCAGAGTCCGTGACCGGCGTGGACTATCCAGACCAAAAAGAAATTGAGGTCGTGTACCACCTTGGCTCCTACACGGATCCCCAGCTTGCAAGACAGGTGCTGTCGCTGGCAACCAGGGCTCCAAGAGAAGACAACCCAAATCCTGGAAACGACAGCACGCGGCTCCCCAGTCTTAGAGATATATTCTACAGCGTGGAGTTCCATGAAAGGGAGTGCTTTGAGATGCTCGGGGTTTACTTTGAAGGTCATCCGGACAACAGAAGACTCTTGCTCCCAGAAGACTGGGCGGATCTGCCACCACTTCGAAAAGATTTCAAGATAAAAGGAAGATGAGTATGAGCGCGCAGCTACCACCAGGCCTACAAATAGAAAAGCTCGACGAGCGGATAATGACGCTCAACGTGGGGCCGCAGCACCCAGGATCCGGCCACATGAGGCTTATCGTCAAAGTGGACGGCGACTATATTGTGTCGTGCGATCCGGATCCAGGATATGTGCACCGCGGCGAAGAAAAGATGGCAGAATACAGAAACTACATCCAAAATATCCCGCACCTAGAAAGACCGGTAATCCATGACTCGTGCAACATACTGTACCCGTACTGTCTTGGTGTGGAGGAGCTTCTTGGCGTCGAAGTACCAGAGCGCGCCAAATACATCAGAGTCATTGCGTCTGAGCTCAACAGGTGCGTCTACACGCAGTACTGGCTTGCAATATATGGCATCTTTTTGGGGCACTCTACCATGTTTATGTGGCCTGCAGGCGACAGGGAGCTCTTCATCGATGCGCTAGAAAAGATGACAGGTGCACGTGTAACACACGCATACTTTGTGCCTGGAGGCATTCGCAACGACGTGCCGGCAAACTTTGAGGATATGATACTGAGGCGAGTCAACTATTTTGAAAAGCGCATCAAAGAATATGCGGCCATATTCTACGACAATCCGATTCTGATTTCAAGAACGCGCGATGCTGGAATCCTCTCACGGGAGGATGCAATACGACTTGGGACAACAGGTTCGACTCTGCGCGCAAGCGGAGTCGATTATGACCTGAGGGTCAAAGAACCATATGATGTATACGACGAGCTTGACATCAAGGTAAACACGCTCAAAGAAGGCGACGCATACGCCCGCTCAAAGATCCCCTGGCTTGACATGCTGGAAAGCTGCAACATAATCCGCCAGGCAGTGCAAAAAATGCCCAAGTCGGGCTCAGTCAGAGTGAAGCTCAAGCCAAACCCCAAGGGAGGAAACGACGAAGTCTACAAAAGAGTCGAGTCGGGCCGCGGCTCCCTTGGCTGCTACATTGTATCGCGCAGCCAGCCGGAACCGTACCGGGTCAAGATGAGCGTCGGCTCCTTTAGGAACCTTATTTGCATGCCGTACCTTCTCAAAGGCGAAAAACTTGGAAACATGCCGGCAGTCTACTGGAGTCTCAACTACTGGCCGGTGGAGGCTGACAGATAAATGTCCACGATTGCGCCAAAATTCAGATTCAGTTACTTTATCAAGTCGATTCTTGATAATGCATTTTGGGCAATAGTCCTGCTCACGCTGGTGGGAATCCCGCTGGTGCAGATACTTTTGTTCTATCTGGAGCTGCCGGTGCTTGGGGGCAAACTGCTCGACCCGTACCTTGCCTTTACCATTCTTGCGGATCCATCAAGGCAGATCCCGCTGCTCAAGTCGTTCATACAGACAGAATTTTTCAGAATTGCAATGTTCCCAGGCTTTGGCTTTGCTGCACTCCTTGCAGCCGGAACCATCTTCATTGAAAGAAAGATGCTTGCCAAGCTCCAGCTCCGCGTTGGCCCCTTCTACTGCGGAAAAATCGAAGGCATCCTGCAGCTGATGAGCGACGGCATCAAGCTTCTCTCAAAAGAGATCATAATTCCTGCCAAGGCGGACAAGCCGATATTTTGGGCAGCTCCTGTACTCTTTGTGGCCACAGCTGCGGCCTTTGTCTCCTTGATTCCGGTGGCAGGGGGCGGATGGGTGGTGGCAGACCTAGACGTCGGCGTAATTGCGGTCTTTGCGATAATCGGATTCTTCCCAGTCATCACGGTGCTGTCGTCCTGGTCTGCAAACAGCAAGTTCCCCTTCATTGGAGGAATCAGGGCACTGCACCAAATGGTCTCATTTGAAATCCCGCTCATTTTGTCGGTTCTTGGCGTCGTGATTCTTACAGGGACTCTGAATCTGAGCGAAATTGTGGAAAGTCAGCACACCTACTGGTGGATTGTCTTTTTGCCGATCGGCGCAATCGTGTTCTTCATTGCAATGCTTGCGGAGCTTGAAAGGATTCCATTTGATCTGCCAGAGGCCGAAAGTGAGATAGTCGCCGGCTGGCTCACTGAATTCTCTGGTATGATGTACGGCCTAGTCCAGCTTGGCTCGTATCTGAAGCTGTATGCGTTTGCGGCCCTCTTTGTGGTCTTGTTCCTTGGCGGCTGGAATGGGCCAAACGTGTGGCCGCCGTTTCCGCCAGAGATAATAGAAAAGGGAATCGAGATGGGCCCAGTCACTGCCCACTTCCCAGGTCTTCCACTGCTTGAGCAGCAAATGCTCAACGACGTCTTGTGGTTCGTAGTCAAGGTGGTCGGAGTCATCTTCTTCATCTTGCTCCCAAGGGGTGTCTTCCCAAGAATCAGAATCGATCTGTTGTTGCATATTGGCTGGTACAAGCTGATCGGTCTTGCCTTTGTTAACATCTTTATAGCACTCGGCTTGCTGTATGCCGGAGTGTTGGGTCCGGAGGGAATGCTGTAAAATGGGAACTGCAACAGGAATCATCAAGGCTCTTAACTCTGGAATCAAGCACCTCGCAGTCAAAAGATTCACACTCAGATACCCAGAGCAGAAACTCAAGTTTGTGGGGGACGGATACCAGTTTGATCCGACCACCGGTGTGGGCATTGCAGGATACAAGGGCCGACACATGCTCTTCCACGACAAATGCACCGGCTGCCAGCTCTGCTCGATTGCATGCGAGGGCGTAGCCGAGGCAATCGCAATGGTCAAGGTGCAAGAAGAATGGAAGCAAAACAAAAAGGCAATCATGCCGCAAATCGACTACGGCAAGTGCGTCTTTTGTGGACTGTGCGTAGATGCCTGCCCGTTTTACGCGCTATACATGACAAACGACTATGAACTGTCTTCATTTACAAAGGAGGGGCTCATCTACACGCCTGCCCAACTACAGGTAAAGCCAAACGTGCAGCAGGATGCAGAATTGGTCTTCGACGACAGGGGTGCGACACATGGCTGACGCGGTATTTTTGGGACTTGCAGTGATAACAATCGGTTCGGCAATAGCTGCGCTAGAGATCCGCTCTTTGATTTATGGTTCCATTGCACTGATGGGAACGCTCGGCGGAATTGCCGGCTTCTTTTTGCTTTTGGACTCGCCGTTTGTGGCCATGTTCCAAATTGCAGTGTATATCGGCTCAATTGCGGTCCTGATTCTTTTCACAGTCATGCTGGTAAGACGGCAGCTTATCTTCATCAAGGTCGAAGACAAGCGAAGAAGGTATGCTGGAATAGGCCTGATGCTGGTGATGATGGTGGCCCTCGGCGCAATAATTCTCAGCTCCGGAATCAAATCAATCCAGACAGAAGAGCCGCCTGTAGACTTTAGGGCAATCGGCGCAGACTTTCTTACATACTACTGGCCGGCTCTGGTCTTGATGGGGCTGATTTTGGCGTCAGCTGTGATCGGCGCACTTACTTTGGCAAGAAGGGAGGATGTAACAAATGACCAATACAATGAGTGACTTTCTTATAGTGTCGATTGCGCTTTTGGCAATCGGGATCTACGGCGTATCTGTGAAGCGAAACGCAATTCGTATGCTCTTTGCAATAGAAATTATAGTTAACGCAGCTAACCTAAACTTGGTTGCCTTTGCGAGATTTCTCCCAAGCAGCCAGGGGCAGACATTTGCGCTATTTTCGATTGCGATTGCAGCGGCCGAAGTGGGCGTGGGACTTGCACTGATCATAGTAGCGTATAGAATGTACAAGAACGTCGACATTGCAGAATTCAGGAGTCTGAAGGGATAGTGGAGTTCGCATTGCTGCAGGCAGTATTCCTGCCTCTATTACTGGCGCCAGTGGCTTATGTAATCGGACGCAAGGCAGGGCCAAACGCGGCAACCTGGTTTACCTTTGGCTTGCTGCTGTACTGCACGTTCCTGATAATCGACGTGGCACTCAAGGGCACATACGAGGAGCACTATCAGTGGACGGGGCTGTTTGGCGAGTTTGGCTTCAAGCTTGACGGCCTGGCAATCCCGTTTGCAATCATAATTTACGTCCTGAGCACGGTTCTTGCACTGTACTCAAAACCGTACATGCTCCACAAGTTCCACGAGTTCTTCGAAGAGCAGACAGGACATTCTGCAGGAGGCTCACACGGAGGCCAAACTACAGCACTTGTAGAGTCGGAGGGGTATGCAAAATACGTCAACAACCAGTCGGGCCTGTACTTTGCACTCTATCTGGTGTTTGCGATGGGAATGCTTGGGACCGTGCTTGCTACAAACCTCATCGAATTTTACATTTTCTTTGAAGTCATGCTGATTCCGGGTTTCTTTTTGGTGGCATTCTGGGGAGATGGTCCAAGAAGAAGAATCTCGTTGATGTTTCTGTTCTGGACTCATGTCGGCGCAGTGGTGCTCTTGCTTGGATTTCTGACAATCGGCCTGTCTGTTGGAAGCTTTGACTTTGCGGCAATACAGGAATCAAAGATCCCACAGGACGTCGTCATGCTTGCAGCAGTGGCTATAATTTTGGGACTGGGAGTCAAGCTTGCCGCGTTCATGTTCCACATCTGGCTGCCGTACGTCCACGGCGCGGCGCCTACTCCGATTAGCGCGCTCTTGTCTCCTGCAATGATCGGAATTGGCGCATACGGCATCTTCAGGCTGGTCATAGAGTTTCTGCCAAACGTCTACTCGGAGCTTGCAATATGGCTGCACATCTGGGGCCTTGCAACAATGATTTATGGTGGTGCAATGGCGCTCATGCAGGATGACGTAAAGAGGCTCTTGGCATACTCTAGTGTGAGCCAAATGGGATACATTTTGTTTGGGATCGGCTCGTACTCTGCGCTTGGCCTTGCGGGCGCAGAGTTCATGTATGTGACTCACGGGCTGGGCAAAGCTCTGCTCTTCATGACTGCCGGAATTCTCATCGTGCAGTGCGGCACCCGAAGCCTCACAAAGCTTGGAGGTCTTGCAGGCAAGATGCCAATTACTGCAGTCTGTGGTGTAATAGGCGCACTCACGATAGCTGGCGTGCCGCCCACAAGCGGCTTTATGGGAGAATGGACTTTGTTTGCAGGCTCCCTGGATACGGCAGTCAAAGAAAATGCGGCCACCGGCTCCGTTCTCAGATACGTGGTGTTTGGACTGGGACTTGTTGCAACAGTAATTACAATGTCGTACATGCTTTGGATGCTCAAGCGCGTCTTCTTTGGAAAGCTGCCCGAGCACCTCTCCCACGTAAAGGAGGCAAGCTGGTACATGACTGCGCCGATGATGGTGCTTGCAGGATTCACGGTTGTGGTTGGAATATACCCTGACATCTTCTTTGAAGATATAATACCGTACATGAAAGGGGTGCTTGGTGTATAATGGTCGAAGCTAGCATGACTGGACTTGCATTTGAAGCCGGGGCAATCAACGCCTGGCTTGTGTGGATCCTGCCGTTTGTTGCGGCACTGATCGTTCCGGCGGTTGGTAAGGTCTCCCACAGAGCCACTGGATGGGTGGCAATAGCCTTTGCTGCGGCAAGCGCGCTTTCTGCAGCAACGATGTTCTCCGGTGCTCTGGAGGCGCACGAAATACATGACCAGGTCAACTGGATCTCGACAATAGGAATCAAGGCAGGAGTTCTTGCAGATCCGCTTGCAGTGATTATGGCAAACGTTGTCGGCTGGATCTCATTTTTGATCATGGTGTACAGCACCGGATACATGAAAGGCGACAAGGACATTGTCAGGTTCTGGTTCTGGATGATGTTCTTTGTGGGCTCGATGCAGCTGATAGTTCTGTCTGATAACTTGCTTATGATGTTCTTTGGATGGGAGGGAGTCGGCCTTGCGTCATACGCCCTGATCAGCTTCTGGTACAGGGACAAAGACAAAGATCACGTAGGTGTCAAAGGACGAACCGTCCTGGGTCTTGCAGAGTATTATTCACCTACACACGCAGGAATGAAGGCGTTCATCATGACCAAAGTAGGTGACATCATGATGCTTGCTGGAATGTTTCTCATCTTTTCATTTGCAGGCACGTTTGGGTTCAGGGAGCTCATGCATGATACTGCATGGGCATCGGCAATGCAGGCGCAGGGGCTCTTGGTTCCTGCTGCGGTTTTGCTCTTTGGGGGCGCAATTGGAAAATCAGCCCAGTTCCCTCTAAATGAGTGGCTGCTTGAGGCAATGACAGGACCTACTGCTGTTTCGGCCCTCATCCACGCGGCAACAATGGTCAAAGCTGGTGTCTTTTTGGTGGCAAGGCTCGGGCCACTGTTCTTTGCGCTGGGCGCAGCCGGCTTCTTGGTTGATGACTTCTTTATGGTGGTTGCCTGGGTTGGCGCAATCACGGCGCTGCTTTTGGCAACGCAGGGCATGGTCAACTCTGAAATAAAAAAAGTCCTTGCGTACTCGACTGGCTCGCAGATCGGCTACATGATGATGGCACTTGGGGTGGCAGGGCTGTCGCACCAGTTCGTCGACGGATACACCGCAGGATTTTTCCATCTTACGTCACACGCAATGTTCAAGGCCTCGCTCTTTATGGCCGCAGGCTCGCTTTTGCACACGGTCGGCTCTCGATTCATGACAGATATGGGCGGCCTCAGAAAACACATGAGAAAGACGTACGCGTTCATGTGGGCTGCAGGACTTGGGCTGATGGGGGCTCCGTTCATCACCACTGGATTCTGGAGCAAGGACGCAATCTTTGCTGCAGTCTACGAGTCAGGAAGCGTCTGGGCGATCCCGCTGTTTGCAATGGCGGTGCTGACTGCGGTGATAACAGCATTCTATACCACAAGAATGATCGGCATGGTCTTCTTTGGGGACAAGTCAAAACACATCGAGCACATGGAAAAGGAGGGACACCACGTCCACGAGGCACCACTCTCCATGTGGGTGCCATACGGAATCCTGGCTGCGCTGACAATCGGAATCGGCGTTGTCGGCCTTACAGCCGAGCACGGAATCCATGAGCTGTTCACAGAGTATCTTGCACACACATTCCACATCGAGTCAGAACACGCAGTGGAGAAAAGCTCGGAGCTTCCGTCATTTTTGGCAGGAGTAAACCCCGTTGCACTGACTGCCTCTCTGGCTGCGTTTGCAATAGGAATAGGACTTGGCTACGTATTCTATATCGGCAGGTTCGTAGACCCAGTCAAGTTTGTAAACTCGAACATCTTCTTTTACGCTATTCACAAGACGATTCTCAACAGGTGGTACCTAAACGCCATGGTGTACTGGTGCTTCGTTGTGGCACCGCTGTGGGTTGCAAGGGGCGTTTGGAGATACTTTGAGAGGACCGCAATAGACACAGGCATGAATGTGGGCTTTGAGCGCGCAGTTGGGTGGGGCGCCAAAGTCGTGCAGGCAACTCAGACGGGCGTTGCGCAGTCGTACCTTTACGTATTTGGAGCAGGAATCCTGTTTGTAGTCCTGTTTTTGTTCATTTAGGGTGATACCATGATAGAGATTACCTCGACTCCGATAATTCTGGTGGCAATTCTTGGCACAATTGGAATGGTGCTTCCGATAATCAGCATAGCAAAAAAGGAAAAAGGTTCAAACTCGCTGTATGCGGCAATCGCCTTTGGCGCGCTGATTGCGTCGATCGGCTATGTCGTGTACGAGATCGTGACAAATCAACTTCCGTCCGGCTCTGTGTTCTCTGAGGATGTCTTGGCAAATGACTCCTTTAGCGGTCTGTTTGCAATCGCAATGCTCATAGTTGCAATCATCACCACCGCAGGTTCGTTCAACTTTATGAGGGGGCAGGCGCACACGCCGGTCTACTATTCTCTTATCTTGCTTTCCACAATAGGAATGGTTCTTGTTGCGTACTCGACTGACCTTGTGATGCTGTTTGTCGCATGGGAGCTGATGAGCATCCCCACATACGTCCTTGCCGGATTTATGAAAAAGAACCCGAGCTCAAACGAGGCCGCACTCAAGTACTTTTTGTTTGGCGCAGTCTCGTCTGCAATCATAATTTATGGAATCTCTATAGTGTACGGCCTTACCGGCACAACAAACATTGGCGGCGTCATATCAGGCCTTGCCGAAGTAGACCAGTCCATGATGCCGCTTGCGCTCCTTGCAGTGGGTATGTTCATTGCAGGATTCGGCTTTAAGATGGGCCTTGTGCCGTTCCACATGTGGCTGCCTGACGCCTATGAAGGGGCGCCTCCAACAATTACGGCGCTTCTTGCGGCAGGAACCAAAAAGGCTGGGTTTGCAGCAGCGTTACGCGTCATCATAATGGGGACTGTGGCGCTAAACCTTGACTGGACGCTTGCACTAGGTGTGATCGCAGTAATGACAATGACTGTGGGAAACATTGCGGCAATCATGCAGAAAAACATCTCAAGGATGCTTGCTTATTCCAGCATAGGGCACGCAGGCTACATACTGATAGGCCTTGCGGTAGCTCCATTTACGCCGCTTGGTATACAGGGATCTTTGTTCCACGTGTTGAACCATTCCGTCATGAAGGGTGCGGCATTCATTGCAATTGCGGGAATAGTGACCACAATCGGGGTCACAAACATAGACAAGCTGAGGGGGCTGGGAAGAAAAATGCCGATCATATCGCTGGGCCTTGTAATTTCGCTTTTGGCGCTTGCCGGGGTTCCGCCCACTGCGGGATTCTGGAGTAAACTCATCTTATTTGGCGCAGCACTTGATCCTGCGGTGCCGTCGTGGGCAGCATGGCTTGCAATAGCGGGCGTTCTCAACTCGGCGCTTTCTGTGGCGTATTATGGTTGGCTGATTAGAAAGATGTACTTTGAGGGCGAGACGGAAAAGAGAATTGCGGAGCCAAAAGCTATAATCGGCGTCATGGTGTTTTCGATAATCTTCCTTGTGGCAATAGGTGTGTATCCTGATCCGATAATTGAATTTACAAAGAACGCCGTTCCAGCTCTTGGATCGTTTATAGCTTCAGGGTAGTAAGTCTTAGAAGATACTCTAGGTGGGATTTTGCATTGTTGTCTGGGATTATACGCAGGCTTGATGTGGCCTTTGTTGCGTAATCCTTGAGCAGCTTTTCCATGTGGTTGAAGACGTCGCGCGGGTCCAGGCTTCGCTTGACCAGCAGGTTGAAGAGCTTGTCTTCGTTTTTCCAGTCTATGAGGTCATCGCGTATCTGGTAGGCGATTCCTATGTTTCTGCCGTACTCGGACAGTGCAATTATCTGGTCCTCGCTGCCGTTGCCAAGGATTGCACCAAGGCGCGCTGCGGTCTCAAAGGCAGTGGCAGTTTTGTACTCGATTACCTTCAGATAGTCATCAAATGTGAGATCCTGGCTTGTCTCAAGTCTTGTCTCAATTACCTCGCCTTCGCTCATCAGCATTGCCGTGTTTGCGAGGTCCCGCGTGATTCTTGGGTTGTTGAGTCTTGATGAGATGTTCAGTATCAGTCCCAACACAAAATCGCCAGTCAGGATGCTCGTGTTGTAGCCGTACTTGATGTGGAATGGATCTTTGTGCCTCCTTGAGGTTTCATTGTCGATTATGTCGTCGTGAATGACGGATTCGGTGTGCAAAAACTCTACTGCGCATCCTGCGGCGTATGCGCGCTCGTCTACTTTGCCTACCGACTCGGCAGCCAAAAGCAGGATGAGAGGCCTGATTCTTTTTCCGCCGTCGATTGCGTACATGAGGGGCTGCATGAATTCGGATTTTGAGTATAAAGCTAATTCTGATTCTAGGGCCTCGTCTATTTTTGTGATGTATTCCTTGTATGTCTCAAGGAGCGGGTTGATTTTCAGATTTTTTCGATCCAAAAAACTTGCACTGCCGATCCTTTTTTTTGTGGGTATTAATATTTGTGGGTAGTTTGTTGCGGATTTTGGCACGATCACACAAAAGGATGGTGCTCCCGCCGGGATTTGGACCCGGGATCCCCGCCTTGAAAGGGCGATATGCTTGACCGGACTACACCACAGGAGCCCGTTGCATCGACGGATTCAGACCTTAAAATCGTTTTGAACATGAAAGATTTTTTTATCGGCATCAAGTGGTAATGGCATGAAATCTCTTTCAGAAAAAATCGACGCAATAATTGAGCAGAAAAGCTTGCTAAAACATCCATTCTATCAAATGTGGAGCGACGGAAAACTGTCACAAGAGTCGCTTGCAGGATACTCAAAGGAATATTTCCAGCTGGTAAAGGCTGTGCCGTCATTTGTAGGAAACATAGCACAGTTTGCGCAAGGCAAGCTTGTAAATGAAATCAGAGAAAACCAGGAAGAGGAAGCGGAACACGTACAGCCGTGGATTGGATTTGCGGCAGGCCTGGGAGTTGACTCTGCAGAAATTTCAAACTACGAAGGACTTGAAAAGACAAAAGATGCCATATCTGAGCTTTCAGGACTGATTACGTCTCTGGAGTCGGGGGCTGCGGCAATGTATGCATTTGAGAAAGAGATCCCCAAGATAAGCCACACAAAGCTTGACGGCCTTGGCAAGTTTTACGGAATTACTTCGGAAAGGGCAAGAGAATATTTTAGGTTGCACATGGAGGCAGACATTCGACACGCGGCAACTTGGGCGAAGATCTTGGACGAAGTTCCACAAGAAAAGCACGACGAGCTACTTGAGGTGGCATCAAAATCACTCGATGCACAAAATCATTTGTTGGACAGCTGCTACCAAGCTTACTGCCAATGACATTTATACTAAAAAGAAATCTGTTTTTTGGGGCCCATAACTCAGCTTGGTAGAGTAACCGGCTCATAACCGGTGAGCCAAGGGATCGAAGCCCTTTGGGCCCATAAAATTTTCATCTAATGTGAATTCTCTGACCATTCTATACTCGTGTTTATATAGAAAATCTACTAATTGTAACATATGCAAAAAGCGCACAAAGAACAAGAAAAATTAAATCCAGAGATTGAAAAAAAAATAAAACTGATTGAATCTGGTAAAGCAAAAGGCAAGACTTACACTCCAGATGAATATCTAAAACACGTTAACAAAGTTTTAGATGAATAGGCTTTGTGGCTAATTCGACCATTTGATGACACTATAGATAAGAAACTAAAGAAATTCAAGTCAAATCAACCGTTGATTAAGAATTTTATAAATTTCGTAGAGGATCTCAAAACTGTTGATGATCCGGCCAAACTAGGCGAGCCAAAACACGGAATCTACAAGAATTGTATTGGAAGACACATAACAAAATCACATACACTAATCTATTATGTTGATTATCAAGAGAATATGGTGTGGTTAGTTGATCTTGATGATCATAAAAATCTCTATGGAAGAGATAATAGACCCTGAGTTTTTTCATGCATAAAAAACAAAGTAGGTGAATTATAAGCCTCCAATTTGCTTCCCGCCGTTTGGGTTTCAATAGGCTGAGGGGTATGATCTATGACTTGGCGATCAAAAAATTTGAAAAATGCTCAATACTACATCTAGGCCCAAATTTATAAAAAACCTATACGAGTCGTATTTTGTAGAAACACAATGACTGTATCAAAAAAGGATTTTCTCAAGGAAACCATCCGCCATATTGATATCACAAAGCATGACCCAAGGCCAATAATCGACCAGATGGAAAACATGGCGTTTCAGGCTCGAAACCTGTACCGCGCCTGCGACATTTACAACAAGATGCTTGCAGAAAAAGACTGCTCTGTCATACTGTGCCTTGCCGGCTCGCTGATCAGCGCTGGACTCAAAAAAGTCATAATAGATATGATCCAGCATAACATGGTCGATGTAATTGTGTCAACTGGCGCAAACATGGTGGACCAGGACTTTTTTGAAGGACTTGGCTTCAAACACTATGTGGGGACCCAGTTTGTCGACGACGCCGTCCTGCGCAATCTGCACATTGACAGAATCTATGACACCTACATAGATGAGGATGAGCTTCGAATTTGTGATAACACAGTAACAGAAATCGCAAACTCACTTGAGCCAAGGCCGTACTCTTCCCGAGAATTCATGATAGAGATGGGGCGGTATCTGGATGAAAAGATCCGTGCAAAACCGGCAGATTCCATAGTCTTATCAGCATACAAAAAGGATATCCCAATATTCATCCCTGCATTTTCCGACTGTAGTGCAGGATTCGGACTGGTGCTGCACCAACACAACAACAAGCAAAGCCATGTATCCATTGACTCTGCAAAAGACTTTCTTGAGCTCACTCAGGTCAAGCTGGCAAGCAAAGAAACAGGAATACTGATGATTGGAGGCGGAGTTCCAAAGAACTTTACGCAGGACATTGTAGTGTCTGCCGAAGTCTTGGGGTTTGATGTCCCAATGCACAAGTACGCAATACAACTAACAGTGGCTGATGAGCGCGACGGCGCATTGTCTGGCTCCACACTAAAGGAGGCAAGCAGCTGGGGCAAGGTAGACACCACATACGAGCAGATGGTGTTTGGCGAGGCCACAGTAACATTCCCGCTGGTCGCAGGGTACGCATATCATGCAGGATCCTGGAAGCAGAGGGCAGAAAAAAGATTCAACCAACTGTTTGCCCAAGTCATCGAATCCAGAACGTAAGGATCTGCCAAACAAGCTTCGTTCAATAAAAAATTGGGACAGGCACATTGTTAATCCCGATGGGAGACGAAACACGGATCCGGTGATTTTATAATCAAATATTTTTTCAAATGTTGACACGAGTTCATGATAAATATTAAAGCAATCATCTGACTGTCATTTTAGATGACCAAAAAAGACGTCTTCTCATCAATTTTTCTTTTCTTCATTGCAGGACTGTGTGAGATCGGTGGTGGATACTTGGTATGGTTGTGGCTAAGGGATGACTTTGCATGGTGGGTGGGAATACTTGGAGGTTTTGTGTTGTTTTTGTATGGTATAGTTCCGACATTTCAAAAAGCCAATTTTCACAGGATCTACGCAGCGTATGGTGGCGTCTTTGTTGTAATGTCTGTTCTTTGGGGATGGCTCATCGACGGTACGCCACCTGACAATTATGACATGATCGGCACAGCAATTGCAGTAATTGGCGTTTTGGTCATATACTATTATCCAAGAAAAGGAGAAAAGATTTGGTCGAAATAATAGTAACGACATTAGCTGTTTTCTTCTTTGCTGCCTTGCTGGAAATAGGTGGTGGCTATCTTGTATGGAAATGGTTGCGCGAGCACAAGGGCAAGATATTTGGGTTAATTGGAGGTTTGATTCTCTTTGCATACGGAATGGTTCCAACACTGCAACCGGCCGAGTTTGGACGAGTGTATGCAACGTATGGTGGAATATTCATCGTCATGTCAATAATTTGGGGATACTGGGTGGACAAGAAAAAACCAGACAGATTTGAGATAATTGGCTCTGTCATAGTGTTGACTGGAGTGGGAATTATGTTTTATTTTCCACGTTGATTCGCAAGGAATTTGTATGTTTACACTAAAGTTGTTGATTTCTGTTTAATTTGCAACAAATGCACAATTTTGAAAGGATCAAACGTAAATTTGATGATTGGGTACAGTACAACATGAACATATATGACACAAGGCAGATTCATTGCTACAAATGCAATAAATTCATAGGTGAGATCGAATATGATGCTGAAGTCACGATGCCCCTGTGCGGAAAATGTGCAAATCCAATGCCGGAGGGCGATGATAAAATTCTATACAATACAAGCAAGTACAAACTCAAAAAACCAATCATTGCGTAGTAAATCTGGACGCAAATAATTTCATTGAAGAAGAGGCAACGTTTTACTAACTCTTGGTTTGGCCGTCTTTTTTATTATGGCTGGTTGTTGCTGCATGATGCAGTGTAAAGCCCCCATGCCGTATATGAGGTCCGAGCAGTCGATTCCGATTATCTTTCTGCTTGGGAACACCTGCTGGATTATCTTTTGTGCGATCCGGTCGTTTTTGTGCCTGTATGTGGGAACCAAGACCACATTGTTTGCAACATAGAAATTCAAGTAGCTGGCAGGCAGTCTGGTCTTTTTTCCACGCACCGACCTACGAACAGCAGGGGGCATGGGCACCTTTATCACCCTGAACCTGTTGCCATCCTGATCGGTTGAGTTGAGCAAAATCTCGTAATTCTCTTTGAGTATTGCGTGGTTTTCGTCGTTTTTGTCTTCCTCAAAAGCGCACAGGATGGTCTTTGGGTTTGCAAATCTGGCCAGATTGTCAATGTGTCCGTCCGTATCATCACCTGACACGCCGCCTTTGAGCCAGATTA
This sequence comes from Candidatus Nitrosotenuis sp., assembly GCA_038869975.1. Classification (GTDB taxonomy): domain Archaea; phylum Thermoproteota; class Nitrososphaeria; order Nitrososphaerales; family Nitrosopumilaceae; genus Nitrosotenuis. The sequence continues at coordinate 46,922 of JAWCQC010000004.1, forward strand.
TTTTTGTTGCACCCAAATAATTTCTAAGGTATCTCTCAATGTCGTCTCTTGAGAGATGAGGGTTCCTATTTTCGTTGAGGAGGCACTGCTCCGTAGTCAGTATGGTGCCTTTGCCATTTACGTCCACTGCGCCGCCCTCCATGACTATGCCAGGCCTAAAGTTGCCAAGCTGCAGGCTGTTGTTTATGACTGCTGGAATCTGCGTGTCCTTTTTGAGGTCTTCGTACTTTCCGCCCCATGCGTTGAATATCCAGTGGACAAAGGCAAGCTCACCAGTATCTTTGTTTACCACAAAGATCGGGCCGTAGTCCCTGAACCACACATCGGCATAGTCCCAGATGTAAAAGTTGATTTTTTTGAGGTCTATTTTGTTTTTTTCTAGGATCTCGGCGACTCTGGACTTGGCAGAAGAATCCTTTACGAAAAGATTCACATTTTCATTTTTGTGCAAGGCGGAAATTATCTTGACGTAGGCGTCTTCTACTTTTTTCACCCTGCCTGGAAACGTAATTGGGTCGTGTGGCCATGCAAGCCAGGTGGCTTCATGTTTTTCCCATTCTGCTGGCATCGCGTACCCGAGCCTTTTTGGCGTCTCCCTTAACACAGGCGAGGTGAGCATGCCGTAGCTTGTGGGCAGCCTGTTTCTGAGGAAACCCCAGCCCTCCTGGATTCTTTTGTTTTGCGATAGATCCAATTCCGCAACTATGACTTCTTCGTCGCTTCCGGCTCTTTTGATGAGCCTGCCAAACGCGTCGCAGACAAAGGAGCCTCCCCAAAACTTGACTTTGTCCTCTGTGCCGACGCGGTTTACTGCGGCAACATGTATGCCGTTTGCAATAGCATGGGATCGTTGTATGTTTTCCCACGCGTAATGCCAGTCGTCATCGGATAACGGGTCGCCCTCAAGGTGGCCTATGGCGGACGGGTAAAAGATGAGATCTGCGCCCTGGAGAGTTAGCGTTCTTGCAGCTTCTGGGAACCACTGGTCGTAGCATATCAGCACGCCAAAATTCGCGTCAGGTGTCTTGAAAACCTGGTATCCCGAGTCTCCAATATCAAAATAGTTTTTTTCATAGAAGAAGGGGTCGTGAGGTATGTGCATCTTGCGGTACTTGCCCATGATGTTTCCGTCTCCACCGATCACAACTGCGGTGTTGTAGTATTTGCCAGAATCCACCTCAAAGATGGGCGCAATTATGATTATTTTCAACTCTTTTGCAAGTTTGGAAAGAGCACGAGTCGTCTCGCCAGGAACCGTCTCTGCAAGTTGCGTGGCGTCCTTTTTTTCCTCGATTGGGAAATACTTGGTTCTGTATAACTCTTGCAGGCAGACTATCTTTGCGCCTTTGCTTGCTGCCTCTCTTATCTTTTCTACAGTTCTGTTCATGTTGGCCTCGATGTCATCTGAGAGCTTGGTCTGAACAAGCCCTATGGTGATAGTTTTTTTGTCTGCCATCACTGCCAACTTGATTTGGGTTTCTTATTTAACTTTAGTTCATTGAAAATAGCAGACGATCGAGAATCCTGATTTTTGAAAGTTGGAAAAGTCTGGTGACTATGCGGTCATTCCTTTGTTCTTGGCTGGGCAAGATTTGCCGCCGAACTTGTCGTCATGGGTCTTGTCCTCGTACGTGTCATCGACGCCTTGAGCAAATACCAATGGAAGGGACGGAACGGCAGCCGCAAAAACGGCTATTGCGAAAAATGCGATCAGGATGATCTTTTGATTCGGCGTCATATTTTCTCCCAAGTCAAAATACCTAATAAATAATACGGTAAAGTTGTTACGTGAACCTAACTTTGATAATCAAGTTCGTGCCAATGAGATTGTTGAACAAAAGATATCTTGCAGCCGTGATTCTGTCTATGGCTCTGCTGGCCCCGCTGCCTGCAATGGCGGAGCAAAGCCATGTGCATGATACGGTGGAGTTCGTTGATCACGCCTCGCCGCTGGCGCAATTCAGGTCGGAGGTGCCAGCAAACATGGTTCAGTGCCCTGAAGGACTAGAACTAATCATGAAAAAAAGCAGCGGCGCACCTGCCTGCGTGAGGCCTGCCAGCGTTCAAGTCCTAATTGAGCGTGGCTGGGGCATACACGTGCTGCCGGACTATGACGATTCAGATAACAATTCTGACATGTTTGCAATGGGCGGGGAGTTTGCAGTAACTACAGATACCGTGGTTTATTTTGAGAACTATACTGGGTACTTGGCAGTTCCGGATGCAGAAGGTGAGTTTCCGGGAATCGTGATGATTCATGAGTGGTGGGGCCTCAACGACAACATAAAGGACATGGCAGAAGAGCTTGCATCCCATGGCTATGTGGTTCTTGCCGTGGACCTCTTTGGTAAAGCCGCAACAACAGCTGATCAGGCAAGGCAACTAGTGTCAGCGTACGACCCACAACTAGGGATTGCCAACATGAATGCGGCAGTAGACTACCTCAAAGCCAATTATGGCGTACAAAAGGTGGGCTCTATTGGCTGGTGTTTTGGAGGAGGCCAATCCCTCAATCTCGCACTAAACAACCACGACATGGATGCAACCGTGATCTATTATGGCAGTGTAACCTCCGACAAGGAAAGACTGGCCTCAATTAACTGGCCGATCCTCGGCATATTTGCAGGACTCGACCAAGGAATCCCAGTGGAGTCTGTCAAGGAGTTTGAAAAATCACTTGACGATCTCGGCGTGCCAAACGAGATTTACATATATCCAAACGTAAACCACGCCTTTGCCAACCCATCAGGGGACAGGTATGCGCCACAAGAAACAAAGGACGCCTGGCAAAAAACAATCGCATTCCTCAAAGAAACGCTGCAATGACCATCTAGGAATTCTGTTGCCTTTCGAGTAGCTCTTCTTTTGCAAGCATTTCTTCTTTGATCTTTTCGTACTTGGCGCATCCGTAGCAGACCTTGTTGACGTCATCATCTTCGTATCTTGGTAGCTTTCCGTTTGCATCAAAGTAAGCCTGCATCTCGGCATCCGCGAACTGGTGTTTTATGTTCAAATCTGAGATCAGCTTTATCATCTCGGTTCGTGTCATGGATGTGTACTTGATGTATTCTGCGCGTGCCTCAAGATACGTGCCACCGCTTTGCAAAACTGCCTGCTTTGCCTGATTTGCAAGCTTGATCTTCTCATTCATGTAGTCAAACTGATCCCAAAAGAATGCACTATGGGTTGCGTTCACACCAGCAACAAATTTGGCAAACGCGTTGCGGGGTGTATAATCCTCGTATTTTTTGTTAAATGACGCAAGTTCCCTTTCCAAAATTTCTTTTGCAATTCTGCGTTGCTCCTCGATGAATTTCTCACGTTCTGATTTTTTCTTTTGCTCATTTTGCATTTCTGCCAGAATCTTTTTTGACTGCTCTATTCGTTCCAGGATCTTCATGGCGGTGGGATTCTTTTTTATCTCGTCTCCTGCGATTACTGTAAATTCGGAAGTTTGTGGTTCAGTCTGGGCTAACGCCTGCGGAAAACCAAGCGAAATAGCAGTCACAATGACTGACAATACGATACTCAGCGTGCCCAAACTCGTTCCAAAGCCACGCATGCCAAGGATTTTTTATTATCCGAATTAAATATTGCGTATAATTTTTTACCAAATCCGGCGCGGAAGATTTCCAAGTGGTCTTTTGCCAATTCCTATTTAATCAACACTACTGGGCAGTGTGCATTTAACGCAATGCTTGTCGAGACACGGCCAAGCATCATCTCCTTTGATTTCCCATGTCCATGGGTTCCCATCACAATGTAGTCAATCTTTTTCTGCGTGGCAAGAGATATGATCGATGATGCTGTGTTGGTTGACTCCAAAATTATTGCGTCAAAATGTATTCCGAACTTTCTTGCCTGAGCTTCAAGAGAATGAAATATCCTCCTGAATTCCGCATTTCTGCTTGTGTTTACCGTCCTCTGGCGACTGGGGGTGTCGTTTATCCATTCTGCATTTTGATCTTCGTCAGTCACAGTCACTACTGTGATGTCTGCACCGTATCTTCGAGCTAGGTCCAGCGCATGTGCAAACGCACGCAGCGCGTGAGCAGAATTGTCAAAAGGAACCATTATGTGTCTGATGAGTGTTGCAGGAGCCACACTGCAATTGTCCACACTGGTGCAAATTATCTGGCCGTGTTCAACCACAATTTGCTGTGCTGCGCCGATCTAAAATAATCCAGTTTGTGCATCTTGAAAAAACACAAAAAATACGCATGACAATCAATTTAAGAAGTGATATACAAAGGAGTCTTGGCCGCAATGAAGAATCAGAGTTATGTCTGAAAAATGATGTGAAGGCATTTGTCTGAGCTGCCAAAAAATTCACCTTTTGAGTATAAATACAAGCGGTAACTAATCACAAAAAGATGCCGCAGACAAAACCCATAGTGAGTATCGAAAATGTGGTCGCGTCTGCAACCGTGGAGCAAAAACTGGATCTAAATGAAATAACCAAAAAATTTCCAGACACGGAATGGAACCCAGATCAATTTCCCGGACTTGTATTCAGAATTAAAAATCCCAAGACTGCAACTCTGATCTTCTCGTCTGGCAAGATGGTGTGCACCGGCGGCAAGTCAGAAGACATGGCAGTAAAGGCGGTGCGCTCAGTCGTGCAGCAGCTAAGAAAAGGCGGAGTCAAAATAAAAAACGAACCAATCGTGACAGTACAAAACATCGTCGCGTCCGCAAACCTGGGAGGCAAAATCCACCTTGAGCATGCGGCGCGCATAATGCCTCGAAGCATGTACGAGCCAGAGCAGTTCCCAGGCCTGATTCACAGGATGCTTGACCCAAAAACCGTGATACTTTTGTTTGCGTCAGGCAAACTAGTGTGCACGGGGGCAAGAAAGGAAAGCGACGTGTACCGCTCAGTTCACAATTTACATAACACGTTGGAAGAAAAGGGACTCATGATTTACGACAGCTAGCGCATAGTCTGGCTTCTTACTTTTGCAAAAGTGGGCTCATCAATAAGCTTTTCATCGTGCAATATTTTGGCTATCTCGTAGACATCTAAGAGTTGGTGCAAGGTAACGCCTTCTTTGCGTAGTGCCTCGCTTGCTCCTTCCAGCCTGTTTACTATCACATATGTGTCCGACACTACTGCTCCACGCTTTCTGAGCTCCTTTATGCCATTTATGACAGAGCCGCCGGTCGTAGCTACGTCATCGACAACAAGTATCTTCATCTCATTTTTGACTATGCCTTCTACAAGCTTGCCCGTGCCGTGTTCCTTTGCTTGGCTTCGAACATACACAAGCGGCTTGACCAGCTCGTATGCTAACGACGAAGCTATCACTAAACCCCCCGTTGGAACGGAAGCCACGGCGTCAAAGTTGTCGAATCCGATCTGCTCAGAGATGAGGTTTTGCAAGTACCTGATCATGCGTCTGTACTGGTGCGGGTAGCTTGGAACTACTCTCAGATCCACATAATAGGGGCTTTTTTTTCCGCTTGCAAGTGTGAAATCACCGAACTTGATGATGCCATTTTTGTGCAAAAACGTTGCAAACTCTTTTACAAACTCCACATCAAAATTTACTAGACTGGATTTATTTTGTCTTGTGTTGTGGGATAAGCGTGCCTGAAATCTGGCTAAATTACGGTATCACCGATGTCGTGCTCGATATAAAAGTAGAGAATCTAGATCAAAAAATCGAGGTCGATGCGCAACCACTTGACGATACGGTGATATCTGAGCGACTTGACAGCTTGGACCTTACAAAACCGCTCACTCTGGTTGCGCTCAATTACACTGCATCAATCAACAAAACACTTGGTTTGATTTTTGCCAAATGTGCCGAGAAAAGCTTGCCAAGACCAAAAATCTTTGCAGACAAAACTATAATGAATGCGATAAAGGCAACACTTCCGCCAGAAAGTCAGGTGTTTGCCTTTGAAGGAATTGAAAGCGTAGATCCAAACTTGGTGTTTGTGGGCGAGATGGAGTTTGACGGCTTATTTGGCTTTGATACCGTCGCTACAAAGCTTCTGCGAAGATTCGGCAAAGAGCAAATGCTTTCTGCGTACGAAAAAAGAACGTCAAATCTTCCAAACTCGGGAACACAGACGCAAAGCATGGAGGTAGCAAAAGGCTTTGCCAACTCGTTTGAGATATCTGCCATAGAAATAGTGGCAAACCAAAAAGGCATTGTGGACCTGGCGCTTGGACACCCATCAAACACCCAATCTATATCACAGACACTTGCCACATTTACAAAAACATTGGAAAAACACCGCACGCTCTTGATCAGCACGGGAAAAGATGCAAGCAACGATACACTCGCAAAATCACTAAACTCTCTGTGGAACTGTTACTCGGTGATAAAAGACGACGGCCTCGCACTACTTCTTGCTGAATGCAAAGCGGGGGTGGGCTCCGAGGCAATCCGGCAGTACATAGAAGGCAGAATGAGCACCGAGCGACTGCAAAAGCCGGCAAAATATGTCGATGGAATGGAGGATCTCCTGTATCTCACCGAAGTCCAAAAAAAACTGCAGATTGGAATCGTTTCCATACTGCCAGAGTTCTACACCAAAAAACTCAACATGAAGCTGTTTGACGGCGTCAAAGAAACTCTAGAGTATGTCCTCAAGCACCAAGGCGCTAGGCAAAAGATCTCAATTGTTCCAGATGGCGCAAGAATCCTTCTAAGGCCAAACTGAAAACGGAAGGGGAGCACAAAGCGCTGCAACGGCAATCACGACAATGTAAACCAGTTTGCGGTTTTTCGACAACGGCGAGACATCGTCAAGCGGTCGTACACTCATGTTTCTCATGCTAAAGAGCAGAATGAATATGGCCATCATTTCGTACCGCAGCAAAAACAAAACACCAACGCTTGCGTAGGTGGCAATCCTGTGCACTTTCTCACCAAAGAGGGAACGTGCCATGTGGCCCCCGTCAAGCTGCCATGCAGGAACAAGATTCAAAAACGTGATCAGAAAGCCGAGCCAGGCAGCAAACAACACCGGCGACATGAGAACTTCAACACCAGGCCCTGCCTTGCCAAAGTATGCCAGAGCCAACGTCATGAGTATGCTGTCGTTTAGCTTGACCAAAGAGCCTTCCAGCTGCTCTGATACTGCTGAATCCAAGATGGGAGATGTGTATGCGCCGTAAAACGACACGGCAACTGCTACTGCCAGGCCTGCAAAAGGACCAGCTATGGCAACGTCAAACAAAATGTCGCGATTTATGGTGAGTCCTCTTGACTGTATCATTGCGCCAAACGTAGGCAGGCCTATGACTGGTATTCCTGGTATAAAGTACGGCCAGCTCGTCCGTATTTTGTGAATCTTTGCCGCAACCAGGTGGCCTGCCTCGTGCACGCCAAGAATTCCAACCAGAGATAACGTGTAGAGCGCTGCAAAATCAAGGGGGTCTCCAATGTATGTCACGCTGTTTGCCCCCACGGTTCTGTAGTAGCCATCAATCAGCACAAACGTCACCACCACGCCAAAAAGAATCCGCTGAATCCAGGCGCGAGAAAGCAGTTTCCTTTTTGTACTTTCTTCAGGAAGTCTGTTTACCTGAATCAGGAGCCTTCCGTCGGATTTTTTCAAAAAGCAGACAAGGTTCAACGCCTCAAGCCTCTGCGCAAGAACAATGAACTTGTCTTTAAAGTCGACATCGGAGATTTCAAACTCCATCTTCTTAAGCGTGATTACGATGTCACGTATTGAAAATACCGAAGACACAATAGATATGACATCTTCCTGTGTTGGCTCACTCATCAAAGTTCGTGGTGGCGCATATACATTAATTGATTTGTGTGATTCTCAGCTTTAACATTAAATACCAATTCTGCAAAAATGATGATCGATGCAGATAATCAACAGGCAGCTTGGCGACTACATAATCAGGAGGTGTGAGCCAGGCGACCTCATACCTGTTATGGAGATAAATCTCAAGACACTGCCGGAACACTATTCTGATTACTTTTACGAAAGCCTCCTTGCGGAACTGCCTGAGGCGTTCTTGGTTGCAGAACATCAGGGAAAACTTGTGGGGTACATCATGTGCAAAACAGAGTACGGATTTTCAAATTTCAAAAAATTAGGTTTTGTCAAAAAAGGGCACGTCGTATCGGTGGCGGTGCTAGAGGAACACAGGAAAAAGGGACTCGGAGCGGCAATAGTTGAGGAGGCAATAAAAGGAGTCAAAGAAAAAAGATGCGACGAGCTGTATCTGGAAGTAAGATGTAGCAACAACGACGCAGTCCGGCTGTATGAAAAACTCGGATTCTCCATAAAGCAGCGACTCAAAGCTTACTATAGGGACGGCGAGGATGCGTTTTTAATGGCAATCGAATTCACATATTGAGGAAATCTTTATCAATTTTGACGAACTTGTTATTCAATGGAAGTTCAAAAGGCAGCTCAAAGACTTTTGGAACTTAGTCCGTCCGTCAGAGTGGTGACTATCTGCAACAACGAAGGCAAGCCAATTTACTCAGCGCACTCAAAAAAAGTCAAAAACCTTCTCTCAAAAAAAGAAAGCAAAGCATCACTGCAGTCTGCAGCAAGAGCATGGAAGATAAGGAGGGCACTTCAAAGAAAGCTAGGTCCTTGCAAATACGTGCTTGCTGAATACGGGCGAGTCAAAAGAATTGTAATGCCTGCAGGTAAAAACCATCTACTGTACGTCACCACTACATCCGCATACGATCACAACAAAGTGATCAAAAAAGTGCGCACATTCAGATAGGTGTCGCAATCACCCATTATTTTTAATTGCCATTTGCTCTACTGAGCTAAACACGACGCTCAAGATACGGTTAGATCTTTCTTCGTTTTGTGCCTCTTCCTGAACTTATCCACATTCCCTTTGTCGATGTGGTCGGGGAGCTCGCAATGTCGCCAAACTTGATCTTTGCAGTTCCGCGCCCCATTGTGATGTACTTGTCTTTTGCTGCTTGCTTTTGTGCCTCTTGGTGTTCTCTAAACGCAGGGCCAGTCCAGTTGTCTTTTTCTTTTTCGGAGACGCGCCTTGTGGTTCCTCTTCCTCCAACGCGGATGATTCCCATCTGTGATCCATTATGTTATGCGCCCGTTCTTAATAAAATTTTGATGACCGATCAAGGCCGCATTAATCTGAATACAAGATTGATATTACACTCTGCAACGGTTTAGCTTTATGACAAGACGGAAGCTGACTGGAATTCTGATATTCTGCTCCTGCATTTTGGCATTTTTTGTGTATGCTTACCTGCTGATGCTCTCCGAGTGGAGCCCAATTGTGTTGCAGCTTTCAGTTCTCATGATGGCAGGCGGCTTGTTGGGCGTAATATCGTGGATAGGATACATGATGGCAACAACCAAGTCGTCACCATCATCAATTTTGCCGGACGACAAGTAGCTATTTTGTGATCCTAACATCCACGACAGTCTGGTAGTATCTTGGGCCTACTGCGCGAACCATCCTGCCGCCCAAAATCTCGGACTGCACAGGCGCCACTTTGAGAAAATGCTCCTTTGAAACCTCTACTGGATCTTGGCCCCTGTCTGCATGCTGGTGTGAATAATAATGGATCACTCCACCGCTTCTTGTAGCAGATATTGCCGAGTCAAGGAACTCATCTGATCTCTCAGGCAAAAGCATCAGCGTGCGGTCTCCCTTGTCCTGGAGTCTTTCTTTTATTATCTGGGCCGCGTCCCCCTCGATGGATATCACGGTACCTGCGAGTTTTTTGTTGAGCTTGACATTCTGCTCGCACAGTCTGGCAGCATACGGGTTGAGGTCTATATTGTACACGGTGCATTTTTTCATCTTTGCGGCAATTATTGAAAACATACCGACGCCGCCAAACATGTTGATGACAGTCTCGCCGTCCTGAACAAGCCCTGCGATTCTGCTCCGCTCGGTGGACAATCTGGGTGAGAAAAATGCCTTTTCCACGTCCACGATGAAGCGGCAACCAGATTCGCGATACTCTGTTTGCGTATTGTCTTCCCCCGCTATGATCTCCAAGTTCCTTGTTCTAAAGTCGCCTTCCACATCGGAAACTTGGTAAAAAACAGAGCGGGCATGACTCACCTTCTGCAAAAGCGTCTCCCCGATCACCTTCTTTTTTGAAAGAAGAGATTCTGGAATTCTGATTACGATGATGTCTCCTATCTGGTCAAACGCAGAATAAAGCTCCGAGGCCTCCTGCGCCGAAAGTACACCCTCCAGTGCTTTTTTTAGCATGCGCGTCAATTCTATCTGTTTTTATCTTTGAGTAGACATAAACCAATTACTGCTTGTAGTAAAAGTGCCCCGAGTCCTTTTGTTGCTTGTCCAGCCTGCTTCCAAGTTTGTTTACGCGAGGCCGCAATGTCTGCTCGTCGCGCCTAAATGTGATTTCCAAAGATCTCAAAAATCGATTCATGGCTTCCGACTTGGTGAGTGGCGAGCTTGCATGTCCCTCAAGCCCAGAAATCCCCTCAAAAATCACCATGCTGTCAGATATGAGGTCCATGAGCTGTATGTCGTGGTCTATGATTATGGCTGATTTGGCATAAGAGCGTACAAACCTTTGAATAAATTTGGCAATGGCTATCCTGTCCTCCACATCAAGAAAGGCAGACGGCTCATCAAGTGCGTACACGTCTGCCTTTTTGAGAAGACATGTTGCGACTGCAACTTTTTGTAATTCGCCTCCTGACAGGTTCTTGATCACCTTGTTGTAGAGTTTTTTGATCTTTAGCGGCTCCACTATCTGCTCTTCTTCGACACTGCCTATGATTGGGCCTTCGTTTGCCTTGTCAAGCACAGATATCACTTCAACATCAAAGTCATTTGGAATGTATTGTGGCTTGTACGAGATCGTAACCGACTTGTCTACGTTGCCCTCGTCTGGCTTTTCAACGCCTGCGATCATCTTCATCATAGTGGTCTTGCCGAGTGCGTTTGCGCCCATGATGCCAAGCACCTCGCCTTTTCTTACCTGTCCTGGCTCTATTGAGACAGAAAAAGCTGGATACCTTCTTTTTAGCGCCGGATAGATTATCACCACATCCCCTTTTTCAAAATCGTCCTGAGATGTAGATACATCGAAGCTGAATTTCTTGTCTCTGAAACGTACATTCTCTGCAGGTAGATACCCGTCCAAAAACACATTGATGCCGACCTTCGTTGAGAGAACACTTGAGACTATGCCGTACGCGGTTGGCTCGCCGTAGAGTATCTGGATGTAGTCAGACAGAAAATCAAGTAGCGTAAGGTCGTGTTCTACCACCATGACGCTTTTTCCGGCGTTTGCAAGACTGTGAATCACCTTTGCCACTCCCCTTCTCTGAAATACATCGTTGTACGACGACGGCTCATCAAAAAAGTAAAAATCAGCTTCCCTTGAGGCTGCAGTTGCTACTGCCAACCTCTGCAGTTCACCACCTGAAAGTTCCCTGACGTGGTGCTCAACAGAATTCTCCAATCCCAGCTCTTTTACCAAGCTCGAGCCGACACCGCGCTGATCGTACCTGTCTATGAGCTCTTTTCCCGTCCCATCAAACATCTGTGACACATTGTAGACCTGCTGCGGTTTGATTGATGCCTTGATTTCTTGGTTTTTTATTTTCTCAAAATGTTCTTTGAGCTCGGTTCCCGCAAAAAACTTCAATATCTGGTCCCAATCAGGAGGATTCTCATAGTTACCCAGGTTTGGCTTGAGGTTTCCAGAAAGAATGCCGACGACGGTGCTTTTTCCCATGCCGTTTCTCCCAAGAAGGCCGACCACCTCGCCTTTTTTTGGCGTGGGCAGCTTGTAGAGCCTGAACGAGTTCATCCCATACTGGTGGATCTTGTCTGTTGCAAGCTCTGTTGCCAGATTCACAATTGTGATTGCTTCAAAGGGACATACCTTGACGCAGATGCCGCAGCCGTTGCAGATGTTTTCGTCGATCTGGGCCTTTTTTATCTCCTCGTTAAGCACGATGCAGTCGGCCCCCGACTTGTTTACGGGGCAGTATTTGATGCATTCCAGGCCGCATTTTTTTGGCTGGCACAACTCCTTGTCGAGAACTGCTACTCGGTGTGTCATGGTATGTCTTTGACTGGTCAATTTATAATCCCTTAAGAGTTTGGTCGTAATCTTAATACAGAACAATTAACGCAATTCCTTCAAGCCGGCCATAGCATTGGGGCGCGACCCAGTCTCATTCCGAACCTGGAAGTCAAACCCAATGTCGCTACTGTGTTACTAAGGTGCGAGAGCCCTTGGGAAGCAGTAGTGCTGGCATCTTTTGCTCAAATCGCTCTGAGACTCGACTGCATCATTTAAAATAGAAGCAAAGTGTCAAGACCTTGTGCCAAGGTGTACTGTCTGCGGAACGGAACTAGAAAACGACATCAGGTTTCTAAACCACATGATGGAAAAACACGGATTTAGAAATCCAAACGTTGGCACGCCTGACAGAAATTCTAGAGGATACTAAATTAAATAGCGCGACTACAAACGAGGATCATGTCAAGCATGAAATGCGTCTCCTGCGGTAAGAGCTTCTTTTCCCCGATGGGTTACAACAAATGTAACTCTTGCCTCAAAAAGGAGGGAGGGGAGATGGGTCACATGGGCCACGGCTCGTGTGGTTGTGGCGGGCATCACCACTGAGCTTATTTCACAAAAATAATTGGGCAAGAAGCCTTTTGGAGCACATCTATTGCCACACTTCCAATCAGGTATCTCTTTGAGCCCTGCCGGGAGCGCGTGCCCATAACTATAAGATTGACTTTGTGCTGACTGCAAAAAGCCACGATGGAATCAGAAACGCTCCTGGAAAGTATGATGTCAGAATAGAATGACACACTGAACCTCTTTGCCACATCGCTCATGATCCTAAAAATATGACTCAGCTCCTTGACCCTTTGCCGCTCAACTATCTTCTGGTGGCTTGATACGTCCAAAAAAGAGCTAGCCAAAATCTCACTGTGCATCACAGTCAGGACGGAAAGCCTTGCTTGGTATTTTTTTGCCAAATCCAGCGCAAATTCAAATGCGTGGTAAGAGATCTCGGATTCGTCAAAAGGAACCAAGACATGCTTGATGAGGGACGGCGAGACCTCCCTGCAGACATTGATTTTGGGGCACACTATCTGGGTATCAGCTGACACATAATTTGTGCAGCGTTCTGGCTCTTATCTTGGAGTTTGTTCGTTTTTGAAACAAAGCCCTGAATCTGTGAAAATGCGTGCGCGTCATGTCTTGTCTTTTGTCTTGTCTTCCACAATCTTGAATCTTGAGAGCTGCTTGTATGCCAAAAAGACAATGAACGCAATTATTAGAAAGTCGATAACGTTCGCAATCAAGTCGCCATAAGAAAAGGTAGAGCCGGATATAGTAAAAGACATGGACTTCAAATCGTCCGTCTGCGGAGTCAACAAGCCAATCAGCGGGGTTATTATGTCGTTTACAAAGGCGGTGACAAGCTTGGAGGCGGCCTGGCCAATCACAAACGCAATTGCAAGCCCGATTACTCCAAATTTTTGCAAAAAATCAAAAAATTCCTTGGTAAGACCCTTCCTTGGCTGCTCTGACACGAACTCTTGCCACCTTGGCCGTATTTGCAGTAGGATGGAACAAGAGATTAGATCTTTTAGCTAAACTGAGTAGATCTTAGGTGGTGATTGGTATCTTCTTGCTATTCGAAAGCAGGCTCGCAGATCTCAAAAAGACGGCCCTTGCGGTCTTGCACTGCGCTCCACACGAAGTTGTGTCGACTGCTGGCAGCCTGCCACCCTTTGCACTGATAACTGCAAAAAACAAAGGAAGCAGTGCGGCGCGACCTCCATACGCAGTCTTGCCATCAATAAACCAGAACATCTTCAGCGCACTTGAATCCAAGAACTTCGTGCGGATCTCTTCGCCAAGATCTGTGTGGTGCCCAACAAGATGCAGTCTACCCCTTGCCAGGAAACTGACTATTTTAGCAAATTTGATACACAGATAACACTCGTTGTCGTAGAGTAAGAGCGGCACCATGCTACGTAGATCCATACACATATTGTGCGCCCCAGAGATTAAAATTTACGGAAATAGCTTTTTATTGATTTGTACGGAGCTCTCACCATGGGCTGGCAAACTTACCAGTTAATTTTGCAGTTTGGTTAGATATGGGCCTAAATTATTATCAAATTAAAAAAAATGTAAGAAAAGCTCGCAAGCTCGTCATACGCGCTACGTCGAATGCTGGCTCAGGCCACCCAGGCGGATCGTTTTCGATGGCAGAGATAATGGGGTGTCTTTTTTTCAAATACCTCAGATATGACCCAAAGAACCCGAACTGGGAGGACAGGGACAAGCTGATACTCTCAAAGGGCCACGCCTCCCCAGGTCTTTTCTCAAACATGGCAATCGCAGGATACTTTGATCCCTCAGAACTCGACACACTAAGGCAGCTTGGCAGCAGGCTCCAAGGACACCCAGATCTCAAATGCCCAGGAGTTGAGTTCTGCGGCGGCTCACTGGGAATAGGGCTCTCGTTTTCGATTGGGGCAGCACTTGCAGCAAGACTTGATGGCAAGCAGACCAGGGTCTTTACCGTGCTAGGCGACGGTGAGACAGACGAAGGTCAAGTATGGGAGGCCGCCATGACTGCAGCAAAATACAAAGTAGACAATCTTACCGCTATCTTGGACAGGAATTTCATACAGCAGGATTCTTACACAGAAAAAGTCATGCCGCTTGATGAGGAGCTGGTTGGCGACAACCTCTCTGAAATGTGGAAGGACGCAAGTCGCTGGAAGGTCGGCGACAAGTGGCGTTCTTTTGGCTGGAATGTAATCGACATAGACGGCCACAGAATCGAGCAGCTGGATTACGCAATCAAAAAGGCGACCCAGACAAAAGGCGTGCCGTCAATCATCGTTGCAAGGACCATAAAGGGCAAAGGAGTCGAACACATGGAAGACAACCCCAAGTGGCACGGCCAGGCGCCAAAAAAAGAGTTTGTGCCAATCATCGAAATGGAGCTTGATGCGCAATCCATGATTGCGCCTTCGATCATAGCAGGCGACATGACCAATCTGGAAAACGAAGTAAAGCGGTGTGTCAACGGCCGAGCAGACTACATACATCTGGATGTGATGGACGGCCAGTTTGTCCCCAACAAGACTTTTGACCACGTAAAAATAAAGGAGCTAAGGCCGCTGACGGTAATACCATTTGATGCACACCTTATGATAAATGAGCCACTAAAACACGTGCGGGACTATGTGGATGCCGGCTCTGACATAATTACAGTTCACGCCGAAGTATGCGATGCATCGAGTTTCGGGGAGATTCATGACATCTTGAAGGCAAACCAAGTTGGTGTTGGCCTCGCAATAAATCCGGACACTGAATTGCCAGATTGGTCCATCCAATTTATTCCAAAACTGGATCAGCTCATCGTGATGTCGGTGATCCCAGGAAAGTCTGGACAAAAATACATAGAATCCACACATGAAAAAACGCGGCGGCTGGTTCAAACTCTTGCAGCCCACAACTTTGATGGATACATAGAAGCAGATGGTGGGGTGACGCTTGACAATGTTGGCTTGTGCTTTGCTGACGGGGCGCGCGTCTTTGTGGGCGGCTCTGCAATAATAGGGCAGCAGGATGTGCGCGGCGTCATACGTGAATTCAGGAACAAAATATCATATGTGCGCCGCAAGATGCTCATCCAAAAAGCACACGAACTTGGTGGAAGAGAACTTGTGGCAAAGTGGATTGATCTTCATGCAGTTGGTGACAAAAAGAACCAGCTGACTTTGATTGCAAAGGAGCTTGGGTACGCATGAGCTCACAGCTTGGTGACATGAGGACTGCGTATGGGAAAACGCTCCTTGAGATAGGCGAGGAGAATCCAAACGTGGTGGTTCTGGGGGCAGACACTACAGACTCACTAAAAACCGCCGACTTTGGGAAAAGATTCCCAAATCGCTTCTTCAATGTGGGAATAGCTGAAGCAAACCTTGTCTCAGTTGCAGCCGGACTTGCAATCTCAGGCAAGGTCGCGTTTGCCAGCACATACGCAATATTTGTACCAGGCAGATGTGTTGATCAGATAAGAAACGCAATCGCGTATCCGTCTCCGGGGGACAAAAAGGGGCTCAATGTAAAGCTGGTAGTGTCCCACGGGGGCATCTCAGTTGGGGCAGACGGTGGCTCCCACCAGCAAATAGAGGACATCGCAATCATGAGAGCAATCCCACACATGTCGGTTCTGGTTCCTGCAGATTCAATTGCAGTCTCAAAGCTTACGTGGCTCATTTCTCAAAAATATGGTCCCTACTACATGAGGATGGCGCGTTCTGCAACACCTATTGTGCATTCTGAATCGCAAGAATTTGAGATCGGCAAGGGAATCGTGATGCGCGACGGCTCCGACTGCACAATAGCTGCGACCGGAATCACAGTAAAGATGGCACTTGACGCAGCAGACTCGCTCAAGTCTGAAGGAATTTCGTGCAAAGTGATTGACTCATTTTCCGTAAAGCCAATCGATGCAGATCTTTTGGAAAAATCCGCAAGACAGACTGGGTGTATGGTCACGTGCGAAGAACACAATATCATGGGGGGATTTGGGTCAGCAGTATCCGAACTCACATCGGAAACCTATCCGATACCAATTAAGCGAATCGGCGTGGCAGACAAATTTGGCGAATCTGCGCGTGACAATGAAATTCCACTACTGCTGGAAAAACATGGCATAACATCACTTAATATAGCAAAAGCAGTTAAGGAAGTAATAGGTAGGAAAAGACAATGAAGATCTTTTTGGACACCGCAAACCTAGCATCCATCAAACTATACAACGACATGGGCTTGTTGGACGGAATTACTACGAACCCGTCGCTTTTGGCAAAGGAGGGTGGTGATCCTCAAAAGGCAATGGAGGAGATTGTCAGAATTGTCAAAGGTGATGTCTCACTTGAAGTGGTGAGCACAGAATACAGCGCAATGATTGATGAGGCGCACAGACTGCGCAAGTACGGCTCAAATGTGGTCATCAAGGTACCAATGACACCTGACGGACTAAAGGCGTGCAGAACACTTGCTCAAGAAGGAACAGCTGTGAATGTGACATTGGTGTTCTCACCAAACCAGGCCATTTTGGCAGCAAAGGCCGGAGCAAAATACGTCAGCCCGTTCATCGGTAGACTGGACGACATAGGTCAGGATGGCATGTCCTTGATTGCAGAAATAAAGCAAATCTTTTCAAATTACAACTTCAAGACGCAGATCTTAGTTGCGTCTGTGAGGCACCCGATGCATGTAGTGGAGGCAGCCAAGATAGGCGCCGACGTCGTGACTTTGCCGCCAGACGTGCTTGGCAAGATGCTAAAACACCCGCTGACCGACATTGGACTCAAGAACTTTTTGGCAGACTGGGAGAAATTAAAACAGGAAAATCCCAAAGTGAGAGTATAGACGATCCATGCCAGCTGATCTTCCAAACTACTCAGGCATCTAGTTTTAATATTTTGCAGACGAATCTATCTCATGGAAGCCGAGATTCCAAAATGCGAATGCCCGCCAGGTTCGAAAACCTATGAGGATGAAGATGGAATGCTGATATGCGCCTCATGTGGGGGCTGGGTCGCACCTCCATAAATTGAAAAACGCTCTAATTGCTTAATAACGGCACACACCGTACCAAAGCATGGATGACGAGGCACGCAACTTCCAAATCGCAGAAATCGCAGATTTGCTTGTCAAAGACAACGTGTCTCCAGACGAGCAAGACCCAAAAAAACTGCAAAAATACGTAGATTTTGCCAAGTCCGAGTTTCAATTGTCTGAGGACGAGTCAGTGAATCTGGTAAATGAGACCTTTTTCTACCTCAAATTAAAATCCGCAAGAGACGTCGACCCACTACAGGACGCAGACAAGTTCGGCGCAGGCTTTAGCTAGTCACTGATCGTAGATCATCAGGCCTTTCTCTTCAAGCAACGAATGCAAGTTGTTCACAGACCTGTACACGTCGGCCTCCTTTTTGGCGCCAGTGCATACCAGCTTGCCTGACGCAAACAAAAGTATCACCGTTTTTGGGTCAAGCATCCTGTGAATCAGGCCTGGGAACTGCTCTGGCTCGTACATGCTTCGAGGCAAAGTTCTTGCTGCGTGTTCAAGATGTATTTTGCCGCCCAAGTTTATTGCAGCAACTATGTTCTGCACTACTATCTCTGCGTCATTTTTTATCTTGATTCCGCCCTTTCGTAACCTCTCTACTACGGTCTGCACCGCCTTTATTGCCATCTCTTCAGATTTGGCACCAGTGCAGACCATCTTGCCCGTCCTGAAAATCAAAGTCGCAGTCCTGGGCGTTTTCAATCTGAACACCAAGCCGGGAAATTGGTCGGGGTGGTACTCTGTATCTGGGAACTTTTTCGTCACTTCGTTGAGATCGATCTTTTGATCAACTGATGCAGATGCGACTACATTTTCCACACTAACGATTGGTTTTGTCTGCGGCATTTGTCGTTTGTAAATAATTCCTTTATAAATACTAGGAGAGTTAGTGGTGGTTTATCCACTGCGTGCGATACTCCTCATCAAAGATCTCACTAACTACCTGCTTGTCTTTAATTTCGGAATCAGGCAACGTGACGTCAAAAAATCCAAGCCGGCCCTTGTACGGAATTGGTATTGCAAATTTTTTTGCAGACCTCAACAGAAAACCAAACCTGCATCCGGAAAACTCTGGACCGGCCATGTGGTGTTTTCGGTCCTGCTCCCATTCCTTTCTGGTGTGGTATTCCTTTACGCCATAAAGAACCGCCTTGCCAACTATGGCCCCAATCACAAGCGACGACGCAACCACGCCAAGCCTTTGGCAGTCCCGTCTTCTGATTTTTGCAGGTGCGTGAATCAGAAACTCGCCGCGGAAATTCGTATTCCATTTCCTAAGCTCGATTGTTTTTTTGCCGCTTGCTATGAGATCGGCAAATGGTTGTGAGACTGAAAGGCACTTGAGGGAGGCCATCTACATTCTGATGCTGCAGCGATTCGGACCCATCTCCAAGTCGGGAATCTGCATCGGAGAAATGGGAATCGTCCCCTTGTTTATCTTGATTATCATGGAATAGTTCATCGGGCGCGGTGTCGTAATTGATACCACCTTTGAAACAAAATCTGGCTTTGCTAAATCCAGCAGTGGAAGTGACTTTGCCATCTTGACTGTGGTGTAGTAAATGTTGTTGTGGGCTGGTTTTACTCCCTCGCCGTGGTGTGTCGGAAAAATCTTGGTCTCGTCATCAAATTTCAGCAATTTGTTGTGCAGAGTTTCATACAAATTTGCAGCAAATTCTTCTGCCTGATCCCTCAGATCTGGTCTCCCTATCCCCTCAACAAACAAGGTGTCACCAGAAAAAACATACTTGTCATCCAGTGAAAATGACATGCTGCCTGCAGTGTGTCCAGGCGTGTGAATCACTCTGAGCTGCTTTGCACCAAATGTTATTGTGTCGCCATCGGAAATCTTTTCACTGTCGATTTTGTATTCCTCTAATTTGCTAAAATACAGTTTTGCCCCTGCAAGCTGGGCCAATTCCCTTGCGGCAGAAACATGGTCTGCATGCTGGTGTGTGTCTATGACTTTGGTTATGCTGAGGCCCTCGTTTTTTGCAAACTCGATGTATTTTTGCGCCGGATATGTGGGATCAATTACCACTGCCTCGCCATTGGAGCCAACAATGTGTGAAAGGCATCCCTTGCCAACCTTTTCCACCTGAATTATCGTGACGTCGCCTTCTCTTAGCGGAGTGGCATTCAATACTTGATTCCACATAGCCATGCCGCCGACAAGCGACGTCGCCTCTATTCCCTTTTGAGCAAGCGCAAACGTTGCGACCATGGATCGGTTTCCGTGCGAGCATATCGTAACAATCTTTTTGTCTTTTGGAAGTTGCAGCTGCGCATCTTGAGAAAACAGCCTCGATAAGGGCACATTCACCGCGCCAGGGATCTTAAAGTCTGCATACTCTTCTGGCTCACGCACATCGAGCAAAAAGACGTCCTCGTTTCTCTTCAAAGATTCCCACAACGTGTCACCATTGATCATGGTGTCTTGGCTGCTTTTGACAATCTCGCCCTTCCAGGATTTCATTCCGTCTTTGAGGTAATGCGCATCAAAACCGAATCGTGCCATCATGGTTGCGTTTTCTTTTGCTGCCGTTGCGTCGTCATCGACTAAAACTATCTTCATGGACGGCGGCAGCTTTGACATAATTACCTGCTTTTGCTGCATTGAGGTGCACACAGCGTTGGCGGCACTCTTGATGTGGCCTTGCATGTATCTTTCTTTTGCCCTAATGTCCAAAACCAGGACAGGAGCCTTACTGTCGATAAGCTGCGACAGCTCGTCTGCGGTAATCTCAATTGAACTCAAACACAGTTTGAAATTTTGTTGCCAAATTTAGAAGTTTTGGACGAAAATATGTCATGTCGTTGCAAAGCAGATCTGCAGCTAAACCGTTCCGCTCAGCCGGCCTAAACTTGTTTTTGTGCCTGCATTCATAAAACCAGCTTAACACTCATCAAACCAGCTGAAAAGGCCCTATCAATACGGTGCGACATACTATGGTTATGAAGCAAACTCACTGGAATTACGAGGTTCGCGCCCCCTTCAAAAAGGTCATCGCTTGGGACACACTTTTCTTTGTCCTTGGCATTGGCGTGGGCGCAGGAATCGGAGCATTCCTAGCAACACTCTAGGAATCTCCGCATTTTTTATCTAATTGCATACTGCAGGTTGAAGCTTTTTGCAGTCTGATTCTAGCTTGTCTGCAAAACTGTAATTACTCTATTTGGAATGTCCTTTAGTCTTGACACAGCCAATGTTTTTTCATATTCCAGATATTTGAGGTTGTTCGCAATTTTTGTCGCTTCGAACGTGTCGTGCCCCACACCTATTGCGACCATCTTGATGCCTACCATCTTGAGCGATTTTACCATAGCGCGAACAGCATCAGGATCCGACGGTTCCCCGTCAGAGAGCGTCAAAAAGACGTCAGGCTTTTTTGAGCGCAAAATAGGATACATCTTTTGGTATACCTCTGCAAGGGGCGTTCCACCATTTGCATCTATCTGTGCAAGCCTCTTGGCGCACGCATTGTTCCACTTTGTCTCTTCCGGCTTGACCAGCCAGCACACCACCTGTTTTTGCGTGGTGTTAAACGCGTAGACCGAAAACTTGATCTTCAGAAACGAAAGAACCTCGCAGAGGGCTACTGTGACTTTTTTGTATTGGATCTGCTGGTCTGTTATGCTTGATGAGTGATCAACTAGGATCACTATCTTTGCCTTGATTGACTTTTTAACATCGGCCAAAAATGGCAAGTGGCCTTCAATGTAAGCCTCGGCATCAAACTCGTCGCCAGACGTGACGTGCTGTTCCTTCCACGAAGTCTTCCAGTCCTTGAATTTTGTCTTCAGATTTGAAATCAAATCCTGATCATAGATTCGAGTCTCATCCACGTTGGTGGAATCTGGGATCTGAATCCCTATGGAGGCACTGCCGAGCCCCTTGTTCTCATTTTTGCGATTTTCCTCTTTTATCACTTTGAACTCTTCTGCCACCGTACGCCCAGTCAACACGCTCTGCACGTCGATCTTTCCAAAATCTACCTCGCGGTTCTTCGCAACCTTTTGCAAGGCCTTTAGCAGATCCTCTGGGGTGACCAAAAGCCCTGGGCCTTTCCATGGGACGGAAAGGGGGATGGTGACCAGAGCATCAATGTCCAAAATGCTCAGAATCTCTGGAACCTTTTTTTCAAGCCAGTCGGTATCGTGACCCTTGCGAATCGCCTCATCTAGTATCTCTTTTGCGCGCACGGCCGCCTTTCTTATTTTGTCTTGGTAGCTTGGCTGGATCTCGCCTTTGATGTCTCCAAACAAAAAATACTGGTAAAACGCTTCAACAACTCTGGTTTTTCCAAGCACGCTTGAAAGATTGGGCCGATACAGCCAAGAATACCCGTAACTGAAGATGAGCTCCTCGTCCATGCCGCGCCAGATCCTCATTCCAAGAAGCTCGATTCTTCTAGTTTCGAGCGCATTCAAGATGAACCCAAAGGCGTGATCGTTTGACAGAATTTTTTTGCAGAACTTGACACGCATCGACTCGTACCACACCGATGTCCTAAATTGCCTGTATCTCTCAAAGTCTCCTCCCAGGTACCTTTCCGGCGAAATGAGGCTGATCCGATTTTCTTTGAGTTTGGCGCGGTTTTCCTTTTTGTCTGAAAACTCGACTACGATCCTGTCTTTTTGAGACCATCTTCTTGCCAAAAAAGTGGCGATCTCTACCAGCGTGTCGTTTCTAAAATGTGCTTGCTGCATCAATTACCAAACATGGATGTGATGATGTCGTTTACTTTTTGGTATTCCACGTTTCCCCACTGCGCATACACGTTTGCAAACACTATGTTTGCAGCCTTTTTTGCGTCAACGCCGGCATCAAGAAGTTTGCCAAACGCAATTGTCTCTCTCAAACTGGGAGAATAATACAACTCTTCAACTGCAGCCGCCTCGCGCAGCGTGTTTGCAAGCTTGATTCCCTGTCGTAGCTTGTCTTCGTGCGACGCCGAGATGTATCTTTTTACTATCTCAAGTTCTGTCTGCTCCGGCGGGTAGTCCAGCCTTATCCTGATTGGGAACCTGCTTAGAAGCTGGGGGGGAAGCTCCTTTGTGCCAACATGGGTCAGCGGATTTATCGTTGCAATGACAAACCAGCTCTTGTCTGCTTTGATCATCTCGCCTGCAGCTTCTTTGAGCACTATCTGTCTTCTGTCGTCTAATGCTTCGTCAAGTCGTAACAACACATCGGCCTCTGCCGCGTTTATCTCGTCCAAATACAGTATGCTGCCCTCCCTCATCGATCTTATCAAAATACCCTCGTCAAATCCGACGGTTCCCTCAGTAAGAGTCTTGGTGCCGACCAAATGGCTTTCACGTGTTCGCAAACTGAAGTTGATCGATTCCAGCTTGGCGCCGATTTTGGCCGCAAACTCTCTTACAAGGGATGTCTTGCCGGTTCCTTTGGGACCAATAATCAAAACAAAAAGACTCGATTCGTGCGCCTTGTCGAGAATCTCAAGGGAATTATTCCAATCAAGGTAGGTAGACGGCGCCTGTAGCATACTTCCTCAGTGTGTTTTTACTTTATAAAAATGCGACTACATCACGGCACTAGTTTTCCCACTTTGCCAGGTGCTCGTAGGCCTCGTTCATGGTCTTGAGCAGTTTTTTGTGCCACTCATCAAAGCCGTCCGGGGTCTTGGGGTAATTGGCATAATGCTCGACAAGCCACTTGTTTTGCTGCGTTGTATATCTGAGCCCATCTGCAAGCTTTTTGTTCAAGGCCCCGCGAATTATCATGCCCATCTTGCCGATCATGGAAAAATCCGGATGCTCGCCGCGGCTGATTGCCTCCACGTCGAGATTGCCCAAAAAATGCTTCATTCCGTAATTGATCTGCTCGTTTGTGAGCATTTGTAATAATCTTCTGAAAACCTCAAGCCCTGCGGTCTTGTACCCATACTCTTTTACATAGTCTACATTGTACTGCCACAGCCCCCTCTCCGTGACGTCGCCGGACTCGATTGCGGCAACAACATTTTTTCCTATTATGGTTCCGGCAATTAGCGCAGGACCGATGCCGCCGGCATCAAGGGGTTTTGGCATCCATGCAGAATCTCCAACCAGCATGAAGCCGTTTGCCACCATGCAGTCGTTTTGTCTTCTTACTGAAACCTGGAAATTTCCAGTAGCGTTGTGCGCGTCCTCAGGATCCGTTGACAGCCGCGGATTCTTGATTGCTCGATTTCTGGCAACATACTGGTTTATGAGGCCGGTTACATCGTCGTGCTTGCCAAGTCTTTTGTTTCTCTTGTCCAAAAGAGTTTTTTCAACACCTAGGCCTATGTTGACTTTGTTCTTGCCTTTTGGAAATACCCAGCCGTACCCCCCAGGCGCAATGTCCTGATCCAAATGAATCAAACAATAGTCGGGATCGAATTCGGTCAGGTCTTCCTCGCCCTGATCAAAATACATTATGTGCCTTCCAGTCGATTCTAGGTCGGTTCTGTCGATCTTTCTTTCCATCTTTGTCGTATTTCTTATCTGGTTTCTTAGCATCGAGGTGACTCCAGTTGCATCAATTACCACGCGCGCCGTTTTTTTGTAAGGCTGGTTTGTCTTTTTGTTGAGGCCCTCTACTCCCACCACCTGGTTGCCGTCATACAATAGGCCTGTCAGGTTTATCTCAAATTCCACATCGACTCCGCGTTTTCGCGCCTCTTTGTACTGACTCTGGGGGAGCTGCTGCCTGTTGAGCAAATACCCGTCGCCATCAAACGGTATTGCAGTCTGCCTATCTGGGGACAGCGCCATGACGCCCTTTACCTTGTGTTCGATTTCAGGTTTGGACCAAGTAACTTTGATTCGCTCCCCCATGTAGTCGACTGCCTGCTTTGATACTGCGTCGCCGCATATCCAGCCGTTGATTGACTTGCGTCCAAGCAGGATGGGGGGATTCCTGTCTACCACCAGAATCGATAATCTCTGATTAGAGTAATGGGCAGCAGACTGGGCTGCCACCATGCCGGCCAATCCGCCACCGGCAACAATAATGTCGTAATCCGGTTTCAACTATCCAACAGCTGAAAGAACATTATTTAAAACAATGCACGAATTCAGTTTTGGGTCAGATCGTCGCGGCGTCTTCACAGCTGCGTTGCTCAGACTGGAGCGGCTTTGTAGCTCTTCATTCCCAACTATTTACTACTATAAATGATATTAAATTCTGTCTTGGCTGAGGATCTCGGTGTACGTCTTTATCAGATCTTTTTGTGTGTAAATAGGAGTGTAGATTTTCAGTTTAACGGGATCCTCGTCTGTCGGAATTATTCTGCCCAGAACTAGCTGCTGCTTTGAAATCCTCAGGTGGAGCGCAGACTCGTCGCATCTGTTTTTTAGGTCTTCTATTATCAGCGACATGTCTTCTTTTGGAATGTCTTTAACAAGCTTTGCTACAAAATTCTGTGCCTTTTTCTTTTTGAGCTTGCACAAAAGCAGAGTTATGGGGTTTTCGTAATGCCCATGCAGGTTCTGCACAGTGAACTCTTCTCTGTCTATCTCAAACATATCTTGGAATGCAGCAAAGATCTTTTCGAGATCTTCTGTCGCATGAACTATGACCTGGACGTCTACTTCGAGCTTTCTTTCCAAATTTATGCTTCGAGCAGTGCTACTTGGGCCTCAGCGGTTCGGATGAGCTTTACCTTCTCGAGCCCAACATGCCTCATGCGGATGACTTTCTTTGCAGCAGCCATGATGTCCGAATTTATCTTGCCGTAGCAGGTAGCCTGGACGAACTGGTCTATTGTCATCTCAGGTATGGTCTTGCCCATCACGTCTTTTGCAATTAATCTGAGGGCGTGCTTTCTTGATGTGTTTAGCTTTTTGTGGGTCAGGGCTATCACCTTGAGTCTGAAAAGATAATTGTCTTTGGTGCTTACGTCCATGACAAAGTTGACCTTGCTTGAGCCGCGTCGGATCAGGCTTCGCAGAAACTCCTTTGCGTACTCGTATCTTTTGAAAATAGAGTACGCCTTGTCTCCCTCTATCTTGTTTATCTGAAAGTAAATCTTGTACTGGTACTGGGACGGGTCGCCTTTTAGAATATCAAACAAGGTGACTTCGACCACTCGGCCTATTGCTTTTTTCTCATCGGTAATTGGTATGTAAGCTATCGGCGCGTTGTTAAATGATTCTGGGGCAATTACTGTGACCCATTTCTTCTCGCGCCACTTGTCCTTTACTCTCAAACCCTTTCTTTTAGCCAATCACTAACGAGCCACTGAATCCAAAATATAAGTTGTGCTGGCTAAATCAGCGCAGAGCCAAGATACTTTTGCAAAGGCTTCGGCACATCGATGTGGCCGTCCTTTGTTTGAAAGTTCTCCATGATTGCAACGAGCGTTCTGGTGGTGGCAACAAGCGTGCTGTTAAGGGAGTGGACATACTGGGTCTGCTCGTTTGTCTTGTCCCTAAATCTGATTTTGAGCCGTCTTGTCTGAAAGTCAAGACAATTAGAACACGAGACGATCTCACGGTAGGCGTTTTGGCCGGCCATCCACGCCTCAAGATCATATGTTTTTGCAGATACCTTGCCGAGATCACCGCTTGACAAAACCATGACCCTGTAAGGAATCCCAAGCTGCTGGTAAAACTCCTCCACTATGCCCAGCATGCTTTCGTGTTCCTTCCACGACTCTTCAGGCCTCGCAAAGACGTATTGCTCCACTTTTTCAAACTGGTGAACACGGAAGATCCCCTTCTGGTCGCGCCCGTGGGCCCCGGCCTCTTTTCTAAAACACGGACTGACTCCAGCATATCTCAGAGGCAGATCCTTTCCCTGCAGGATCTCGTCTGAATGCATTGCCGCAATGGCGTGCTCCGAGGTTCCAATCAAAAAAAGATCCTCGCCGTCTATTTTGTAGATGACGTCTGCAAAGTCGCCTGCAATGATTGCGCCCTCCATGGAGCTTTTATTTATCATGTATGGCGGCTGCACCAGTGTGTATTTTCTTGATTCCAAAAAATCCAAAGCGAACCCGATCAAGGCCTGGTTTAGTCTGACGAGCTGGTTTTTCAGATAGTAAAATCTGGCTCCTGCTACCTTTGCCGCCCTCTCTAAATCCACAAGATCGAGGCTCTGCGATATGTCTATGTGGTCCCTGACTTTAAAGCCGAACTTTGGCACCTCGCCCCACCTGCGTAACTCCACATTGGCAGACTCGTCTGGACCTCTTGGGACGGAATCGTGGATCAGATTCGGAACGCTCAGTGCCAGTTTGTTGTACTGTGCCTCAACTTTGAGCTGCTCGGCCTCAAGCGCAGCCAGCTCGGCTGAGACTGCCTGCATCTGGGAAATAGAGTCACTTGCATCTTGTCCTGACTTTTTTTTTGCAGAGATCTCAACTGAAACCTGGTTCTTCTTCTTTCTAAGCTCGTCCGTCTTTATGATGAGCTCGCGCCGTTTCACATCGAGCGCTATCAATCCGTCCAGGTCGAAGTTGACCCTTCTGTCCCGCAGCATCTTTCGTATGATCTCCGGTTTTTCCTTGATCAGCTTGGGGTCCAGCATCACTCCATCACTCTGAGTGCCATCTGCACGTGTGCCAACACCTCGTCAACTGTAGCGGTAAGTTTCTTCATGTTGCCTGTACTGTGGAAGTTAAAAACAAGTGCGTTATCAAGATTTTCCATCTCGAAGCTAAGCCCTTCCGGAAAGTCCACATTGTCCGGCTCCAAGGCAGCCCTGATGGCATGCGCCTTTTTTTGCGAGATGTCGCTAATTACTATCCGAATCTTTGATTCCATGTTCCAAAAAATCCAAAAAACCGTCCAGATTGTCCTTTGTGATCCTGGCTCCTGCTGCCGCATCGTGGCCTCCCCCAACACCATTGAATTTCTCTGCTCCGGCCCTCATCAAAATGGACAGATTCACGCCAGACCTGCAGCCAATTGACTTGCGGGACGAAAACTTGATGGTGTTTTCCTCACCGTTGGTCCTCAGTATGATTATCTTGCCTGCGTTTTTTGGCGAACCCGCAAGCAACGAAGATATCGTGCCTGTCATGGTTTCAGGGATCACACCTTCCCCGTTAACCATCAGACAGGAAGGCGAGTCACTTATTCGCCACCTCTCGTTTGTCAAAATGTTCATGTATTCACGAATCATCCTTCTGTAGTCAACCAAAATGTTTTCCCCTTCCTGAAGCATCCTGTTCCTGTCTCCGGCACAAATTGCAATTCCGACTCCGGACTTTCCTATCCGTCCACAGGAGTTGAGCATCGTTGAAAACTCTCGGGCATCACGCAAAAAGCTGCGGCGCTCCTCGCTTGGAAAAGTGTACGTGTACCCAATCAGCTCCTCCATAATCTGAGTCGCGTTCTGCGAGCTTGCGAACCTAGTTATTGCTTCAAGCAAGTTGCGTTTTTCGTCATCTGTGAGGTCCGACGGCGTTCTAAAACGGCCGCCATCCTTTAATTCAATTCCGGCAGATTTTAGCAATGAAAAACAAGCATCACGATTCCACGTGAGTCCCTCTATGAAGGGCTGCGAAGTAAATGCAAGCGCATCCGCAAGCGGCCTGGTCTCGCGCCCAAAAAGCAAAAGGTCCATGTCGACTTGGAGCTGCCCTGAGCTCTTTGCTTCTTCTGCTATCTCGGCATTTTTGCCAAGAAACGATTTTTTCTCTCCCTGATCCTGCCTGTCCCCTAGCGCAGAGACTACGGCTATTGGGGCCAAATCCGAGTTCCTCTTGTCAAGCGACTTGGCCGCAAGGAACGCCATGCCGCCTGCACAAATACCGGTGCCTCCATCGATGCCGAATTTCCACGCATTTATGACGCGTTCATTGTCGTATTCATCGTCTGCTATCTCATGGTGATCAAGGACGAACCAGTTGGCACCAAGCGAATCATCAAGCTGTTTTGCAAATCCGCCGCCCAAGTCCGTGATTATGTGAAATTGGCGCGAGTCGTCAACCATGTCCTTTATTGCATGCGAGTTCATCTCCTTGAGGGTTCTCACGGTGACTTTGGCACCCGCCCGGATCAACGCCTTTGTAATTATGCTGCCGGACGTGATGCCGTCGCAGTCTATGTGGGTGAGCACTGCGATCGTTTTTGCGGATTTGATGCAATCGGATATGGTGTCAGAAAATGCCGCTAAACTTTCCTCCAGTCTGCTCATCACTCAAGTTGAGCTACGACTGACTTATATTTCCAGTTTTGAGGGATTGCGCCGATCTTTTTGTAATAGGTGGATATTCGGTGCACCTTTGCCTCCACAAGCTCAAGCGATCTCACGTTTCTTTTGTCGGAGTTGTGGGATTTTAGATGTCGCTGCAAGTTGAGGGCCTTTTTGACTATGTTGTTCAGATCCTCTGGAATCTCCTGCTTTATCCCATTGTCCTCCAGTATCTTTTTGACGGATTTTTTGACAATCGGCTTTACCAAGGGAACTGCATGCTGATCCCGCATCTTGATTCCGATCTGACTCATCGGGACGCCATCTTTGCCATATTTGACTACAAGCTCTTCTACTTCTTTTGGGGTTGACGTCAACCACGCAGGGGCCCTTACTGTAATGGGTCTAGTTGAGTGCGACTGTCCATGTCTGTGCGTGTGTACGCGTCCCATGGCGTGGGTGTTCTTGGTTCAAACATAAACGTTGCCCCGCCGTCAAAATGTCTGGATCTGGTAATTAGAAAAAAGTTAAATAGAAACGATAGCCCCCAAGACAACAGGTAAACACTATGAATAAAACACTATTTGGAGCAGCACTGCTTGCTGTGACTGTTTTATCAGTGGGAATGATGACCGGCGAGGCATTTGCCCAGTACATGGGCAACGTAGACCCAACCGGCAAGACTGGTAAAAACACCCTAGAAGAGACACTCAAACTCGCAAGAGACCGTGTCGAGGTAGCAAAAGAAAATCCAGCAACAGGTTCTGGAACTCCATATCTGGCAGCAGATGGTGTCTTGGGAGCATCTGCAATCGCCGCAGCAGTCTTTGGAGGAATCGCAGCAGCGTTCTTCCTTAGAGCACGAAGCGGAAGATACGCAGCCCCAGGAAGAGGATAAAAACAATCCAATTCTTTTTCCTATTTTATTGATTTTTTCACTAACTCTAGGCAGCGATCATAGCGAGTTCTGCCACTCAGAGAAATGTATATATCGTACGTACTGAGGTTAGTAATTCAATGACTCCATTACTCGGTACAGTGTTCAGTATCCTGTCTACCGTATTTGGACAATTGGGGCCAAACTATGACCCATTGTTCTACGATGTCATGGTTTACATCTTTGGCACAATGATGTTCACTATCTTCCTTCTGGGGATCATAGCATATTGGCTAAGGGTCCATGGCTGGTCGTACAAAGACAACCGTGAAAGATGGGTTGATGAGTTAGACAGACACTTTGAAAGAGAAGGTATCGGTCTGATACCAGACAACGGAAAGTACTGGTAAAACTTTCTTTTTTCATTCTTTTTAGATTTTATTCTTTTGTCGACTTTGCGCCAATTATTGCGGCGGCAAAAAGTCTTTGTCTTTGGACTCGTCGTAAGCCTTTGAGGTAAATTCGGCCCTGTAGTGAGCTCCGTTGATCAGAGGCGTCCTGATAAATTCTGCAGACTCTTTGCCGTCTACATATATCTTGGATTTGGACTCCTGCATATCCCGCAGCTTAAAGTCCCAGACCCACAAAAAGTGCCCAATCTCAAAGGGGTATTCCTCAGTCCATGCCGCATGAATCGTACCATCATCAGACTCGGTGTATAGGGATCTCTGGCAGCCGTCCTTGAATCCAACATTGGCAGGAATTGGCACCTTTTGCTTGTCTACGTACACCTCCAGCGTGGCAGTCACCCGGTAGTTGATCTCTCGGTCATTTATGCAGACTTTGAGGGGGTTGTCGGCATTTAGCAAGATCTGGATGCCTGAGCTCAGGGCGGCGACGCCTATGCCTATTGCGGCAGTGATGATGAGGTATCTGATGGTCTTGCGCCTCTTGCTTGGGTCGCCCATCCCAGGCCAAATCATGCTCAAGTTCTACTGGGATTACATAAAGCCGTTTCCCTGTATGTGATAATAAAATGAAAAGAAGGGGTGTGTTGGTTTAGATTACTTGCCAGGGGCGAGTTGCGAATGTGATCACATAGCCAACTCCAATGATGATTGATTGGTACATGATGTTTGTGTATGGAATTGGTTTGAGTATCGGCTCGCCAGTAACTACTACTGTCTGTCCTGGGCCTAATCCTGGTCCAACTGAAGCAACGTTAAGCTGTGTGTGTACGTGGTATACGCCTGGCTCTAGCGCCTTTGCCCTGATCTCATATGGGATTACGGCGTTACCTGGTATGTTGAAGACGTTTCCTGGCGGGGTTCTTGCTAGGACTTCCCATCTGTTTCCTGCGTTGGTTGACTCTGAGAATATAGAGTTCCATCCCCTTAGGTCTCTTTCAACAAGACTGACGAACTTGCCTGAGATGACTAGTTCCTCACCGGTTTGCAGTGACTGTCTGTTGAAGGTCTCGTCTTCGATCTTTACGAAACGGCTTTGTAGCTGTGCTTGCACACCGTGTGCCTCTGCAGTCTGAACCATTTGTGCCAAGTTTGGACCAAACGTTCCAAGTGCCAGAATCACTCCGAGTGCAACTACGAATACTTTCTTGTCGACCATAGTTATCCCGTTAATTAATCACAGACTCGACATAGAATGATATATGTTTTACCGTTGCACTACAATACCGATCGGCAGATTTTTTGTTGCAAGCAATGATCCAATTGTTTAACATCTATGTTCAACATACTTACGATGTTTCGGACATTATGTGATATTTTGCTTTCTAGAATAATTAACGAAAAAATTTATCAAAAATTTGAATCTTCTTTCTAAAAATTTGATGAAATTAGTGCCAAAATTAACTCATGTTTTATATATGCATAGACTATAACCAGAAGCATGGCACAGATGCCGGCATTAATCCCAAAAGAAGTTGAGATCCAGAGACTCAAGAAGATCTGGCTCATCGTCATTGCAATGGGATCGACAGCAGCATCAGTGGAAGTAGACAACTTCGTAGACGGCTCT
>JAWCQC010000005.1:0-68843 GCA_038869975.1 Candidatus Nitrosotenuis sp.
AGCGAGTCAGTCACTGTCGAATTGGATCCCCACGACTTTGTCGCATTGGGGATTACTGGAATGTTTATGCTGGTTGGGGTGGTGGCTGTGGAATTGGTTGGGGCTGAGGTATTGCCAGTCAATGTCAGGCTTTCGATTAGCGACTGGATGAGATGAACTGGGCTGGTTGGGGTGGTGGCTGTGGAATTGGTTGGGGCTGAGGTATTGCCAGTCAATGTCAGGCTTTCGATTAGCGACTGGATGAGATGAACTGGGCTGGTTGGGGTGGTGGCTGTGGAATTGGTTGGGTTTGTGATTTCATTTTGGTGACTAGGTTCATTTGTGGTAAAATTAGTAAAGATATTTTCTGGGAGTGGTGGTGTAGAATTCATTATGTCCGAGAGAGGGATTTCATCAAAGTCAGCATTGACTGATTCGGTGGAATTTGGTGGTTGCATTGATTCGTTAGAATCACCCCCTTCGGTTTCAGCATGAGCATAATATGATGATGAGATCGATAATGGGTTTATGACAACTGAAGATATCAAAAGAGAAATGCAAACAAACGATAAAAGCCTAGTATGGTTTTGAATTCTTATTTTTGGATCTTCAGATCTTACGATAACGTAAAATGCCGCAGCGGCAAAAACGAAAATGTATGTTGTTGATTGTTGCTCAAACCAGCCAACTGTAATTGTTAATTGATCGTCAAGATCATCAAAAGCAGATTGAATTGACAGTGAGGTGCTTATTGGTTGGAATTGAAGTAACTCGTTGTGATTTTCATTATCAGGTGTGGTAATAGAATTTAATTGGATTTCATCAAAGTCGTCAAGCAGGGGATCACCTGTATGGTGGCCCAGTGATCCTGTCAGATCATGGTATAGAGATATCAGTGGTACGTCCGATGGCAACAAGCTCACTATTTTGTCAAGTTTGAATTTTCTACTATTGAAGATTCTTTCCAATATAGCCTGTGTAGGATTATGTTTTACTAAGTAGAGTTGATTGTCGGATCCATCATCGTTTGAGACATTGATGTCCTCGATTATGTTAATTTTGTTGACAAATTCAATTTTTGGCTGTTTGACTAGAGTAACAGTTACTTCTTGGTTTCTGAGTTGGATCCTATTCTCATCTATAGATATTGTGAAATCCTTTGTTAATTGCGGGCTGATAGCTTTTTCAACAAATATCGGTGTTGTTGTATGTCTGTAGTTTTTTGCTAACGTGTCACCATATGATGCGATAGATGATGATAACACCAAAGCAACAATTAGTGATATTGAAAGTACTTTGATATTTCTCAAAATTACCTACCTCAGACTAATCTTTTGATTTGGATAAAACACAAGTCGGCCAGATCCTATAACATATCGAAAATCTACGACATGCTGCGGACCATCAGAATTACAGTACTTTGTGTCATTCAATGTATGATGATTATTCTTGAAAAATCACATAAGCGATGAGGAAATTTTAGGAAAAAACCAATACCATGATGGCATAATGTGGTTTTGAGGGTACCAATCTGGTTTTCTCATAGTCATTGAAAAATTTGGAATTGTAAAGTATTGAAGATGATGAAAGGGATGAGGTGCTGCCATACTGTGTACACGTGGTTGAATTTTTGGTGTAGGTGTGGCGGTATCCTGGCCCTTTTGATTATGCGCATCAGTGTACGATCCATCTTGACATACCTTGATGGTCTCATGGAAAGGTAACAGTTTGATTAGCTTTAGATCTGGTGGCACTATCTGATCCACAAATTTGTTAAAAATCGGTGTTTTCTACAGGGCTTGATGAAAGAACAAAATTAAAAAAGAAATTGAATGTTTGTTAAAAATTAATTTGTCGAACTATTTTTTTTATTCCCATGTTGTACAGATTAGCTTGAAGCTTATTTGCATCTCCTGTAGTGAAAATATTTAATGTATTCTTTTCTGATGGAATGAATTTTCTATGATTTGCAATTTGATCCACGACTTTGTCTGCTGGATCTAGAAATGTGATTTGTGGGAATAACTTTTGCAGATATGAAGCTAAGAATGGGAGGTGTGTGCTTGATAATGTAACTACGTCTATGTTATTTGTTATGAATTTTTGTTTCAGAGTCGAGGTTATTTTTTTAATGCAAAAATTTTTTTTAGTGATGAATTTTCCGCTCTCAACTAGATCTACAAGATCACTTGAATTGATTTTTGTAAATTTTATTCCATTTTTTATTGTGTTTTTTCTTATGTAATTATCTAACTCCGAGCTATTTACAACTGACTGAGTGGCCAGTATGCCAATTGAATTTGTTTTTGTGCGTTGTTGTGCTTCCGCCAGAGGGGGGAGAACCCCGATCACTGCATCATTTTTGTCGAATATTTCTGCGATCAATAATGATGGCGTGTTTGATCCTACAACAATTAGATCAGGATCAAACTGTATTTGCAAATTTGTAATAGTTTGTTTTATGATTTTTCTGAGATCAGTTTTTGTTTTTTTTCCGTATGGGTAATTCTTTTGATCAGCAAGATACACGATTTCTGCTTTCAGGCGTTGTCGAATTGCGTTGATTATTGATAGCGAACCAAGACCAGAATCGAAGACTGCTATTTTGCTCATATTATCAATCAATGCCTTTAGAATTTACATCTTGTCAGCTAAATTTACTCATCAGTTGATTATAATGCACTATGAGAATTAAGAATCAAATTCTAAATGGTTGCGCATGACCAGCTTCGAGAAGAATTGGGCACGTCAAGACACTGCAAGTTTTACAGACAAAATCAAAGACTCTGTAAAACCACAAGGTGCATTGAAACCACGGATTCAGACCGCAGTCAACAAACTGCAATTACAGATATCAAAGATGGATTCAATGCTAAATAAGTTACATGAACGTGATGCTCAACTTTTCAAAAGAATCGTAGCTGCAATGCAACAGCATGACACAAGCTCAAGTCGTGTGTTGTCAAACGAACTAGCTGAAATACGCAAAGTAACAAAAATGCTCAGCAATGCAAGAATGGCACTAGAACAAGTACAGCTACGTTTGACCACAATTCACGACCTAGGTGATGCCATGGTAGCAATTGGTCCAGCAATGTCAACCATGAAAGGTTTGAGATCATCGCTTGGCCGATTTATGCCAGAAGCTGATGCAGAATTGAATGCAATGACCCAGACATTGGGCGGCCTCATGATGGATTCACTGGCAGGCGATGCCTTCAGTGTTGACTCTGACATTTCAAGTGAGGAAACAGACAAGATTTTGCAGGAAGCATCAGCTGTCGCAGAACAGCAAATTGGGGAACGATTTCCATCGGTTCCCTCCCCCTCAGGACTTTCGTCCCAAACAAGCTCTTCCACATACGAATAAGAGTTTGGAAGACGAAAGATTCTTTTTGTTTTATTAAAATTCATGCGTAATTTGCTGCATGATTTGGGCTTCAAATTTTGTTTCCGTGGTTTGCCAAACTGTAACTTAATTCTGAAATTATGGAGACCAAAGTCATAATTGTGTACAAGCGTGGTGAGCAGAATTAATCATCATTTGTTTTTATGAAAGCATGACGGTGTTTTTCCTTCCAATTGAAGCGTGACGATGCAGATGAATTTTGTGGCTAAAATTCAGTTAAATTAACGCATAGATAATTTGTTTAACATATTTTGTCATCGGGATCAGATGACTAAATTCAAGATGTATATTCGTGTCTGTACCATTTACAGACAGGCTTCAACCATCAGTGAATTTAAATCACAAGAGATTTTGCTTTGCGGAATACCGCATCCCACTGAACCCAACCAAGTCGTCCTGTCTGGGTATTTTGTCTGCTTGGATGATAACTGCACAGAATTATTTTGTTATTGTGTGTAAATTGATTTCCGTGGAAGAACTTCTGGTTCTTTATTCCAAGTATATCTTTGAGTGCATCAAATGCGATTTTGCCAAGGCAGATGACGACTTTGACGTTTTTTAACAAAAATAACTCTTGTTGAAGATAATTGGAGCACATCTTGATTTCTTGCTGTGTTGGTTTGTTCTTTGGCGGGGCACATTTCACTGCTGCTGTAATGTATGTATTGAGAAGGCAAAACCCATCACCTAGGTATCTACTTTCAGGTTTTGTTGCAAATCCGTTATTGAATAGCACTTTTGCTACCCAATCGCCAGAGCTGTCTCCTGTGAACATTCGACCCGTTCTATTACCACCGTGTGCTGCAGGCGCTAGCCCTATAATGAGAAGTTGTGCGTTGGGATCGCCAAATCCACTGAGTGGTAGTCCCCAATATTTCTCATTTTTGTATCTTTTTACTTTTTCAGAAGATACCTTCCTGACATATGAAACAAGTCGCGGGCATTTTTTGCACCTGATTATTTTTTTGTTCAGTTGTGAAATCGATTTAGGATTCAAGATAGTTTTACAAATCTTTGTTTGACTTGAGAGAGTAGTATTAGCGACGTAATCGATACAACCAATGCGATTGTTGGTAGCTCAAACTCCGGGAGAGATTTATCAGGAGAATAGATCTCTCCCCATTCCATTGGCATCGCAACAAAATTTTTTGGATTTAGGTTTTGTGGATAAGTGTAGGTTTTCTTTGTGTGCTCGTCGTATATACCAAAGTAAAATCCATACACGTTGTGGCGTCCAATTAATTCTGTAGGGATTCTGAACTCATAGCTTGGATGAGGGATTGGAGTATACCTATCATTTACATCTGATACCGTGCTTTTTGCGATGAACCCATCAGGATTTTCTATTTTATCGAATTCAATGTCTGATTTACTGTTTCCTTGATAGACAAGACTTTCGCCATCAAGATATGTCACAAAACAATAATCGTTATCATCAGTCATCTCTGACTTGTTGTTCTCTGTATCAAAACAAATTATTGCATGATCAAGCGGATCAGCATAGTAATCAGTAATTGGATCCAAGAAGACATATACAAAGTCTCCTTGGTGTGCAGTTCTCAAAACAATTTCTGTATCGTTTTCATATTTGTACGTGTTGAGACTTGAGGCCTTCCATTCATACTCATGAGTCCACTTTCCATCAAAGATCACGTCACTCATGGTATGAGAGACCGTAATGGGAATAGGCTCGAATGCGTACGCGATGCCGATTTCACAGAATACAAACATGACAATTACGAGTAGCCTAGCCATGATACCCATACGTAAATTGAGATATATTTTGGTTAAATCTATCGAGCCTGTGAAATTTTAAAATACCATTTTGGCACCGGTTTGCTCAAAAAAATTCCATAATCGCTATATAGCGCAAAAAGATCCCTTCATTAATGAAATTGAATACAACGGCACTAGTCATTGGTGTTGCGCTGGTAGTTGTAGCAGGGTTGTTTGGTTCTACTATTTTTGGTATAACTGGAATTAAAAACAATGCTCAATCTACTGCCGCAGCAGCAGGACTAATCACAGGACATGTGGTGACAACACTGACAGACCCTGATGGCAACATCAAAGCATACAGACAATCAGACAACATAATTGTCAACAACGGTGAGAACTGTGTTGCAAAGATGTTGTTTGGTGCTGCTGGAGGCGACACTGTTTCAACCGGTGTTTGCACAGGCGAAATAAGTGACGGATTCCGATACATTGGAATTGGCAACTATACGACAAATGTTAACGGTACAAACACCTCACTTGGTAATGAATACAGCGCAGCAAAAGGCGTCCCAAGCCTCGCAAGAGGAGTAGCCACAGTAATTATGACGAACTCAACTGGTGCTACCGGTTCATTTGCATCAGTACAACTCACAAAGACATTCACAAGCTCTCAGTCAAATCCACAAACAGTGACAGAGTCAGGCCTGTTTAACAACACATCTATTGCAAGTGGCGCAATGTTCTCAAGACAGACATTCAGCCCGATCACCATGAACAACGGTGATTCACTCACAGTGCAATGGACCATCAGCATTGGTGGAACGACGGGTTCATTGTTAAACCCATAACCACACATTTTCTTTTTTTATTTTACACAAGGTTATTGTAAAATATCATCATGAGGTCTTTGCCTTTCTGTACCCATGACTGAACGTCTTGTCATATAATTTGGAATATTCGTACGACTTGGGCTGAATTACATCTCCAATCATCACTATAGCAGTCCTCGTTATCTTTTCTGCCCAGACTTTTTTGACTATATCCTGCAAGGTGCCTGTGATTACTTTTTGATCCGGCCAGCTTGCCTTGTACACCACTGCGGCGGGAGTGGAACTTGGGTACCCTCCCCTGAGTGCCTCCTTTACAATGTCCGGCAGAAGGTGCACGCTCAAATAGAATATCATGGTGGCTTTGTGCCTTGCAAGCTCCGAGATGCGCTCCTGCTCTGGCACCTTGGTCCTTTTTTCTGCGCGAGTTATTATGATGGTCTGGGTGACACCAGGAAGCGTGAGCTGCAGGCCGAGCGCTGCAGAGGACGCCAGAAACGAAGTCACGCCCGGTACCACTTCGCACTCTATTCCTTCTTTTTGCAGGTTGTCTGTCTGCTCCCTTATTGCACCATAAATGGCAGGATCCCCGTCGTGGAGCCGCACGACGAGCTTGTTTTTTTGTGCGCCTGTCTTTAGTATGTCAAAAATCTCCTCCCTCACCAAGCCTGATGCGTCGTGCATCTTTGCCTTTTTGCACAATCTGAGTATTTGTGGCGGAATCAGGGACCCAGAATACACCACAACGTCTGCTTTTTGCAGCAATTTTTTTGCCTTGAGTGTGATCAGCTCCGGGTCTCCCGGGCCGCAGCCAACAAAATATACCTTAGACACGCTTGACCACCATTATCGAAAAATATTTCGTAGTCATCGTGTTTTCATTTACGTCGCCAAGCCTCATCTTTTTTACAATTTCGTTTGGCGTCCCAAGGTCTTGGCCTATGGCAAATATCGAGTCGTCTGAAAATCCGGCCTCTTTGAGCAGCTTGATCACCTGATCAAAATACCTGCCGTCTTTGAGAAATATCATGGTGTCACAGTTTTTTGCAGTCTCTTTGACTCTCGACAGATCATAGCACGACGGTATGACTGCCATGGTCTCGGCCCCCTCTGCCAAGCTGATGCCCACCTTTGATGCAAAAGTAAACATCGAGACTATTCCTGGAATCACAGATATTTTGATCTCCGGGTATTTTGTTTGTAGTTGGCGGTGCAGGTATATCCATGTGCTGTAAAGGTATGGGTCGCCCACAGTCAGATACACCACCTTTTTCCCCTCAAGGACTTTTTGTGCCAAAATCTTGGTGTTTTTTTCCCATGTCGATTCCAGAGTTTCCTTGTCCTTTACCATCGGAAATACCAGATTGACTATCTCCGGCCTTGATTTGTCAATCAGAGACTCCACCACAGATAGTGCGATGCTTGGCTTGCCCTCCTTTGCCGTCGGGCACGCAATTATTTCGGCACTCTGGATTGCCTTGACTGCCTTTACCGTCAGCAGTTCCGGATCGCCCGGCCCGCATCCGACGCAGACAAGCTCGTGCATGCATTTGATCAAAGATTCCCAGTTAAAAGCGATTGTCTAATCTTTTGTCGCGGAAATCACGGTAACCGGATTTCTTGCAAGCATCATCGTCCCAGTAGAAGTTTTCCTGCTCTTTGAGATGGTGATCTGCGTGATATCTACTTCCTTAAAGTCAAGATCGTTCATCACATCAAGTACGGCATAAAGCGTTTCAATCAAGATCACACCAACGACGATCCTTCCTCCTGGCCTGAGTCCCTCATGGCAGAGCTTGACTATGTCTTTTGTGTCGCCGCCTGTGCCTCCCACAAATATTGCGTCTGCCAGAGGCAGCCCCGGGATTTTTTGTTTTGCGTCGCCCCGTATCAGCTCAACATTTGATATTCCAAATTTTTCCAGATTTTTTTTGGTGAGCTCAACTGCGCTCGGATCCAAGTCCACTGCGTATACTTTGCCTTGTTTGCCCACCTGCAGCGCCGCCTCCACAGTTATGGAGCCGCTCCCGCAGCCAATGTCCAGAACCGTGTTTCCCTCTGCAAGTCTTGCCTTGCTCAGCTGGATCACACGCACCTCTTCTTTTGTTATCGGCACCTGTTCTGTTCTCTCAAAATATTCGTCTGGGATTCCCGGGGTTTTGTATTTCCACATGGTGCTACATTGGGTTTAACGGGTTAATTCCTGCGTCGGAGTGGTGAACCAGTGTGTACGAAAGTATCCACATCAACAGATAGAGGAACACGTAGCTGCCTATCCCAGTCGTGACGATTTTTTTTCTGTCAGATGGCGGCAGGCCTATCCTCATTCCCTTGCCGATTATTGCCGAACCTATGAAAACTGCAATCATAAAACCAATTGAAGCCCACCTCCTCTCTTCGCCCTCAATCGACTCAAACAGAAATGTAGCCATGACGCCAGCTACTGCTGCAAGCCCCACTCTAATCCAGAACAGCCTATCCAGCAGTCGCTTTCTTCTAGCTATTTCGTCCTGGCCTTCAGTTGATTCTGCTTTTGGCTGCTCGTCATTTTTTTTGGGGTCGTCTGGCTCTGGTGCCTTTTTCTTCTTTGGGTGCTTCAACGAAATTTCTAGGTTGACTCTATTGTGACTGGTTTAAAATGTTTGGTCGCCTGTGTCATCAGTAAGAGTATATCTTGGATTCTCAGTGATCTCTCATGGCGCTGGCTGGAATAGAGCTCACCTTCCTTGTAGACCAAATATCAAAAGCGACGCAAGGATACTATGTAAACAACATCTACTCGATAAATCAAGACAGCGTCTTGTTCAAGCTTCATCACCCAGAAAAGCCGGATTTGTTTTTGGTAGTGTCGTCCCTTGGTATGTGGCTCACCGGAATCAAGATCGAGCAGATAGAAGAAAACAAATTGGTCAAACGACTCCGAGACGACCTCCTGCGACTCAAGCTCCTCAAAGTAGAACAGCTTGGAGTCGAGAGGGTAGCGTACCTCAGATTTGCCGGATTTGACAAAGAGTTCGTTTTGGTGTGTGAATTTTTTGGCGACGGCAACATCCTGCTTTGCAACAGCGACCTCAAGATATTGGCCCTGCTGCACTCAATTCAGGTAAGACACCGAGAGCTCCGAGTGGGTGCTACATACGTTCCTCCCCCCCAGAAAGGCCTCAGCGTATTGGACATTGACGAAAAAAACTTTGATGAGCTTGAATCCATATCCACCCCCATAGTGCGCTGGTTTGGCAGAACGTTTGGTCTGCCCGCAAAATACGCAGAAGAGATACTCAGGCGGGCAAAAATTAACTTTGACTCCCCTGCAGATTCGCTAACACCTGACCAAATCAAAAGCATAGTAGAATCAACAAAATCGCTTGTTGGCGACATAGTCAACGGCAATCACGATCCCATAATTGTCAAAACGCAGGACGGCCCCCAAGTATACCCAGTCATGATTGAGACCCAGCAGGCAGAGTTTGAAAAGATCCCAAGCTTCATGGAGGGACTTGACAAAGCGTTTTCCAAAATACTTGTTGAGAAAGGCAGGTCTGCACAGACAAGCTCGCTTGACAAAAAGATAGCCGACCTTGAGAGCAGAATAGACGAGCAGGACAAGGCAATTCAGCAGGTAAAAGAAAGGGCCCAAAAGATATCCCATTTAGCGAAATTTCTTTTTTCTGTGACCTCAAGCGGCGTGACCTCCATAACCGACCCACTTGCGTCTGAGAAGCTGAAATCTCAGAACGCCGAGATTGTCAGGGAAAGGGGTGTGTCATTTCTGAAAATCGACAGCGAAAAGATCCAGATCAGGGAGGACTCTTCAATTCCCGCCATCGCGTCCACGCTTTTTGACGAGTCAAAGCGACAGCTGGCCGCAATAAACTCGATTGAGGCACTAAAGCTGAAAAATCAAAAAGAGCTCGCAAAGCTGAAATCGCAATCAGAGACTACAAGGAATGCAGTACTTTATACAGAATTTAAGAAAAAAGAATGGTTCGAGCGATACAGGTGGTTTTACACCTCGGACGGCCTCTTGGCAATAGGTGGGAGGGACTCTTCATCAAATTCCGCCATAATAAGAAAGCAGCTTGCAAAATCAGACAAGGTCTTTCATGCAGAGATATTTGGCTCGCCGTTTTTCATACTAAAGGACGCGCCAGAGCCAATCCCGTTTGACTCCATAAACGAGGTGGCGCAGGCGACTGTCTGCTTTAGCAGGGCCTGGCGGGAGGCAATGTACGGGCTCAGCGCGTACTGGGTGAACCCGGAGCAGGTAAAAAAGGGCGCCCCGAGCGGCCAGTTCCTTGCAAAGGGCTCATTTGTTTTGGAAGGCCAGAAGAATTTCGTCAAGGCCGCCACGCTGAAGCTCGCAGTGGGCATACTGTACCAAGACGATCACTACATGCTCATGTGCGGCCCACCAGAGCCAGTCAAGAAGCATTGCATATGTTACGGCGTAATTGAACCTGGCGGAAACGACATGACAGAGACCGCAAAAAGGCTCCGCGTCGAATTCATCAAGCTGAGCGAGGATGTTGCAAAACAGTTCTCCATCGATGATTTCGTGCGCGTCCTGCCGGCAGGCCAAAGCCGCATCACAGAGCTGGGGCTGACAAAAAATGAACCAAGATAAGCTCGCCGTGGACTCGATGCTCGGCACGGTAGCAAAAAAGCTCCGGATGCTGGGTTTTGACTGCAGCTATTGGGCAGATATTGAAGACGACGATCTTCTAGCTGCAGCAAAAAAAGAAAACCGGATCATAATTACCAAAGATACACAGCTTGCAAACAAGGCAAAAAAGCATGACGTCCGCTCAATTGAAGTTGTTTCCCCAACCGAAAAAGAACAGCTGGTAGAAATCGCAAAAAAGCTTGGCATCAAGAGATACCAATTCGGCGCATCGTACGCCCGCTGTCCTAGCTGCAACGGCACCCTCCGCAACATACAGAAAACTCTGGTACTTCAGAAAATCCCCCCAAAAATATCCCAGAGTGTGGACGAGTTTTGGATCTGCCAAGGCTGCAGCCACATTTACTGGGAGGGAACTCATATTAGAAACCTGGAAAGAGTTATCGCAGAAATAAATGAGCAACTATAATATTTCAGACCAAGACGGTGCGATTCTAGTCAAGACAGCAAGAAAGATAGTAACAGAGTTTGTCAAAAACGGCCGCCGACTCGAATTAGATGAAGACTCGAGGAGACGGCTCGACTTTGAGTCCGGCATATTTGTGACACTAAATATTGAAGACGATCTGCGCGGCTGCATAGGATTTACCCTGCCAAGGAAGGTAAGCCAGGCCCTGCCAGAGGCTGCTATCGCCGCAGCAACGCAGGATCCCCGTTTTCTCCCAGTCAGCGAATCCGAGCTTGACAGAATTACTTTTGAAGTGACTGTGCTCACACCGCCACAACCACTCCGAGTAGACAACCCAGTGCAGATCCCCTCAAAAATCAAGATAGGCAGGGACGGCCTGCTCATCAAGCGCGGCTACCATTCCGGTCTCCTTTTGCCCCAGGTCCCAAAAGAACATGGCTGGGATGAAAGAAAGTTCCTCGACTACACATGCCAAAAGGCCGGCCTGCCGCCAGGCTGCTGGATGGAAAAAGACGCCCAGATCTTCACATTCGAGGGAATCATCTTCAAAGAAGATCACCCCAACGGCAACGTGGTGCGCGTGTTGCTATAGTATGGTGCCTGCTTCGGTGTCCACAGTCACCTGTGTTCCGTTTTGGAGCTTGTCGTATTGCTGTTGTCCCACAATCACAAGCGGTATGTTTGCCAGAGCACACCCGGAGGCCACTGTGAGGTCTACTTTTTTGCAGACCATCGCCGCCGGTGCCGCCTCATTTGATTTGAGTGAATAAATTGTGTACGCCCCCACGCTGCTTCCCACGCCGTGTGGAAAAACGAGAATGGTGCCTTTTAACGACCGTCCTGTGAGGTCGTGCTTGTCGTCATTTATGACTCCTGTTTTTTTATCGACTGAGCCAAGAAAGTTGATCGGCGTCTCAGTTTTGAGAACCGGTCCGCTGGCCCTGCCCCTCACTATCACTTTGAATGTCATTTCATCTCTTCTTGGATTATCTTTGAGAGCGGCTTTAGATTGACATCCACCTTGTTGGAGTTTTTCAGATAATAGGCTCCTTTGATGCTGTTTGTAGTTACAGAATCTATATCGCTTGGACAAATCAGCGGAGTAAGACATGTGCAGCAGTCCGTCAGAATCTCGCATCCTGCTCGCTCAAGCTCTTGTGTGTATCCGAGCTTTCGAGCTTGGTCACGCGCAGCCCTTGGGCAGAACACCATGCACCTTTTCTTAAACGACCTTCCCTTCAACATTGATGAAAGATCTGCCATCTCTTGGAGGCCAAGCTGTGGGCTGCCAAGAGTTATGATGTCACCTTTGTCCGATGTGTTCAGCTCGTCGTAGATGTTTTGCATCTCTTTTTTGTCAAAATCCACCTTCTCTGAGCCAGGAACATCCTCCAGAAGAAACTTGCCGCACCTGCCGGATGTTCCCATGCCTCCGCACAACGACTTGCAGCTGCGCCTGTCCATCTTTGATATGCCTGAGATCCCAACAGAGTTGTCAGCTATTTTGCCCGCAAAAAACCCAAGCAGCCCGAAGGCAAGCTCGTCTGGATCCTGGATCTTCATCTGTATGGTGAGATTTGGCGTATCATCCACCCGCAGGTCCGAGTACGGGCTTTTGCCGGTAAGTGCGCTTGCCAAGGCCGAAAACGCGCTCTCCTTGTTTGTCCTGAGCTGTCCAATCGAGTTTGCATAGATTGCCGCGTTGCTTTCCGCAAAAGACACTTGGGTGCCTTTTTGTGGCAAGTCAAATATCTCATACGGAATGCAAGAAAACGACGGTGTCACCCCCATTCTGAGATAAGAGTCCTTGATGCTTTGCTGCTTTTTTATGAAATCCTCCGACAGATCGTACCTTGAGACCGAATCAAAATCAAAACC
Source organism: Candidatus Nitrosotenuis sp. (assembly GCA_038869975.1). Lineage (GTDB taxonomy): Archaea > Thermoproteota > Nitrososphaeria > Nitrososphaerales > Nitrosopumilaceae > Nitrosotenuis. Next base: position 12,903 of record JAWCQC010000005.1, read on the forward strand.
CATGGGGTTGACAGTGGTCATCACCTTTACTTTGGCAGACCGGCTCAGCTTTGAGAGAAACTCCTCGCCTGCGTCCCCAATGGTGTTGTAGTTGACACCAGACAGGTGTGCCCAGCTTATCGGGATGAGCTTTTGCGCATTTGTCGCCTCCCCTGTTGCCACAAGAATCCTGTATGCAGTCTGGAGAGTCTCGCCGTATTCGCCTTTTAGTGCAAGCTCTTCTTCTTTTGTAAGCTCCACATCTAGTGGTGTACTTCTACACTATAATACCTTGGCGAGCTTTAGCTTATTATTGAATGGCCGGCTCTCAAAGTGAGATGGACAGGATTCTGCGCGGCATGATTCAAACAATGAACGAGGTGAGGCCTCCCAGGATGACTGCGCTGAGACATCTGCACGACGTAGAGCAGGGAGATCCATTTGCAATACTGATCGGAACCATACTGTCTGCAAGAACAAAAGATGAGAGCACTACCAGAGTAGTCAGAGAGTTGTTTTCAAAGTACAAGACCCCAAAAGCTCTTGCTTCCGCAAAGGTCAAAGACGTAGAAAGAATAATCAGGCCGATTGGTTTCTACCGCGTAAAATCAAGAAGAATAATCGGTGTGGCAAAAATAATCCACACCAAGTACGGCGGAGTCGTCCCAGATAATTTGGACGCACTTGTGGGCCTCCCAGGAGTTGGACGCAAGACGGCAAACTGCGTGCTGGTTTACGCCTTTGAAAAACCCGCAATCCCAGTGGACGTCCACGTGCACCGAATATCAAACAGGATCGGCCTGGTCAAGACCAAGACCCCAGAAGAAACAGAGTTTGAGCTGATGAAAAAGATCCCCAAGAAGTATTGGCTTCAGATCAACGACACGTTCGTCATGTACGGCCAAAACATCTGCAAGCCGGTTTTTCCAATGTGTCACGTGTGCAAGATAAAGAGGTTGTGCAGCTATTACAAAACTAGGAACGCTTCTTGAGTATCAGCAGTATTCCAATTATTGCGCCGACTGCGCCTGTCACATAGAATGGATAATAGTGTATGGGGTTTTTGGAGACATCGCCTGAGAGGATCTCTACGTTGAAGGTTCCGGAATTTATTGCAGGCGGGTCTGCCTCATCTGTCATTCCATAAACCGCATAGCTGCCGACCACAAAATCCTGCAGATTAAAGTTGCTCACAACTATTCTTTTGCCGTTGCCAATAGTTACCCCCTGCGCGTCGCTGTATGCCGCAATTATCTTTGAGCCTTCGTACCACCCGTCCCTGTCAAGCCGTGTAGCTGGGACATATCCCTGGTCTGGAAGATTTATCGCAACCCAGAATTTTCGATCTGGTGGGCTGCCCATTCCAATTTCAAGAAATTTGTCGCTGATGTTTGCGTCATATAGCCTCAGTACTGCGTTGCCTTTTGGGTTTCCGTAGAGCAGATTGTTCTGAATTGTTATCTGCCAGCTTCCTGTGTGCGGTTTCTCAAACGGCACTATGACTATCTCCGATTCCACCTTGTTGAAATCGGCAGGGGCAATGTCTACGTGCTGCAGCACAAGCGAGGGGTTTGTGAATTCTTGTGCAAACGCCGGAGTAGACGTAACGACCAGCACCAACAAAAACAAGAGCTTCATATCATTCCACGAACGGCTTTTTGTGCGACATGATTACCTTGACCACCTCAGGCCTCATGATGAACTCAGACGGCGACTTTCCCTCGTCAATTAGAGCGCGGAGTTTGGTTCCGCTTATCTGTTCGTGGAACTCTGAGTTGTGGGGGCACGCCCGCTCGTGTGTGAAGGCAAGGCATTTTCTGCAGTAGTACAACGCGGGGAAAAAGACGGGCTTTATGTCAAGATCCGGATACTGCGAGAATATCTCTTGCGCCGCAAATGGAGAATAGTATTTTCCGACGCCTGCGTGGTCTCTGCCTATTATGATGTGTGTGCACCCATAGTTTTGCCTCATTATTGCATGGTGTATTGCCTCCTTTGGACCTGCATACCTCATTTCCGTGTGAAGCGTTGCGAGCTTGCACCTGTTTTGCGGGTAATAATTTTCAATCATTGCCAGATATGACTCCAAGATGACTTCGTCCACAAAATCGCCTGGCTTTTTTTTGCCGATCAGCGGGTTCACAAATACGCCGTCGTGCGCGATAAGAGACTCTTTTTGCAACATTTCATGCGCCACATGCGGGGGGTTTCTTGTCTGAAAAGCGACGATCGTCTTCCAGCCAGCATCGGAAAACGCTTTTCTTGTCTGGGCCGGCGTCATCCTGTATTTTCTTATTGGATCGTCCTTTGGCCTTTTGATGTAATCTATTTTGCCTCCAAGGAGGTATTCTCCCATCGAAAACGTCTTTGCGACGCCGGGATGGTTTTCGTCGGTTGTGCCGTAAACAGATTGTGCCGTTTTTTTCTTGTCGAATGTGTAGGCTTCTTCCACATGCAGTATGGCGCACTCTCCGTTTGATTCAGTTCGAAGCAGGACGTCCCCTGCCTCCCTTGCTTTTGCTGCAGTCTCCTTGTCCACATCAAGAACAATCGGAACCGTCCACGCAAGGTCGCTTGCAAGCCTGCCTTTTGAGACTACGGACTCAAAGTCCTGCTGGCCTAAAAACCCTTCAAGTGGGCTGAATATGCCGTCAGCTATGTTTTCTACGTCGTTTGCCAAGTCATCACTAATAGTAATTGAAAACGTCCCTGCCGGGTTTTTCTGAGTTATTTTGTTTATCAGCCTGCCGCCGTGAGGTCTGATAACACCGTCATGGGCAGTCATCTTTTGGTATGGTCCATGTGGAGACCACATTCCTTGTGCGTGTCAGACTCCCACCACCAACGGCCTGCCCTGAGATCCTCGCCTGGCTTGATGGCCCTGGTGCACGGCTCACAGCCTATACTGGTGTATCCTTTGTCAAGCAGTTTGTTGTATGGCAGCTTGTGATCTTTGATGTATGCCATAGTTTGATCCCAGCTCCAGTCAATTATCGGGTTTACTTTGATTATGCCGCCGTGAAGGCTGTCGATTTCCACCATTGCAGCTTTTGCTCTGTTTTCATTTTGGTCGCGCCTCAGGCCCGTGATCCATGCGTCAAGCGTGGAGAGTATCTTGTTTAGCGGGTGGACCTTACGTATCTCACAGCACAGCCTTCTGTTCTCTACACTTTCGTAAAACAAGTTGATCCCCTTTGCGCGCACCATCTCCTGGACCTCGTTTGCGTCAGGAAACATGACTTCAAATTTGATATTGTATTTTTTCGCAATTTGATCCATGACATCGTATGTCTCTTGATTGAGCCTGCCAGTATCCAGTGTGAAAAATCTGGCCTTTGGGTTTATCTTCATTATCATGTCTGTGACTACGCTGTCCTCTGCTCCAAAGCTTGAAGCCTTTGCAATCTTGTCGCCAAAAGTATCATACGCCCACCTCAAGGCATCTTCAGGCGTCTTTAGCTTAGCATTAATTTTGTCGATTTCGTCTTGTGTGAACTTTGCCACACCAGATTGTGGTCTGAGTTTGTTTTATAATTATTACGTACTGTCAACAATCATTCAAAATTTAAACAGCTGCACACAAGTAAGAAAAATGACCGAAGATTCATTCGTAGTTGTCTTTCCTTCGATTTTTGCCAAAAACAAGCAGACAGCACTAATTAACAATATCAAAAAAATTCTCAGAATCCAAAATCAGCAGTTTGCCAAGGTATCTAGGGACGACGAGCTTGTCATAATTGAGGCAAACGACCCTGTCTTTGCTTCATCTGCAGTCAACATGTTGTTTGGAATCGAGCGAGTCGCAATAGCTAGGCGCGCCGAAAACAAATTCGAGTCAGCTGTTTCTGTCATAGCAAAAGTTGGAGCCAGCTTGCTTTTGCGCGGCGAGCAGTTTTTCATCAAAGTCGAGGGCCATTCATCAGGGTATCTGCCAAAGGACGTCGAAGTTGCAGCTACCGCATCGCTGATCGACAAGATAGCTGGCATGGATTGCAAGCCAGGAACCGAAGAAAAACACGACAAGCTGATCTACTGCTACTTGACAAAAAAGAACGCATACATTTCCATCTTCACAGACAAGGGCCACGGCGGCATCCCGTACAACTCGCAAAATGAGAAGATTGTCTGCTGTATTTACGATGAGCTGTCCGCAATTTCATGCCTTGAATCAATCAAGCAGGGCTTTGACACCAAAATTGCCGTGTGTTACACCAACGAGACAAATCTCCTTGAGCTGGTCAAGATTGTAAACAGAATTCTACCCAGGACGCTCAGCCCCCAAGTAAGCTTGGATTTTTTTGCGCTCGGCACAAAAGACACCTCAAAATCACTTCAGCTTAAGATCATCGCCTCATCGGAAATCGCCTGTTTTGTTGCAAAGCAATACAAGATACATCGGGTCTCCCTACCGCTCTCACCTCTGGCATTCCCAGTCTGGTTTATTGAAAAAAACCTTCAAGTCGTCACCAAAAACAAGCTTGCTCCCTGGATTCCGCTCTCAGGAATCGGCGACGAGATTCTTTTTACTGCAAAAGAGATTGGCCTTGGCAAATATCTGCACCGAATAGAGAGACTCGGCCTTGCCAAGTTTGCCAAATCAGACCTTGATGCCTCCAAGCTTGTCAGCGAGGCAATCAAGTCCAGGCAGATAGTCACAGTCAAACTTGGTCCAAACAACATACACGACATCCTAGACTCACTTAGGCATTGAAAATTTATGCTGGCTGTTTTTGATGTGAATTGTGAAAAAGATAGGCCAGTTCATCTATTCGTGGGGAAACGGGCATTATTCCAGAATGATGTCCCTAAACGACGAGCTGCCAAACTACCTCAGAGATGAATGCGAGATTCATTATGCCAGCAGGGACGAGATCTACGAAAAACTGCTGAAAAGATTCCAAGACAAAAAGCAAAACATACACAAAATCATGATGCCCATCCCAATTGACGGCAACTATGGCCCAAGCATATTTTTGTCCATGTTGAACTTTGCCCTACCTGTGCGCGGTAACCCTCCCCTCATAAGTCAGGTGCGAAGCTATCTGAAAAAAGAAGCAGAGCTCTTTGACTCAGTCGGGTTCGACCTTGTAATAAACGACGGCGACATGGGGCCGAACGTATTGGCAAAGAATCGGGGAATAGATTCGATTTTTGTCACCAACCAGTTCATGCCAAAGCTGTGGAGGTCCAGATTTTACTTTTACCCAGGAGTGCGCTTTATTGCAAGACAGATTGCCAAGGCAACCAAGATAGTCGTAGCAGACTCGCCTCCCCCGTACACACTTTGCGAGTATAACCTGAATTTCCCAGAAAAGCTTAAAGACAAAATAGTGTACGCAGGCCACTTTGCTTCCAAAAAGAATCATGTTGAACACAACAAGACGGATCTTGAGAAACTTCTTGAGCAGGATGATTTTGGCTACTGGATGCGCACGGGAAACAAATCTACAAACGAGGTGACTGGTAGAAAATACGAGCAGGTCTTCCGTGCAGATGAGATGAAAAATGAAAAAAGGGTGATCTCACATGCGACCCCAGATCCATCAATAGATAGGGTGTTGGCAAAAGACGGCAAAACGTATTCCATTTCTGAGGCCTATGAAAAAAAAGTCGACTGGATTCAAATCGACGTCGGCTTTCTCTCAGAGCAACAAAAAGAAGCAGCACTTGACCACTGCAAGTACGCCGTCGTAAACGGCTCACACACAGTAATGGGAGAGATAATCGGAGTCAAAGGAAAGCCCATAATCGGAATTCCGGTTTACGACGAGCAGACAAACCAGATCCGGTGGGCACAGGAGCACAGGCTCGGAGTTGAGGCCAACAACAAAAAGCAGGTCATAGCTGCCATCTTTGAGCTGAAAAACAACTACCATATATTCCAGGAGGCGATCCGGCAGTTTCAGCGGAACTTTGTCTCAGACGGCGCAAAAACCACCGCCAAGCTTGCAGCAGAGATGCTCGACAAAAAGAGATAATACCATTTTTTGCTATTCTACAGTATCTGGTACGCGGTATTTCGATGGGCGAACTGACCGAAAGGGATGACGACATAATCCGCGTACCAGATCATTGGCAACGCTTTTATGGAAAATTTTTTTGACAAAGTCATTGGTTAATTGCCCAGAATGTGTAGCAAAAGAGCGAAAGGCAGCAATTGAGCGACAAGCTGCCAGCGGAAGCCAAGAAAGCATCCAAAAAATCATTGAAGAGATCGAAGTTCCAATGAAGTTTGATCCCGTAACGAAGCACTACATCTGCAAAAGGTGCGGTCTTTATGCCACCAGAGAACAAGTAGGCGATATTCGTGAAAAGATCAACAAAAGAGATCCTACAAGAGAGGACAAGCAGTACGACTACCTTGAGTGGTGGCAAAAAAGCAAAAAAGACAAGAAATAGGAACGATGCCCCATGGTGAAAAAAAAGGACGAGCTCCCAGACTGGGTATTAGACGGCATAAAAAACGCCAAGTTTGAAAATCCAGAAGAGACTACGAGAACCGGCTACATCTTAGAGGTATACGAAGACGACAAAAAAATCGACGCCCAGCTATACGAGCAGGTCGCCGACGGCCGCCATATAGTCACAATGGACCTCCCAAAAAGCATCAGGCCTTCTGACTGCCAGCGGGGCGTGGTATACGAGTTTGTCTTTGACGTCCTAAAGGCCCCACTTGACAAAAAAGTATCAGAATTCCTCAAAAAAGAAAAAGAGATCGACATGGATGCAATTTACCAGTTCGAGCTGAAAAAAATGGAGCTGCTAGATGTGGCCTCAGACGAGGCGGCCACAGAAGAATCCGAGTGACTATTTTTCCAGTTGTTTCCTAAAGGCGTTGCCGATTATTGGGTTTACGATAAACGGGAAGGTGTGCTTTGCCCATACTGCCCCCCTTACGACCCAGGGCACTATTATCTCAAGCCTTGGTGATGTGGACGCCGACACCACTGCTTTTGCCACTCTTTTGGCATCAAGTGTGGCAGGCGAGTATTTTGGCATCCTAGCAAAAGACGGATGATCAAAAAAGCTCGTCTTTACCATTATTGGGCTGACCACAGTCACTCCCACTTTGGTGCCATGCAGCTCGTGGCGGAGCCCCTCTGAAAACCCAAGCATTGCGAACTTGGATGCGCAGTACGACGCAATCCCCGGCAGGCCAAACGAGGCAGCAACCGATGCCACATTTACAATGTGTCCAGAGTTTTTCTCAAGCATCTTTGGGAGAAAGTGTTTTGTGCAGTAGACCATGCCAAGATAGTTGGTGGCCATCTGAGACTCGATTTGCTCAATTGAGAGATCGGAGACCCTGCCATAAATTGCAAATCCGGCGTTGTTGACAAGAATGTCTACGGTACCAAATTCATCCAATACTTTTTCTGCCATGTCTTTGACCTGGGATTTTTGCGATACGTCGCACTGATGCACGATTGCCGTTGCTGACTTGCCTAGGCGCTGCCGCACCTCATCAAGCTTTTGTTTTGTCCGCGCCACCAGTGCGAGCTTTGCCCCCCTTCTTGCAAACTCGATGGCAGAGGCTGCTCCTATTCCGCTTGAGGCCCCAGTTATGACGACGACTTTGTCTTTGAGCGTCATGTCTTTGCTTGAATCCAGCTAAAGATAAGTGAGTTTCTATTGCGGTTTCGTATATTTTCTGAGTGCCATTTTCATCAGCAGGAACCACGCAATAGGAATCGGCAGCTGGTACGTAGCTATCCTCCACGCGATGATGGTGTTCCAGTCTACGCTGTTTTTTGGCAGCTCCAGCTTAAAGTCGCTTAGGTGGTTCAGGTACGCCCACACTCCAAACTCGGTGAGGCCTGAGCCGCCGACAGTAACAGGTAGGTTTCCTATTGCGTTTCCGGCCATCACCGCAAAGATCGATTCCAGTGCTGTTACTGTATGCGTTCCAGAAGAGATCAGCATGAGGGAGATCCCAAACGCAAGCCACGAGGCAAGCGAGATGAGCGTGCTTACCGCAAACGCCTTTTTTGCGTCCTTTGAGCGGAGGTTCTCTCTGCTCATGGTGCAGATGTCAATCATCCACTGGTTTGTCTTTTCTAGATACTGAGTTCCCTTTTCTTTGCGAAACCTGATGATGAGGTCGGATATCCACTTTGGCACCTGGAATGTTTTTTTTGCAGATACCAAAAAGAGCCCAAGCCAGATCCCCACAATCGGCGTTGCCGTCACCAGCACGATCGTGCCAATCACAGTGTAGCCGCTCAAGATGGCAACCACGCCGGCAGTGATGGAGAGGAACCCCGCCGCAAGTACCTCTGTGACGATTTCAAATATTCCGACCCACGACGCCTTGGCAGTAGACATGCCCCTCTTGTTCATCCAGTATATCCTGACGACTTCGCCTCCAATAAACATCGGCGTAGTCATGGTGACAAACTCGGAGCCGATTCTGACAGAGATCGTCCTCCAGAGCGTCTCAAGGGAGCCGTGGAATTTGTTGATTATGTAGTGGAATTTCACCCCTTGCAAGAACAGCTTACACAACATGGCCGCAAAGGCCGCAAGGAAGTTGATTATCCCGACTGCAAATATGTCCTCTGGCTTTACATTGAACTGAATCGCAATTATTACAAAAGGCACAAGGCTTGCCAGAAAAGCCACTATCCTCCAATTCATTTTAGAAGTTCCCTAGCTGAATCAAATATAAGCTATCTACAAATAAACATCAGAAATTGAAAGTTATTTTTGTAGCAGGCACCGCAGGCTCCGGCAAATCCTTGCTGAGTTCAAAAATTCACGAATACTACACAAGGAACGGTGCCTTTGCAGCTCTGCTGAATCTTGATCCGGGAATAATCTCGCTGCCCTACACGCCGGACATCGACATCAGGGATTTTGTGGACATTGTGTCAATCATGAAGCAGTACGACCTTGGCCCAAACGGGGCGCTCATGATGGCAAACGACCTTATTGCCTCAAAGATCGACGAGATCCAGCAGGAGGCAGACAGTGTAAACCCCGACTACCTAATAGTAGACACCCCGGGACAGATCGAGCTTTTTGCGTACAGAACTAGCGGTCCTTATTTTGTCAACAACTTTGCCGCCGAGCAAAAAGCGACGCTGTTTTTGTACGACGGCGTGCTTGTGACCACCGCAATAAATTTTGTCTCAATGGCGTTGCTGGCAACATCAATCAGACTGAGGCTGGGCCTGCCGACAATCAACGTGCTCACAAAGACAGACCTCATAGCTGACAGAATATCCGAGATTCTGCGCTGGACAACAAACCTCAAGACTCTGGAGGCAGCAATCTCTGCCGAGTCAGACGGGGAGGGTTACGTGCTGACTACGAACCTTTTGCGCAGCTTGAATTTGGCCGGCTTTGCGCAGGGCCTGATTCCGATTTCCAACGCAAGCGGCGAGGGGCTGATAAATCTGGAGGCAGCGTTGAGCAGAATTCTTAACCTAGGAGAAGAGATAGAGGATTGATGTCAGTTACCGCCAGGGCGCCTTGCTCTACTGCAAATCTAGGCCCAGGTTTTGATGTATTCGGCCTTGCGCTCGATGCCTTCTTTGACGAAGTCACCCTCACAAAGAAGGACGGCGGAGTTACCATAATCACTTCAGATCAAATCCCCACGTCCCCAAGCAAAAACACAGCAGGCCTTGTCGCGCAGTACATGAGAAAGAGATTCAAGGCAAGTGGAGGCCTGCAAGTTAAGATCAAAAAAGGAGTGCCGGCAGGTTTCGGCATGGGAAGCAGCGCCGCTTCTGCTGCTGCAACCGCCGTTGCCTTTGACAAGCTGTACAAGCTAGACCTTGACGCAAACACACTCGTAGAATGCGCGGCAGTAGGAGAGCGTGCAAGTGCAGGCACAGTCCACTATGACAATGTGTCTGCTTCCGTCATGGGAGGGTTTGTAATAGTCAGGACAAACCCGCTGGATGTGATCAGGATATCGCCTCCTCCAGACCTCAGACTCTGCGTCGCAGTTCCAAAACTAGCAGTCCCACCTAAAAAAACCGCAGTTTCAAGGAGTGTCGTGCCAAAGCAGGTAAAGCTTGTCGACGCAGTGACGAACCTCTCAAATGCGGCCGCAATTGTTGCCGGTTTTACAAAAAAGGACAGCGCATTAATTGGTCGTTCCATCAGGGACGTAATTGTCGAGCCTGCAAGAAAGCACCTCATCCCAGGGTTTTCTGCGGTAAAGAATAAGGCGCTTGAGGCTGGAGCACTTGGTGTCACCATCAGCGGGGCCGGGCCATCAGTTATTGCGTTTGCCACAAACAAATCAAAATTGGAAAAAATAGCTGGCGCAATGAAGTCAGGTTTTGCGTCTGCAAAAACCGACAGCACCGTAATCATTTGCAAGCCGGCTGACGGGGCAAAGATCAAAAATTGAAAAAAGCCGTAGTCATCCTCAGTGGAGGATTGGATTCGTTGTGTCTTGGCGCATACCTCAGCCCAAAATACGAACTTTATGGGATCACCTTTTCGTACGGCCAAAGGGCTGCGCGCGAGCTTGAGGCGGCAAGAGATGTGGGCAGGACGTTGAAGCTAAAAGACCACAAGATAGTTCCAATTGATTTTATGAGATCGCTCTACAGCAAGACAAACGTACTCACGGATGCAAAAAAGAACCTCCCGCCAAAATTCGACTATTCCATAGTGGTTCCAATCAGAAACGCCGTCTTTTTGAGCATAGCTGCTGCATGGGCCTTTTCCCTCAAGGCCTCACTTGTTGCATACGGCGCCCACACCGACGACCAAAAATACCCAGACTGCAGGCCTGCATTCTCAAAAAAAATCGAGGCTGCTCTCAACGAGGGGGAAATAGACGGGATACGACGTGGCCTCAGAAACAGGATAAAAGTCTGGACGCCATACTCTGCTGGAATTTCAAAGAGCGCGCTCCTCAAGGCCGGCCACGCAAAATTCGGAGACAGGATCTTCAAGACATGGAGCTGTTACGCCAACTCAAGACACCATTGCGGAAGGTGCGAGTCATGCAACAACCGCAAGGCGGCGTTTGCTAAAGCAAAAATCAAGGACAAGACAAAATATCTGAGCTAGACTACCAGCGGCTCTCAAGTATCTTTTTTTTGAGTATCATCCACCTAATTCCGATGTACCAAGCAAGGTAGATTGCGCCAATTACGCCAAAGAAGACCCAGTTCTGCATGTCAGGGCCCATGTCTTTTGCAACAACGTTGACTACCTCTCTTGAGCTGAGGGCCGCTATTGCCATCACAATAAAGAACTCGATTGCAAGCCATGTAAAGTGCGGCCACGACTCTCTTGGGATGTGGACGTTGTTGTGGACTCCCATGAAAAGCTAGCCGCCTGCGTCGCTATTTAATTTTTTCAGAGAATTGACGATCTTGTGTTGCGGATCATCGCGACAATGTCTTCGCGGTTTTCCTTTCTTTCATATACGCCGCGGTATGCAGCAGAGGTCATCGTCGCGTCATTTTTGACCCCCCGCATCTTCATGCAGAAATGCTCTGCCTCAGATATCACTATGACCCCTTTGACTCCTTGCGAGTACAGCTCGTCTGCGATGTCTTTTGTGAGCCTTTCTTGGATTTGGAGGCGCTTGGCATACTTTTCCACAAGCCTGACGAGCTTTGACACCCCAAAGACCCTGCCGTTTGGAAGGTATGCTATACTTATCTTGCCAAAGAACGGTAGCATGTGGTGCTCGCACATGGAGTAAAAGTTGATGTCCTTTACAATGACTGCGTCCGAGTCCTCTGAAAATTGGACCGACAGCTCCGAGTCAGAGTCGTATCCAGAAAAGATCTCCTCATACATGTCCGCAATTCTGTCCGGCGTGTCGCGAAGTCCTTCTCTTGTCGGGTCTTCGCCCAGCTCAATTATTAACTCGCGCACCAGCTTCTTTACTCTCTCTTTGTTCATCATGGTGCTCCCATCAGTTTGTGGAGTTGTGGTACAACGCGTACCTCACTGTAAAACCGGCATGCAACATCATAAAAACTCAAAAGTTTTTCCAAATTTGGTTCTGATATTCCGTAGGTGGGCTGTATTATAAAACCCTTGAGATCTTTAGGATCAGCTATTTCAAAGATCTTTTTAACGAGTTCCTTAAAATCGCTTTCCTGTGTCTTTGAGCTGACTACGATTTTGATGTAGGTTGATTTCTTTGTCCTGATTGCAGCATTGAGGCACTGCAGTGCATTTTCCAAAAGTGTAGAATAATGATTTGCGTCGACGAATTCCGAGTCTGGCGTCTTTATCTCTATTTTGACTAGATCGATGTACGGCAACACCTGCTCGAATCTCTTTGCGTCAAAGCAAGATGACTCCAGGTACGTGGGGACGTGTTTTGACTGTACAAATTTTGCAAGCTCTGCTACCGCTTCTGCCTGGAGTAGCGGGTCTCCTCCAGTAAAGTTCACCTTGTAGGTGTTGTCCTTTAGATGGCTCTGTATGAGCTCGCAGGCCTTGCCGATCTCATACTCGGTGCCTGACTCAAGAGGCAGCGCCTCCTTTGTGTCGCAGTAAAAACACTTGAAGGGACACCCAGCAAGCCGCACAAAGAGCGTTTTTGTGCCATACAGGATTCCCTCCCCCTCAATTGATGTGAATATCTCAAAGAGCCTTACTTTCAAGCAGACGATCTTCCTTGAGTTGGTATAATTGTGTTTACGACAAGACCGGTTCTTTTGCGTACAGGAGTCCTGCCACGAAAAATATGACTCCGAGTATTCCAATCAGCCCTCCCACAAACTCTATCGTCTCAAAGAACTCGGTGTTTGTTGGGGCCCACAGAAAAGCCATTAGCGCGCCGACCACAATCATCGGAATGCCGACGCCCACGCTGATCTGCTTAGAAGCCATTCAGTTTTGCTGATTTGGAAAATCTATATGAAGTTTTGTGATTTCATTTATCCTTTTTTTGTGGACGCTTTGGCTCAGATTCAGTGTCCTGGATTTGTTGACCTGCATCACGTGACAAGCTGTCCTGCAAAGACTTGATGTACCGCTCCATTTGGTCAAGCAGTATGTCCACCATCTTTACGGTTTTGTTGTAATCAGAGACATTTGCGATCTCTTGGTTTTTGAGCTTTGATAATAGCGATTCGGCCCTTGCGAATTTGGGCTTTATTGATTCATCTACGTATGGCTGGATTTGTGCCATCCTGCTTTCCAGTTGTGTTATCTCGTCTGCTGCCTTTTGGTTTCTTGCTTCTTCTTTTTGAGCTGATTCCGCATCTGCTGCCTTTGGTGGCTCTTCTTGTCGTGTCTGTTCAGGTGCAGCTCTTTCTTGGGCCGCACGCACTTGTTTTTCCTGAAGGTTTGCAGGCTCGGTGTTGATGGTGATAGAGTACCGCTTTATTTTGATGATTATCTGGTTTGGATCGCTAGTTGAGGCAAGCTCCTCTTTTATCTTGGTGAGTTTGGCAATATCTTCATCAGACAGATTCAGCTGATTTGCCTGTGCAAGTATCGAGTCGATCTTGGCTATGTAGCTGCTTACAAACAGCCTTGCCCTCTCGTTTGAGCGCTGCGTGGTTAGCTCCCTTATTGTTTTCTGCATTTCCGATATTGCGGCCTTTAGCTCGCCGTAGGTTTTCTCCAGCGTCGCAGTGTCGCCGCTCTCCATGCTCGTCTTGGCAGTCTGGATTAGGCCGTCGATTTGTGTGAAATCAACTGGGAGGTTGTTCTTTGCAGCACTTGACTTGAGTGTCTTGATCGTGTTTTCAATTCTGTAGAGCGCGTTTCCATAGTCAAATTCTGGCACTGGTGGGGCTTGCGCCGGCGTTGCTTTGAGGGACGTCATAGTTTGTGCCGAATCCGAGAATGTCTGTGTGATCTGTCTGAAGATCTTCATTGCTGCCAAAAAGTGCTGCTTTGATTCCTCTGTGTTTCCCTGCCTTGCGGCTGCTATCAACAACTCTGTTTCCACGTTTCCTTGCTCGTAGAGCTTTCTTGTCTCGTCCGATACATTCTGGGTTCTGTCGAGTTGCAGCTTGACTTGGGACCTTGCCTGCGTTGCGAGGTTGACAAGCGAGTCCAGTTTGGCATCAGCAAACGCCATGGGCGTGCCCACTGCCATGCTGAGCACGAGTGCCATCAATACAAATGCGAGAGTTTTCATTGTCCTTCCTCCCTTCTTTTGAGCTTCACCAAGTTTTGAAACTCTTTTTTTTCTATCTCAATAATACCTTGCCTTTCTAGACGTTTGACTGCCCTCCACATAGTCGTGCGTGGCAGGAGGAACTTTTTTCGCAGGTCGCGCTCAAAAGCTTGGCCGCCGTTTTGCTCCAAAAAGGCAACAAGCTGCTTGTCGTCTTCCCGCATCTGGGGAGTTTCAACCTCGTCGGCTCCCATCTCCGGCTCGCCCTCTTTGTCAAGGAATGGCTCAATTGTCTTTTTGACCGCACTCTTGGTCCTCTTTGCGATCAGTGTAATGGTGGTAATTGCACCCCCAATTGCAGCAATGGATGTAGCTATGGTTACCACGTTGCTGCTCAGGGATTGGAAGATTGTGTTTGGTGGCGATGTAGAGTTTTTGGATTGTTCCTCTGCTGCGAGCCTTTGTGCTTCCAGCGCAGATCTTTCTGCGTCGTCATATTTTTTGTTCTCAAACAGCAAGACTGCTTCATCAAGTTTTGCCTGTGCCTTTGGAGTTTCTATTCCTTGATTGTTTATCTGCTCAATGAGGGCCTTGGATCTGTCTATTGTGTTTGAAGCAGATTGCGCAGGGCCCGATATTCCAAAAAAGTAATCCACCGTATTTTCTCCCTTTGGAAGAAGCAACCTCTGTCTGTTGTCTACTGTTTCAACCAGCTCTGGGAAGTTGGTCATCCCGACAATCACAGTGTCTTCCGGCATGCTAAGCGAGTACGGAAATGGCGAGTCAACTTGAAAAGTCCATATCTTGCCCTTCTTTGAAACTAGATCGTAACTATCATACTCTACAGAAACCACGCTGGCTCCAAAAGTCTGAATGGTGGCCTCTTTCTTTCCCACATCATACGACAACAGTATGCCGTTTTCGTCCTTGGCCACAAAGTTGTCAATGGCGGTTCCAAAAAGCTGAATTGTTACTTCCGGTTCTTGTGGATCGGCCAGAGTTTCCTGCGAGACATGGGTCGTGCCATCTGGATATATGGCAAAGTCCAAGGCGCGAGACTGGGCTAAAGAATGTTGGGCGGGCAGTACTACTGCTAGGAGTATTCCTATCGCTATGAGAGGCGCTTTTAGCATTCTATTGAGGATATCTGTAATCCTTACAAAAAGCATTCCTTCTACGTCTGGAGCGTCCTGTAGGTTACAGAGTACTGCCGCTTGGTTTTTCATGGTTAATACCTTAAATTTAGTGAATCTAGGATGGATTGGAACTTGCGGAATTCCTGTACAAACTCGATGCCTTTTTCGGTTATCGTATAAAGTCGGTTCTTGTCGGTTCTGACGGACTGGACCAAGCCTGCGTTTGAGAGTTTTTCGCACTTTTCTATTACTGCATAGTGCGACAGGTTTGCTCTCCTGGAGATTGCAGAGACGATGGCTCCTTGTCTTCCTCCTTCCATTGTCACATTTAAGATATCTCCCATTATGCCCATTTCTGAGCGGTATTGTTGTTTTGACATGTCTATAGTATAGTAGGCAGGCTTCATTAGGGACGTTTTGAAACCTCAAAGCGGAACGCATAGCGGAACGCCTGTTTCAGGTCTTTGAAACGGCAAAAAATCACCAAAATCTGGCGCGGGAGACAAAAACAAACACCCGCCCGCAACCCAGACCGCATGGATCTGCCGGTTCTTTCGGGTTATCGAGACCTTAAGTCAATAACCCGACAGAACCGATCTGCCCTAACTTTATTAGGCATCAATCAGTATAGGTCTCAATCCGTGGTAACATGTTTGAAAAATTCAAAAAGAGTGAACCGGAATCCAATGCGGGCGTCATGGAGGAGCAAAGGCCCCAGGCCACAGCGGAACACATAGCGGAACAGCCCAAGGCCTCATCCGACATAGGCATCGGCGAGCTGATGAACAAGCGAGCCAAACTCGAGGAGGCAATAGACTACGTAGGCCTCATGATAAAGAACCTAAAAGACAAGCGGACAAGGCTTGAAAAAGAGATAGAGGACGAGTCCGTAGACATCAGGAACCTAAAAGAAAAGCTTGCCAAGGTAAGCGAGTACATAGAGGAGGAAAACCGCGGAATTCGGGAGCTCTCAAACAAAAGGGCCCAGGTGGAAAAAGAAGCCGACGAGGTTGGTGCCCTTATAAGCAGCCTGCGCAACAAGCTTGCCAGCATAGACAGCATAGTTGAAGGCGAGGAAAACCGCGTAAAAAGCATCAAAGAGTCAAGGCAAAAAGTATAGGCACTCCTCTGGAGGAATTGAATAATAAGAAAAGGGGAGATACTTTAAAGGTATCTTGTCGAGGATGCAGATTTTGTGCTGACCGGCATCGATGGGAATTTGTCCCCTACGCTCGTTTCCGCAACGGCTGCTGCCTCTTCTAGGATCTTTTCTGACTCCTCGTTGAGTGACTGATCCATGCCGAACGCTGACTCGCCCTGGAATGACTCCATCATGAGGCCGTTTAGCATCTCCGTCATCATACCTAGTTCTCTGTCTGCCTCTGGCATGAACTTGCCAAGTGAGGATTTCAGACTTCGCATCAGTCCGATTGTTGGTGCAATCGTTACTACCGTGTCTCCTAGGTCGTGGAATGTAGTAAGTCTTAGTTCTATTTGCTCCAGTGCGGTTCTTGCGTTGCCTAGCATCTTTGAGACCTTGCGGACCTCGGCTAGTTCGTTTGCTAGAACCTTGCTTGAGTGGATGTCGTGTTTCTGGGTTGCCGCAACTATTCTCTGGAACAGCTTTTCGTCTCTTTGCTTTAGTTTGTTAAGCATTCCATCAAGTTTTGAGATCTGGTTGTGAAGGTTTCTCACAGCATGCTCAATTCTTGGTTTTAGCGCGCCCTTTGGTTTTACTACGTCGTTGATCTTCTCAGATATGCTCGGTGTTGGCGGTCTGGACCATGACTTTTGGAAGTTTGTCATGGCTGGTCTTCTGGAGTTTATTGAAATCAAAAGGTGTGAAATAGATTTCACCAAAAGATGGAATACCCTAGCGGACGCATTGAAAATAAAAAACAAAATCGCACTAGTTTATTGTGCTAGGATGCTTTGGGGGTGGATTTTTTTGATGTGAACGTGCACGCCGTGTGTGGACGTGACTTGTTCACCGCACAATGGACACTTTTCCATTTTTATAGTAGTCCCTCAAACCAATACTATATAAGGCTATCGCTTGTTGAATCTCAAGAACTGGTAAGACAAAATTTTACTGTATATTTTTGGACAAAATCCTCCAAGAAAAAATTAGCTGAAAAAATTCCGATTTGGTTTTTGTGTTGATTAAAATTTTCTTGGAAAAAATTTGTTGAAAATTTTTCCAGATTTTTGTCTGTCCGAAAATGTTGGAATTGATCGTGCTCCGTTCCGACTCACATGAAAACCGATTTAGTCTCAAAAATTACGTTATAATAGATAAATTTTGATAAATCTTTATATAGAGAATCAAAAGATGGATTTCACCTTATGACACAAACTCAACGAAGCACCGACCGCTGTCCACGTTGCGCAAAAGGATCAATGTTGACGGACGGGAGCACGGGAGAGATGTTTTGTAACACATGTGGGTTTGTTGCAACCGAAAGAGTAGAAGAAGAAGGCCCAGAGTGGCGTTCATTTTCAAAGGAAGAAGGTGAAAACAGGACTCGAACCGGAACACCTACTTCGTTGGCAATGCACGACATGGGACTTGCGACCATAATCGGCCAAGCAGACAAGGACGCATCAGGCAAGCCACTCACCTCCTCAATGAAGAGTACCATCGAGCGACTGAGGACATGGGACTCTCGAAGCCAGGTTCACGAACCAGTAGACAGGAACTTTAGGCAGGCGTTTAGTGAGCTCGACAGGCTCAAAGACAAGCTCGCACTTTCTGACGCAGTCATAGAGAAGACTGCGTACATCTACAGGAAGGCGCTCGACAAGGGTCTTGTCAGAGGGCGTTCGATTCCGGGGCTGGTAGCTGCTGCCTTGTATGCTGCATGCAGAAACACAGAGACGCCCAGAACTCTTACCGACGTTGCAAACGGAATCAACATCAAACGAAAGGACGTTGCAAGATGTTACAGACTGCTTCTCAGAGAGCTGGATCTCAAAATGCCTGTAGTCGATCCAATCAAAGGAGTAGCAAGAATTGCAAGCATTGCCGACCTAAGCGAAAAGACAAAGAGAAAGGCGCTTGAGTTCCTAAAGGAGGCAAGCAGGATCGAGGTCTCCGCAGGAAAAGATCCCATGGGGCTTGCTGCCGCAGCCTTGTACTTGGCATGCGTGATGCTTGGCGAAAACAAGACACAAAAAGACATAGCACAAGCAGCAGGCGTAACCGAAGTCACAATTCGAAATAGATACAAAGGTCTCAAAGAAGCACTAAAACTCTAAACCCTTTTTTGTTTGGAAATTCCTGTCGATATGATGAATAAAAAGTTGGCAACGCTGCTTGCAGTAGCCATAACAATAGGCGCGCTTGCGGTTCTAGTCTCTGTACCATCCGAAAAAAGCCAGAGACAGGAGGTTTACCACGTAAGACTTGCCGATCCCAAGCTTTACAAGGATGGGTTTTTTGCAGACACCTTTGCGGTCAAAAAAGGTACATACCAGTTCAGGTTTGTTCCAAATGGAGACAGCCCGCAGACGCTGTCAATTACACTGAAGGGCCCGACTTTTTCATTTGTAGAAGATTTCAAGCTGCAGGGAACGCCTCATGAAACTGGCATTTCGACGTATTATACCTGGGAATACCTAGGCCAGAACAAAGTAGAGATCCCCGAAGATCAGGAGCTCCAAATAGTCATAGACCCACACGGCAATACGCTAGGACCGGTCTCAGTTTTTCTAATTGAATAACAGGTGGGCGTGGCCCCAAGCGTAGAACGCTGAGAGAACACCTCTCATTCCCATAACGCCAATGCGTTCATGGACCACCTAACTGTTCTACTGGGCCACGCGTCCTCAGTCGATAGGATTTATGTCCTTTCGCATTGTTTTTTATAGGAATTTATCTTATTTAAGATTTAGTGTAGATTTTTACAATAAAGAACTACATATAATCAAAAATCTTGTGAGTGAACTTTCAAAACCAATATTACAAATACTGCAAAAAACAATTCATGAAGCTTGCAAGCAAGGTCGCGCTAGTTACAGGTGCGAGCCGTGGGATCGGAAAAGCCATAGCTGCGCTTTTTGTAAAGGAGGGGGCTCGGGTTGCGATTACTGCGAGGGACCAAACCAAGTTGGAAAAAACCGCCAAAGAGCTTGGTGTCTTTGCAGTGCCTGCAGACATTAGGAGATATGATGATGTTCGAGCGGTAGTTGAAAAGACCGTCCAGAAATTTGGCAGGCTCGATATCTTGGTGAACAACGCCGGTATTTTCCCGAAGATAAAACCACTTCATGAGATCTCCGAGTCCGAGTGGAACGAGGTAATCGACACAAACCTGACCGGACAGTTCCGCTTTACAAAGGCGGCAATACCCCACCTCCAAAAAAACGGGGGCGCCATAGTCAACATAGCATCCACTGCAGGCCTAAAGGCATACCAGGATTTTAACGCAGACGCATACTCTGCATCAAAGGCCGGCCTTGTGCTGCTCACAAAATGCCTCGCAATAGAATACGCAAGATTCAAGATAAGGGCAAACTGCATCTGCCCAGGCGTCGTCGAAACCGACATGACTGCGGAATTCCTTTCTACGCCTGCACAAAGAGAGATGATGAATTTTGCATACCCACTTGGCAGATTCGGCACAGTGGACGACGTAGCAAAGGCGGCCCTGTATTTTGCGTCCGATGATTCCTCATGGGTCACAGGCTCTGTCCTAGCACTGGACGGCGGCGAGTCATCAAAGTAGCTTTCCAAATCAATTTAAAATCCCAGCTATGAATCAGGGTGTGGAGCCAAAAAGAAAGAAACGCGTGGAGACAATTGCGCTGCTGGCAACCATATGGTTTGTGATATCATTGCCTCTTCCATGGCTTTGGACAACTCCTCAGGAAGCCACTCCCCAACTCATGATTTTGTTGCAGATAATCGGATTGATCTCAATTCCCTTTATTGTGCTTGCCATAGTTTGGACGATAAAGCCAGAGCTCACAACATAATGCAGCCAGAACCGCCGTTTCCAAGGCCTCTTGAGGAGGCAACACTTGCACTCAAGGCAGCATCAGAGGCAAGCAAAGCAGTCATGCAGATATACAACAAAGAGTTCACTTCCTCACTCAAAGACGACGACTCTCCGATAACCAAAGCCGATCTTGAAAGCAACGAGATAATAAAGAAAATACTTTCCCCTTCAGGCCTGCCCGTTTTGTCAGAGGAGGACGCAGACACCAAGTCGCGCCTTGATCACGACAAGATCTGGATCATAGACCCCCTCGATGGCACAAGCGATTTTGTAAACAGAACGGGAGAGTTCACCATCATGGTGGGATTGGTGGAGCGCAGCAGGCCGATTCTGGGCGTGATCTGCAGGCCCACTACAAATACCATATTTTTGGCACAGCGTGGAAGTGGCGCATACATGCTCAAGAACAATGTTTGGAGCAGACTGACAGTGAGCAAGACAAGCGAGCTGGCAAAGTGCAGGGCTGTTGGAAGCAGGTTTCATCTCACAGAGCAGGAAAGAGCTTTCTTCAAAAAACTCGGAGTTCTAAGCTTTGAGAGCCGTGGAAGCTCGCTAAAGGTTGCAGAGATCTGCATGGGCAAAGCAGAGATATACCTTACAACATCAAGCAAGATAAAGCAGTGGGATACGTGTGCCTCTTACTGTCTGGTGACCGAAGCTGGAGGCAGGATGACTGACATGCTGGGCAACGAGATTTTATACAACACTGAAAAGGTAAATCATGAGAACGGCCTTCTTGTCACAAACGGCCTAGTTCACGAGCAGATAATCAAGCAGTACCGTTAAGAACGTTTTTGGATTTTAAGAAATTCAGCAGGTTTTGAACACTCTGCTCCAGAGATTCTTTTTCTGTGTCCAGCACAAGATCCGGATTCGTCGGTGCTTCATACGGGTCGCTTACGCCGGTAAAGTTTTTGATCTCGTTGTTGCGTGCCTTTTTGTACATTCCTTTGACATCTCTTGTCTCGCATTCCTGCAGTGAGCACTTGACATAGACTTCGAAGAACCGCTTGTCATCGGCAACAATCTTTCTTGCATCCTCCCTGTTTACCACAAATGGGCTCACAAGAGATACGCCGCACGGTACGTTGTGTTTGAGGAGGAGCTTTGCGAGATGGGCAACCCTTTTGTTGTGCTCGATTCTGCCCTCTCTTGAAAAGTCTTTTGGAGACAGCCACTCCCTGAGCTCGTCTCCGTCCAGTATTGCCAGATTCGGAACGTATTTTTGCATGGCGCGGACTATTGTTGTTTTGCCCGAACACGGAAGTCCTGTCATCCACACTACAAATGCCATTTTCAGTTTTACCTCAAATTTAGAGTTCTTAAAGACTTTACGACCGGAACCAGTCTTGTTGCTCTAGGTACTCGATTTGTTTTAGGACCGCTTCGATCTTCGTGGAGACGGCCATGACTGCCTGGAACTGCTCATACATTTCTTTTTCTTCTTCTTGTGAGAGAATTTCGCTTTCAGCTTTTTTGAAAAACTCTTCTTCTTTTTTGAGGTGATCCCCAAGATATATGACATACGTTCTGAGGTATCTTGCCACCGGCTCTCTTGCGTCCTTGCCGGCCTTCCAGTCATCAAGGTACTTAGCGATGTTTTTTGCGATTCTTCTGCTGAATTCGTGCTCTATCATGAATTTTCTTATTTCGTCCTTTAGTCTGTCGTAGCTTGCCACGCACGCAAAATACGAGTCTTCTTCACGCGAGTAATGAATCGAATCAAGAAACTCAGAAATGACAAAGTTGATTTTCTCAATGTCTGAAAGAGGTATGTCCTTGCCGGCGTATAGTTCCTTGTAGCATTTGTCTATCAGCTTCTCAAGTCTCTTTATCTTCAGATGGTCTTGTCTTAGGATCTCAGTGGCGCTCATGACCTTGAACAGGTGTCACAGGAGCACTTCATCATTCCTGCCTTTCCCATGCATTGATCATGTTTTTCTTCAAAACACTTGTGGCATGTCACCATGTCTTTTTTGGATTTTAGAGATTATTATCGGTTCTCTTTAGAGCACAAAGTTAGAGTTTGCGCCATCAAAGTTGATGGTGACTCCAGAAAGGTACTTGATCTTGTTTTCGACTATAGACTTGACAAAATCCCCGATTTCTTGTGGCTCGCCCAGTCTCCTCATTGGTATTGATTTTGCAAGCTCATCTGTGTTGCCCAGATCCCTGAGCCGTTCCGTGTTGATGAGGCCTGGCGCTATGTTTATGCAGCTGATTTGTCTTGCTGCGAGGTCCTTACTTGCAAGCTTGAATACTGCGGTAAATGCAAGCCTGTAGGCGCTTGAGATCACAAGACGCGGGTTTGGCTCTTTTATTACACCGGAGGTTATTGCAAAGATGTAGCCCCCGTCACGTACCTTGAGGTTTTTGAGCAAAATGCAAAACGATAGGAATAACTGATTGTGGTATCTCTGCCATTCTTTTTCTGCGACTTGGGTGAATTTTTTTGGTGGTGGTCCTCCCGTATTCAGAACCAAGATGTCTGTTTGTCTGTGTTTTTTGATGAATTTTTTGACGCTGGATAGACTTGATGTATCTATGTCTTTAGACGACGCTGCGACTACGTCACAACCTATTGAGGAAAGTGAGTTTGCTATTGCTTTGCCGATCCCTTTTGAGCCGCCAAGAACTATCGCCTTCACAACATGAGTCTAGAATCGTAATTGATTTTAATTTACTGATTTTCGATGCTGAATAGCATTATTTTTCTTGGGTTGTGCTGGATTATGCCAAAGTGGGGCACGGCAAACCCACCACTGTGGTGCCCTTGAGGACCGCCAAGTCCAAGACGAATTAGGTAGTTTGCGTCTCCTTGTATTTGGAACTCGCGTTTGCGTAGCGTGTAAGACGAGTTCCTTTCCGTTTGGCACTTGAATGACCAGATGTTTGTGATC
This sequence comes from Candidatus Nitrosotenuis sp., assembly GCA_038869975.1. GTDB lineage: Archaea > Thermoproteota > Nitrososphaeria > Nitrososphaerales > Nitrosopumilaceae > Nitrosotenuis. The sequence continues at coordinate 35,983 of JAWCQC010000005.1, forward strand.
TTATCGCCTCGTTGCATGAGTGCTGCCTCCTCGTGCTGGTGCCCGCAAAGTATGATAAAATTGTCAAAGTGCTCTTTGGCCTCGCTGAACGCAGAGGTCGGCCCGTAGTGGTACCCGTAATAGCTGTAAAACTCTGTCCCCTCCTGCGATAGGCGTTGCCACGTTCTCTGGTACAGCCAGGGATCGCCCCCGTTTTTGAGTATTTTTTCTGGGTTTATTGGGCCTCCGTGTACACACAGGAGTTTGTTTTTGTTGTCAACTACAAACTGCTCACCATACGTTCCGTCCTTGTTTTGTCTGAAAAACTCCAGATCTTCTTCTTCCAGCAGATCGTGGGCCCGCATGCTTGCGTACGAGCTTCCACTGAGAAACCGCTTATACAGGAAGCCCTCATCGTGGTTTCCCATCACGGAGATCATCGGGTATGATTTTGAGAGCTCTTTGAGTTTGCGTAGGACCTCTTTTGGGCCCGTCCCCCGCTCCAAGACATCACCGAGGTTGATTATTCTTGATATGGTTCCGTATTTTTTCTCAAATTCCGTGGAAAAGGCGACGTCAAGTATTGCTTGTAGGCCGTCTATATCTGCATGAATGTCAGAGAAAACTAGATCCATTTTTGTTTAGATCGTTTTTGGTGTGAGATAATTTAATTCTCTAGATCGACAGCGTTACGCCGTTTTCTTTTGCTTCGTTTTTTATCTCTACGATTTGCTGATTTATGTCCTCGATTTCTTCTATTAGCTCTTTGCGCCTGTCCACCAGGGTCTTTAGCATCGAGTTGTACAAATCAAATAGTGTTTGACTCATTTTTTCATCACTACTCCTTTTTTGATCTTCTCTTAAACCCTTGCTGATCATTTGTCCTATATCATTGGTCAATAATTATCTCCCAAATATGATTGTGTGTTTTCCGCCTCGGAACGATGTTTTTGGCTTTGTGCCAGATTGGCCTTTGGCGCTTAATATACAGGGTGCGCAGAGGTTAAAGACAAAGCAGGGTCGTAGTCGTCCAGAATGTTCGAGGATCTGGTAAGGGAGGCAATAAGGGAGCCCACGGCGGCAAGTGCCTCTTCGATTATGAGTGAGAGTCTGCCTCAGGAGGTGCACGGCTTCATTCCAGATCTTGTAGCACAGATGGACAAGGGGGTCCCTTCAGACGTCCTCGCAGACCAAGCGCTCAACAAGACGTTTGATATTGTGGAAAGCACCGTTCTCACGGACGCAACAGCCCACGTTCTGGACAAGTTCTCTGAACGAATAATGGATTTGCTTTTTGGCGAGCCGTTTTTGCACCTGTTGGCTCAGGCCTCACTCCTCATAACAAACAGCACCTCACCTGTCTAGGTTTTGCAAAAACTGGCGCACTTGCAACCCTTGACAAGGCAGGCGCCGCCTTTTTCATGCAGGTTAATGTCGTGGAAGCACCCAGCTTGGATGTTTTTGCAACGCATGTGTCGTATTGGACACGCCGTCTAATCCATTTTGTGGTTTATGACACTGCGATTCTGATCTGTCTGGATTGGTGGTTGCATATGCTTTTGTGAAGTTCCGCTATCGTCTCTTCCTTAAAGGTCAGATCGCACCGGTAACATTTCCAAGCTGTTGTAGTCATGATACCAAAAGTGAATTTTTTGTATTTAACGCGCGCGTATCTTTTGTATGGATGATTTCTACGAGTGTTTTTCAGATCATATGACGCCGGTAGTTCTTGCAAGATCCAGTGCTCTTTTCCTTGTCATCTGGACCTGTTTTAGTATGGTATACCGCTCAGGCCTAAGCGATTGTGCAATCATTAGAGCCTTGGCAAGCACGTCTGGTTTGAGACCTATCTGCTTTGCAGTAGTCGGGGCGCCGACATTTTTGAGCGTCTTTGCAATTTTCCTCCAGTCCTGCCCCTGCAGCTTTGCCATCAAGATGGCGCCTATGCCGCATTTTTCCCCATGCAACCCCACCCCCGGTGCAATCTTGTCAAGGGCGTGGGAAAACAGGTGTTCGGAGCCGGAGCACGGCCTGCTACTTCCCGCAATGCACGATGCCACCCCTGCGCTGATGAGCGCCTCGACTATTTCTCTTATGTCTGGAAGCTTCTTTTTTTCTGTAGCTTCAAGCAGGATCTTTGCGCTCATAGATGCAAGGTTTGCAGAGTATCTCCCAAAATACTCCCCTGTCATGTCCCTGCCTATCTCCCAGTCCCTTACCGCAGTTATTTTTGCTACTAGATCGCCGCAACCGCTTGCCAGAAGCTTCTTTGGTGCTTTCTTGATTATGTCAATATCTACAAAGACGCCGAGCGGTGCCGTGGCAACAAGTGAGTGCGGTTTTTCGCCACGAACCGATACAAATGGGCTCGCTATCCCGTCGTGGGATGCTGCGGTTGGCACGCTTACAAACGGTTTTCCAAGCTTAAATGCAATCATCTTTGCGACGTCCACTGACCGGCCGCCCCCAATGCCGACGATGAGGTCACTTTTGTCCTTTCTTACCTCGCTTTCCACTTGGTGCATAGATCTTTCATCGTTGCCTTTTGGGGTGTGCCAGACGGAGCGTATCTTTGATTCGGTAAGAGATTTCTGAAATTTTGTCTTCACTATTTTTTGCACATGGTTTCCTGCGATAACCGAGATTTTTTTTGGCTTGCTCAGAGAGTCAAGGAAGCTTCCGATTTGGTCGATATTTTTTTCTCCGATCACAATGAGGCGCGGAAGCTCCATCGTGTGCGAGGGAGTGTTTCGCATTACGTAGTTGTCGGGGCTACGCCTTATCAATTTGCCCTCAAACAAAAAGTTATTTAAAAGGGGAGAAACCATTGCAGAGCATCTAGGAGTATTTTCTTGTCATCTAATAACATAGAAGAGAAAATTCTACATGGAACGACCACCGTAGGTATCAAGGTCAGCGACGGCGTCGTCTTGTGCGCAGATATGCGGGCTAGCGCTGGCTACTTTATTGCAAACAACAACACGATGAAGATTCAAAAGATCGCAAACCACGCAGGCATGACTATGGCCGGAGGCGTTGCAGACGCCCAGAACATAACAGATGTTCTCAGATACCACGCAAACATACACAAGGTCCAAAAAAATGAGAACATCCCAATAAGATCCCTTGCGAGGCTTTGTTCGCTTTTGTTCCACCAGAACAGGGGCTACCCATTCATTGCAGACATTCTGATTGGCGGTTATGACAAGGACGGTCCGGCACTGGTAAACATAGACATGTTCGGTTCAGTCGAAGAAAAAAAGTATGTCACGACAGGGAGCGGCTCACCTGTTGCATACGGCGTCCTAGAAGACGAATACCGGGAGAACCTCAAGGTCGAGGAGGCCAAGGTGATCGCGTTGCGCGCAGTCAAAGCCGCAATAGTAAGAAACATTGGAACCGGCGACGGAATCAATGTCGCAGTTATCGATAAAGATGGATTTCGGCTCTTGACAAAGGAGCAAAAAAAGGCCATCATAGCTTTGTAGTGATTTAATGCAAAAAAGACAACAAGAGAAGGAAGCACAGACACCAGCCCAAAATGTAATGGCAACCATACTGCAGAGTATTCCAAAAGAGGCCCAAGTGACCAAAATAGATTATGAGGGCCCAAGGATTGCGCTTTACACCAAGTCCCCCCTTTACCTTATGGAGCACAACGAGATAATTTCGGATCTTGTCAACATCATAAAAAAAAGGATTGTAGTCAGAACTGAAGAATCCATCAGAAAGCAAGAAGAAGACGCAAGGAAGATCCTGGCAGAGGCACTTCCAAAGGATGCCGAGCTTGGTGGAACCTTTTTTGATACTGCCACAGGCGAAGTCTCACTAGAAGTGAAAAGACCCTGGCTTTTGCACAACAACCCTGCGTTCAACATTGCTCAGCTTACGGAGACTACCGGTTGGCGCCTCCGCATAAGAAAGGCAACGTCAAGCCCCTCCAGTACCATCCAGGCCATAAACTACAATCTCAAAGTTTCTGCAACAGAGAGGGCAAAACACCTCAAGCAGATTGGCGAAAGCATATTTCGCCCGCGACTTGCACAAAAATCCGAAGTCTCGCTTTTGACGCTTGGAGGTTTCGGTCAGGTGGGACGCTCAAGCATGTTGCTTGTCACGCCAGAAAGCAAGATCCTAATTGATTGCGGAGTCAACCCTGGCGCAAGAACCTCAGCTGAGGCGTTCCCAAGACTTGATTGGGCCAACGTGACACTTGATGAAATAGATGCGGTCGTAATTGGGCACGCTCATTTAGATCACACCGGATTTCTGCCGGTTTTGTGCAAGTATGGGTACAAGGGCCCGATCTACTGTACCGAGCCCACACTCCCCATGATGAATTTGATTCAGCTTGACGCAGTAAAAGTGGCCGCAGCTCAGGGCCGCGCCCCACTGTACGCGGAAAGAGACGTCAAACAGATAATGAGGCAGACCATAACCATACCATATGGCACAGTAACAGATATTGCGCCAGACATCAAACTTGTGTTTTCAAATGCAGGGCACATACTTGGATCTGCCACGTGCCACTTCCACATCGGCAACGGTGATCACAATTTTGTCTACACCGGCGACATCAAGTTCGGAAAAAGTATTTTGTTTGAGAGTGCCTCGTGGAACTATCCGAGGGTGGAGACCCTCTTGATTGAGAGCACCTATGGCGCAAGAGAAGACATACAGCCAACAAGACAAGAAGTAGAGTCCGCTTTCATTAACGCAGTAAACAACACGCTTGTCGATGGCGGCAAGGTCCTCATCCCGATTCCGGCGGTGGGACGCGCCCAAGAGATAATGATGGTAATCGATCATTACATGAAGGCAGGCCAGATGGTCGAGGCCCCAGTGTTCATGGAGGGAATGATTGCGGAGGCAAGCGCCATACATGAGGCCTTCCCAGAATACCTCTCCAGAGAGCTCAGACAAAAGATTCTTGAAACAGACGACAACCCATTTGACTCGGAATATTTCACAAACATAGAACACTCTGATGCCAGAGAGGAGCCACTGCGGGATGGAACCCCATGCATCATTTTGGCAACGTCAGGCATGCTGGAGGGCGGTCCCGTCCTAGAATACTTTAGAAATATTGCACCAAACAACAAGAACCGAATAATCTTTGTCTCGTACCAAGTCAACGGCACCCTCGGCCGACGAGTTTTGGACGGGGCAAAACAGGTCTCGCTAATGGGTAAGGAGGGCAAAGTCGAAGTAGTCAGCATCAACTGCTCCATTGTAAAGCTAGACGGCTTTTCTGGACACAGCGACTACAACCAATTGTTGTCATTTGTGCACAAGTTGCGACCAAAGCTGAGACGGGTGCTCGTAAACCACGGCGAGCGAAGAAAGTGCGAGAATTTGGCGCTCAACATTCGCAGGATGTTCAGGGTTCCGGCCCACTACCCGCAGGTTCAAGAAGCAATCAGGCTCTTTTGAGCTAAATCTGCATTATGTTGTTCTTAAGTAGATAGCTGAGGCTGTCGAGGTACTCCTTGTCGGTGATTTTTCCCTCCGTCCACCACTTTACGGTGGACCTAAACCAGGAAGGTATCTTCATGTCTTCGTATTCTATTTTGATTTCCTTTGCAAAGACATTGGTGTCCACTAGTTTTGCAGACCATTCTGACTTGAGGATCCTGTTTTCTTGCTTTGTGTAGAGCACCACGCCGGTTTGTTTGTCTATTACCTCATAGTATTGTTTTGTTGCGTCCCACGCCAATAATGCCTCCCTTTTTGCATCTTTGAATGAATAGTATACCTGGCCGGTTATTACGAGATCGTGGATCGAGGATACTTTGTCGCCGATCTTCAAAGGTATTTTGTGCACGAACTGGTAATACTTTTTCTGATCGCCGACTAGCAGGCCATCGTTTTGCATTCTGAGCAGATCCGTCTTCCTGCCAGTTTTGGATGTCTCTGTGATGCTTACCGTGATGTAGCTGCCGGCATCTCCAAAGGTGTGAGTTTGGGTGGCAGTGTCGTCCATTCTGCTGTCCTTGACTGAATATTTCAGATAATCATTTTTTGAGATACAGATCGAGTCAGGATTGCAGCTTTGCGGATCAAAAACGCCTATAGGCAGGTACAGCATCTTTGAGTTTATCATGTATCTTATGCCATAAGAAAAGACGTTGTCTTTTTCTTTTCCTTGGTGCCAGCGTGTGGCGTCGTCTTTGATCCATTGCGGTATGTTTTCACTCTGGACAAATCTATCCCTTATTGGGATGGTTACTTGTGGTCTTTGAAGTAATTCGGTCAACCTTTGGATGCGATCTTCTCCGGTTGAATACCAGACCGGTTCGTCATACAGGACATAGCAGCTGCGGATGTGTGTAAAGTGGAGGTAGCGTTGCTCAAACTTTGCCTTGCCGAGCTTCTCCAGATCGGGAAATATCTTTTCGCACTGCGAGATGATTTTGTGTGGTTCATCATCAGCAAATGCGAGTCCTTGAAGTGACAGCAATGCCACAAACATGGAAACTACGACGGCCGGAACTTTTTGCATTTTACAAAATGTCGTGAGTTACTCGATATTAACGGGGCGTAGAAGTGATGCGCTTTGTTTTAATATTATTTCAGATCATACTCTGGCTTCCAGATCTTTACCCCAGGTGGTGTGACAATAATTCTTTCTTCTCCAAGTCTTGCAATGTCTGCGTTGAAATTCTTTGCTTGGGCATATAGCTCCTCGACTAGCTTTCGGAGCTGCTCCACATCTTTTTGCGCAAGTGGTGTCACCCTCAAAATCAATATCATGTTTTTTTTCATGTCGTCTTTGATTGAGTGTATGTCGCTTGGGTCCCGAATTGTTATGGCCTTGAGGTATGTGGGGCTTTCCTGTTTTTGCATCTAACTAAGATGCGGATTACTCCCTCAAAAAGTCTTTCGCATCGGACACGAACGAGTTTTCAGTTTTTACAGCTAAATTCGGTATTTTATGTAGTCGTGTTCTTGCGCAGGGCTGGTTGTGATTTCCGTAGCTCCTCCGTCTTGTTCGACCACAACTACACTCTCTTGTTGTTTTGGCGCATCGGAGTATCGTAGAGTTATTGCCGCGCAGAGCTGTTTGTGTGCATCTGTGTTTTTGCCGCGCAGCAGTGCGACTGGGCCTACGTGATCTCTTGCGTAGAATATGATGTCTCCTGGGAGCGCCAGTGATTTTATCATCTCATTTTCGTCTTTGTTTCTTCCAACTACTAGCTTTGTTTTTTCGTCCAGTCTGAAGTGTCTTGCAATTTTGAGAAGATCAATGTCATTTGTTGTGGGCGCGTCGGTGTGTTTGAAAAGATCTTTTGCTCTGATTGCAAACGCAGGATCGGTAAGAAGACAACCACCTCCTGCGTTTGGTGGATTTTCGATTCCAAATTCTTTTGCCAATTCCAATTGCGGTTTTCTTGTGCGGCCTCGGATCATTCCCAGTTGCTCTCTTTTTATCAGTCCATTTTTTTCCGGAATTGTTTTTGGCAGTAGTGCACCAGACAGGGGCCTGACTATGTAGCCCTCCAGTCCAGATTCTTTTTCAATTGTCTTGAGTGCAGGCCCGTGCTGACTCATCGGTCTTTGCCCCAGCACCTCCCCTGAGATTATGAAGTCAGCGCCTATCTCCTCCATGTGTTTTTTTGCAGCTTTGAACATCATTGCTCTGCAGTCGATGCACGGATTCATTCCAGAACCAAAACCGTGTTTTGGATTTTTTAACATCTCAATGTATTCGTCGCCAAGATAGACTGTCTTGAGGTTTACGCCAAGGGCGTCAGCTCTTTCCCTTATTTCGAATCCGCAACCACGACCGCAGTCAAAATCACAAAATGGCGTCTTGATCGCAACAGCAGATACCTCAAAGCCCTGCTTTTGCATCATTTTTACAGCTAGCTGGCTGTCAAGGCCGCCAGAGAGCAATGCGACTACTTTTCTTTTTTCCTCCAACAATGCAAGAGTCCAGACGCCGCTATACAAACTTAACAGCGTCAGACCAACAAATAATAAATTCAAACAAAGCCCAGTCCACGCATGAAGTTGCGGCGAAAGAATCTGCTAAAACATGCGCGGCAGCTAGGCTGCGACACGGTAGTTTGCTTTGAGCCAGAGAACTTGTTTTACACCACTGGTTTCTGGGGAGAAGCTGTCGCAGTCTTGGAAGACGGGGATGCCACAATAATTGCGCCAGAGCTTGAGGTTGGTAGGGCAAAAGAGGAAGCTTCTGACTGCACAGTCATAGCAGCGGAGCGCGGAATCGGGATGATTTCCACCGTAGCTAGCAAGTTAAAGAAAAAGAAGGTCTGTACCGACTGCCAGAGCTATGCCACAATGCAGGCCCTAAAAAAATCGGTGCCCGGACTGGTGCACTCGACTGACCCGTTTTATCGGGCAAGGGAGGTAAAGGATGCAAAAGAAGTCGCGGTGCTCAGAAAGGCATCTGCAATAATCGACCAGATGTACGAGCTCTGTTTGGAGAAGATACGGAGCGGCCTGCGCGAATCTGAGCTTCAGGCCATTTTGATGGCATTTGCCATGGAGCGTCGCATGTTTAGTACCGGCTACAGATCCACCCTGAACCCTTTAATTATCGCCGGCGGCCAGAACGGCGCCTTGCCGCATGCCCAAGTAACTGACAGAAAATTCCAAGACGGAGATCTGATTGTAGTTGACCTCACGCTGCGGTACGAGGGATACGTAAGCGACGCAACACGCACATTTGGGTTGGGCTCTATAAGCAAGCAAGCAAGACAGGTATACGACATTGTAAGAGAGTCCCAAGAGCTTGGCCTCAAAGCGGTGAGGCCTAATTCAACGTGCAAGTCGGTTGACGATGCGTGTAGAAATTACATAAACAAGAAAAATTATGGCAAGTACTTTATTCATTCTACAGGCCATGGGATAGGACTGGAGGTGCATGAGCTGCCCACCATAAGCCAAAAAAGCGACACAAAATTGCAAAAAAACATGGCCATTACAGTGGAGCCCGGCATCTACCTACCAAAAAAATTTGGAGTCAGAATCGAAGACTCGGTAATAGTGAAAGACAGGCCAGAAATTCTGCACAAGTTTACAAAAGAATTGATCGTCATCTAGTACACATTTTGTGACAATCGGGTGTTGTTCATTTCACACACACTCATGCCTAATTACAATTCATGTTAAATTGGTGTAAGTGGAGTCATTTGTTGGTATGTGCTTCCAATGATTTCATTGGAAGCCCAACAATTTTGTCATGGTTTTGTCGCACGAAGTACCAGCACCTTCCAAGGAAAGGTTATTCTCTCATTATTTGTGTACGGGAGAGTTTTTTCTTGTACTTGGTTTTGCATCTGTTTTTTCTGAGCTGGTGTTAATTTGTTTATTTTTTCTTTGAGTGGTTTTGCCAAGTATTTGATGTAGTCAGACCAGTACTGCGCAAAGGTTCCAGGACTGTATGAGAATATGAACTCAGCTATTTTGATGTCCGTAAAACCTGCATCGTGTACGGCCTTTCTTAGGCGTTGCTTTGTTCCAAATCTGTCCAGATCTGGCGCGCCAGGTGGAAGATAGTCTGGAATAAATTTTGTGGCGACATCAATGATGCTGCTAAAATACGGAACCGAGTCGCGTGCTCCGTGTACCGTGATTGCGAGGTTGCCACCACTCCTTAAGCAGCATTTTATGTTCTCAAGCACCCTGCCGGCATCAGGAAAAAAGAATAATGCGTACTGACACGTCACTGCATCAAACTTTTCATTAAAATGTAGATTTTCCACATCAGCCAATACAAAATCTACGTTTGAGTTTCCATCCAACCATTTTTTAGCTATTTTTATTGCAGATATTGAGCTGTCTACTCCAACTACGTGGCCTGTGCGTCCTATTTTTGGGAGGATCTCGTTTACTACAATTCCCGTACCGCAAGCCAGATCAAGAACTTTGTGTCCTCGGCGCAATTGTGCAGCCGAGACAAGCTTGGTTGTGCTCTGAAATGGGCCTACTCTTTGCTTTGCCCATTTTTTGTGATAGCGCGGCGCAATCTCGTTCCAAGTTTTGATTAATCTCTTTTTGTATTCTATAGATGTGGATTTCGAATTTGACAACTTGAACGAATAAGAAGAAACAGATTTTAATTGTATCATATGCACAGCCTGTATGGACGCAGGTATTAGAGAGTCAAAATTTAACGACATTACACATTTAGGAGTCAGACTCGCAGTAGGCGTCATATTCCTGGTGCACGGGATGGGCAAGTTCAATCCAGGTTTTGCCGGATTTTTGTCAAACCAGGGACTGCCCGCAGAAATGCAGATACCAATCGCCCTCGCAGAAACTGTTCCTGGAATTTTGTTGATAATCGGTGTTTTAAACAGAATCTCGTCTTCACTCTTGTCCATAATCATGCTTGGGGCAATATTTCATGTAAAAGACGCGGCCAGCCTGACTGGTGAGCGAGGTTACGAACTAGATCTCATCTTGCTTGCGGCAAACCTTGCAATCATCACCATGGGCCCAGGCAGGATATCTGTGGCGCACGCAATAAAGAAGCTGCCTAGATTTTTGCACTAAGTTTTTTTCTCAATTTTGCAATCATGATTGCGGGTGCAACAAGATACATTCCAGTATTGAGTAGAATTATGCCAATTCCGTAGCCCAGCATTTCTGATTCAGAGTCGATTTCAACGTAGTTGAGTAGGGACAAAGTGGCCAGCATGGGTGTCAGTCCTAGTTTGATTGCCTCTTTTATGGCCGGATTTTGCCTCTCCCAGTCTGCCACCGCTGGCGAAAACGAGTAATAAACAGTATTAAATGCGTTCATAAATGAGGCGCCCGATGTAGTTGAAAGCACCGCACTATCTCGTACCTCCCTTAATAGCTGGACCTGAGGGGCAAGCTCCGTGCCAAACGTCGCTGTAGCAATCAAGCAGCCTCCCTTGTTTTTGTCTGCAGGCATGTCAATTACCTGGCCGACATCTTCTATCTTGAATGTGCTTACGACTTTGTCAAATTTTGGCAGTCCTGCATCAAAGTTGTTTTCTGAGTTTGTATAGGTGAGAATATAGAATTTGGTTGGTCCTTTGAGGACGATCTCTTTGAATTTCACGTTTATTGTTCCCGAAGTCATGTTGAATCTTCCAGTAGCATCTCTAACAAATGCCTCGTAGCCGTTGATGGTGGTGGTTTCTTCATTTAGCATTGTAAGGATGCCGTCGTCGAGTGCCTTCTGGATTGATTTTTTGATTTCTGCTACATGATCAGCAAGTGAGGCACCGTTTGCTTCTTTGACTGAAATTGAAATGGCCGGGGTGAACCCGCCCACCCTTGTGCCTACAACTACGACATCCGGCGTCTGTGGTGTTCTCTTTTGTGGTTCTTGAACGAACCATCCTGCTGGTGTTTCAAATGAAAATCCAAACTTTGTATTGCTGTATCGTTGTGGTGGCTGGTTTGGTTCTCCAGCTACGCGATCAGGCTCACCCTGTTCAAGCAAATCAGGTATTTCTGAGCGCATCTTCACTTCAGCCTTGAGAATCTCGCCCTGTCCCCACTGGTATGGAATGTCGTTGGTGTAGTTTTTTCCAGTTTCCAAGTTTGCAATTTTGTCTAGCGTTTCATAGCTTGCAGCAGTAGCAAGGCGGCCGAACGCCGCATAATTTCGATCCAGATGTGGCGAGTCTTTATGTACTATAAAGAATTGCGAGCTTGCACTGTCTGGGTCAGCACCTCTTGCCATAGATACAATTCCCCGCTTGTGTTTGATTGTGTTGAACTCTCCGGGTATGGTGTATCCTGCGTCACCTGTTCCCCACTCCTCAAGCTTCTTGTACGCTCCAGGCTTTGTCTTTGGGTCTCCACCTTGGATCATAAAGTCCTTGATCACCCTGTGGAAGACAGTCCTGTCATAAAATCCATGTTCGGTTAAATTAAGAAAGTTTTCTACCGTTCTTGGCGCATCGGCCGGAAACAGTTCTATCACCATATCTCCTGATTGCGTGTGCAACACGACCACCTTGTCTGAGATTTCCGTCTCGGCAAAAACCGGCACGCCACACACCACAAGACTGCCAAAAATCAACGAGATCGCAATAGGAATAATTTTCAACGTGATTTCTTTTTTGATCTTAAATAAAAGCTAATTGAATTGGTTTTTAACAAGTCAGTGTGTCGTGTTAAATATGGATCAGACAGAAAAAATTCAGACTCATTTGCTTTCTGTGTGGAAGGAAGAAAAAAAACTATTTTCAAAAGGACGGGAGTGTATGTTCTTTCTTACTGACAAGCACATCATGTTTGTAACAAAAACCGAGGCAAATCCGAAATGGTGGAAGGCTGCAGTTCAAAGGCAGATTCTCACCTTGATGAAGTCGAACAACACCATGCTTACACACGACGGTTATGATGAAAAAGATTTGCTGGTTGACATGGAAAATGAAAAAAATGAGGAATATTCGCTTGACCAGGTGGTGGACGTAGAGTCGCAAGAGAAACCCTGGGGCACGGTTTTGATGCTAAAGATCAAGACTCCCGAAAAAGAAAAAAGATTCCAGTTGTCGATCGTAAGGGACTGGGTGAGCTACCCCATCAAAGATGCTGTAAAGTTTCTCAAAGTAGATTGGACGCCGGTAGTCACATACATCAAAGATAGGACTGCAAAGTAAATTGGGCAAAGTTTACGCAGTAGGTGTGGGTCCAGGCTCCAGCAAGTACGTCACAGATATTGTAAAAGAAGCCATACGTATCTCCGATGTCATAATTGGTTACAAGTACACGCTGAGCACTATTGAGCCCTTCCTTGGGGGGAAAGAGGTTCACGAAGTAACTATGAAGAATCAAGAAGAGGCTTATCAAAAAATTGCAAAAACTCTGGGTAACAGAAATCTGTTAATCCCATTTACCGGTGACGTCAACTTTTCTGAATCCGAAGTGGTTGACAGATTGATTGAGATTTTCGGAGAAGTTGAGATCATACCTGGCATATCTTCGATTCAGGTAGCTGCAGCAAAGGCACGGGTTCCGCTAGACAAGTCCAAGGTAATCACTATGCATGTGACCACTCCAATTGAGGACAAAAAGCTTGAGCTGCAAAAGGCCCTGCTTGACGGCCTTAGTGTGATATTGGTTCCACGGCCGTGGCCGCGCGATCCCAAAAAACATTTTATGCAGTCCGAGGTTGCCGCATACCTAAAGGCAAACGGATTCGACACTTCGGCATTAAGGGTGCACGTGTTTGAGTTCCTTACCACCGACAAAGAGACAGAATTTGTGGGAACTGTGAAGGATCTGGAAGGCAGGGAGTTTTCTGATCTCTCAGTAATGGTGATCAACCAATCAAAGCTGGAATCGTATGTTAATTTTGAAGACTAGTTTAGTGGTGTTTTTGTTTTTTGGATTTTGGAAGAGTCTATGACAAATATTGTTATGTCCATCCACTGATAGTTTTCATCAAACAGCCTGTAAAATCCTGGTTCATCAAAAGTAACACTCCAAGATTTGCCGGGTTGTATCTCCCCACTAGAGATCTTGCCGTCGGGTGTAAACGTTTTGTGTCGTGAGACATAATTTGCCGTACCACTCTTGAGACTGTGTGATGCAGTGTCCTCATTTACAAAAGTCAGTGTACTGCCTGGATGTATTGTGAGCCTATCTTCAGAAAAATACTTGAAGCTGAATCCTGCTATTTGATCTTTGTAGGTTCTCTCAGACGGGTTAGCGGCACCCTTTAGAATCTTTATGGTCGTGGTAGTCTTGGTTGGAGTTTGGGCTTTCTGTGTAGTTACCTCCGAGACCTTTGCTGTGTAGATGAGTTTTGTTGTTGTCTTGTTTGCATCAGTTATGGTGCCGGTGATGGTGTAAATGGACTCGGTAGCAGTTTTGTCAACCAGTCTGCCCAAAATTCTTACACTAAACTCGTTTTTGGAATCTGATGCGGTTGAACTAACCCTGAAGATTCTGCCGTCCCCAACTATGATGCCGTTAAAATCCGAAAGGCTGAGCTCCACATCATCAATTACAATCATACCGCTTTGCAGATTAAACCCCGAGGTGGTTTTTGTTTTGGTGGTGAGAAACAGAAGATCAATGCTTGCGTCAGAGATCTGCGTGTTTGTTGTCGCAAAACCACTGCCTACAAGTGAGAACGCCTTGTTTGAAGCAAGTTGTGCGTGGCCGTCTTCTGATAAAATCAAGCCTGCGCCCAGCAAGATTGCGGCTAAAAACACCACGTATTTCATAATATAATCAAGAATTGATTTTGTTTATAATTTGCGAATGAATTATTTTTGTCAAAGCCCATAAATTTTCTCATTTAATGTTTATCTCAGAGAGGACGTCTGAGCCGGAGAAGGTCTCAATCATATACGCCTCAATTATGCCTCCCGCCAGTAACAAAGCTACCACAATACCAACCTCCATTGCAATGTGCTTCCATTGTGGCAGAATTGGAAGTTTTTTGAAGAGGGCCACAATCAGTATGAAGCTTCGTGACATGGCAATAGAGTATGCTGCCAGTTCCATCAGCCCAAAGGGCGTTGCAAAGATCATCGTAATTGGCGGGATTTGTGCTAAAAGTGGTGTGGTCGTAGCCAATGCTGCAAAAGCAAAACCGGTGGAGAATGCAGAAAATATCCCCCACCCCACGCCAAATCCGGGCACGAACATAGGCAAGGCGATCTGGGTGTTGTGCAAAAAGATCTCTATGCCGAAATTCTCCCCCTGCAGTGCCTCGAGGAGCTTGTTGAATTCATCAAGAAATATCTTGGCCTCTTCTTCTGGAACCTCCATTTGAGCTCCAAGTGAAAAAGCTGCAGAAAAAACGGCCAAAAACACAAAGAAAAGTATGATTCTTTTTTTCAACACTGCCAGTTTTTGTGTTGATTATTTGAGCTGTTGCATTGCGGAGATTTAATTAAATCGTGATTTGTTGAAAGTTTGTCATGATAAGAGATTTGGGTGCTGTGCTAGATTTTGCTTTGAATCGCGGCTTTCAAATCCACCCGGACGCCCTGAAGCTGCTCGAACAGGTCAACGTTGAGGATCTTGAGCGAATAATCAGGCAGGTAGTAAGGGAAAAAGAAAAGCAGCGGCTATATTTGATCTCGCAAAAGGATCTGGAGTCGTTTCTTGGCATAAAAGAAGATGAGGAGCTTGATGACCACCACGAGATCCTCTTTGACCCCACTACAAAAATAACCTCTTCTGAAGGTGTGGAGGGTTTTACGGCTTTGTTTACAAGCAGATACACAAAACTCAAAAGAATAATGTCCAATCGCCCGGAAGCAAAAATGCTCAAACCGATATCTGCAGCACTCACCCTCAAATCTAAAGACGACGTCTATGTTTGCGGGCTTGTTTCTGAGCGCAGAACTGACAGAAACGTCACAAAGGTGACCATAGACGACCCAAGTGGCTCAATTGAGACTGTTGTAATAGACGAGGATCTTCAAAAGACGGCCGCCATGCTGTTAATGGACCAGTTCGTGATGTTGAAAATAGTCTCAAGCAAAAATGGCGGATTCATAGTCAAAGATATCATACTGCCTGACATTCCGGATCATGCGGTAAACCGTTCAAGAACCGATACGTATGCGTTGTTTGTCTCGGATTTGCATATTGGCAGCAAGTTCTTTATGGAAAAAGAGTTCTTGGAGCTGATTTCTTGGTTGTCCGGACCGGATCCCATAGCACGCAAGGTCAGGTTTATTGTGATAGGTGGGGATGTGGTGGACGGAATAGGCATTTATCCAAATCAGGACAAAGAGTTGGTCGCTCTCGATTCTGCAGAACAGTTACGATTAGTTTTTGAGATTCTGGACAAGATCCCAAAACACATCAAGGTGTTCATATCTCCTGGGAACCACGATCCTGGAAGGCGGGCGCTGCCGCAGCCGGCCATGCCAGCAAAATACAATCCCGATTTGTGGGGTCGAAAAAACTTCTTTATGATCGGCAACCCTGCAATGATCTCGCTAAATGGCGTCAAAGTCCTCATATTTCATGGCCAGAGCGTCGATGACATAGTAAAGACGACTCCGGGCCTAAGTTATGACCACCCAGCCAAGGTGATGCAATACCTCCTAAAGGCAAGACACCTAAGCCCCATTTATGGAGCCCAGACCCCAATGGCGCCCGAGTTGGAGGATCATCTGGTGATTGACGATGTGCCAGACATATTCTATACAGGACACGTGCACTATGTGGAGCTCGATTTGTACAAGAACATTCTGCTGGTAAATTCCGGGGCCTGGCAGCAACAGACGCCGTTTCAGGCAGGTGTTGGGATTGTGCCCACGTGTGGTGTGGCGGTTCTAGTTAACCTGAAGACGTTCAAGGTCTACACCAAAAATTTTGCGTAATTACTACAAAACATCCGCCAAAATTATGTCGTTTTGGAAGGCTTTTTTTACGGTTTCTGGCTGAACTGTTAGGTTGAACTTCTTTGTCCTCCCATGCATGCCTTGATGGATTATTTTACCAGTGATAAGACCTGAAAGCTCGATGTCGCTGAGGATTTGCGTCGCCCTTCTTTGTGTGACCTCTTTTTGGCGGATAGTCTTGCATAGTTCCTTGTATGCGTGATAAACCTCCCCCGTTCCACCACCATTGGTTCTCATCACTGCCACAATAAGCAGTTTTTCATGAAGCGGGTATGCGTTCAGTGCAGTGATCTCTTTGTCTTCTTCCATTTTTTGTGCGGCCCGCCTTATGTGGTCCTCGGTCACCGTTGTTGCTTGCTCTCTTTCTGCCAGCTCTCCTGCCACCCGCAAGAGGTCAATTGCCCTCCTTGCGTCACCGTGTTCTTGACCTGCCATTGCGGCGCAGAGATTAAGGGCTGCGGGATCCACCGTGTTGGCTACAAAGGCTTCTTTGATTCTGTCCGAGAGGATCTCTTTTATTTGGTCTACGGAGTAGTTTGTGAAAACGATCTCCTCTTCACTGAGGCTGCTAATGACTCGTGGGTCTAGCTTTTCTTTGAAATTAAGCTGGTTTGAGATTCCAATGAGCGTCAAGGATCCCCCCGCCTTTAGCCTCTCATTTGCTCTTGTGAGATTGTAAAGTATGTCTTTTCCTGTTTTTGAGGCAAGCTCTGCTAAATAGTCTATTTCATCGATTACAAAGATGGCATTTATCGAATTCTCTTTTATGGCATCTATGATTTTTGTGAACACGATGCTTATGGAAAGGCCTGTTGTCGGTAATTCCAAGCCTAGTTTTGAGCCTAGGTTCACCAACAAGCCGTAAATGGTCGTTTCGTCTTTGGCGTTGGCATAGAATAGTTTGATGGGAAAGTCGCTGTCTTTGACTCGTTTTTCAATTTTTGAGAGCACTCTTGAGACGACAAGTGTCTTCCCAGTTCCAGGTTTGCCATAAACTAGGAGGTTTGATGGTCTTGCTTTTTTTAGTATGGGTAAAAGGGCCTGAGTGATCTTGGCAAGCTCCTGATCTCTGTGCAGGATTGTCTCTGGTTCGAATTTTGTTTGTAGAACCTGCCGGTTTTTGAATAATGTGGCTCCTTTTATTGCATTTTCCAGTAATTTGTCAACTGGGTCGTCTTGAGTCATGGTGCCACCTTATTTGTAAAAGCCAAAGATAACATCATCAAACATATCATAATTTGACCTTTTACTAGCAAGTGTAAAACCACCGGCAAAAGTCCATTTGAACTTGCCTTTCTTTTTTGCCAGATCTGGGTTTTTTCTTTCGGTTTTGATCTTTCTTAGTATCTCGACTGCGACAACTTTTCCATCTTTGATGGCAATTGCGTCGGGCGACTTGCCTTGTAGGTCGACTACGCGCCAACCCTGTGATTCCAACTCTTTTGTCTTTTCCCTTAATGCAGCCATGTGTTTTTCCTTACTGACCTTCCGCATCACTTAAGATCACACACCCCTCATTATAAAATAGAGAGACACCATAATTTCCAATCATTATGTAAGTTAATGATATTGATTATCTTATCATTCATTTTTTAAAAAAATTTTGAAAGGTAAAGAGTGGAAGGAAAGGTGTGTCTCTAGGTGAATATGAGGGGTGGGTCGACGGCGTTCACAACCAGTTAACATAATGTTAAGAAAGACGACGAAAAAGCCAATTTTGACCCCTTTATTTCCACTCCAGGCGTGAAGTTGGCTATTAACAATGTTAACAGGGTGGTTTTGACCCCTTTATTTCCACTCCAGGCGTGATTTTAACCATGCCGTCTAGATGGGGATGGGTTGAATTGTTAATATAATAAAACTAACCATGCGTGGGCTACGCAGTCAATGTTAACAACTCACTTAGTTAACAATTCTCACCGGATCTGTTCAATTGTTAACCTGATAACACGATCGATCACAATGGCCAAAAAAAGAATACGAATAGACCTAGAGGACTCGGACGGCGCAAAATACAACTTCAATATAGAAGGCAATATCACTAGAGACAAAGTCCTCAAGATATTCGAATTGATGAACCTTATGAATATAGAGGACCAGGAGGATGCCCCACAACTCGATTCGGTGGGGTCAAAAATATGGCATGTTGTGGACAAATACTTCCCAATGGGCAGTTTTACTTCAAACGAACTCCTAGAAAAATACGAAGATGAGTTCAACGAACCCATCAAACTGAGCGTAATTTCGACCTATTTGGCACGCTTTAACACCAAAGGCAGGATAAACCGCCTCCGTAACGGCAGAGAATGGGTGTACCAACTGGCCAAAGTCCAACCGAGAACAAATTAGGAGATTGTGGCCCTCTTTAGGACCAAAGAGTCGTTTTGCAGGCTTATCTTTACATAGTCGCCCTTCTGAATGCCCAAATATTGCCTGAATTGCTTGGGAATGGATATGGTGCCAACAGCCGTGATCTTTACCAACTCCTCATTATCTGATAGCATATAATAATTTAATAATTCAAGATATTTAGGTTTTTTTAATATATTAAAATTATATAAAAAACCATGAAAACTGGACAGAAAACACCCAAACCAAATGATCTTTGGCCCAGAAAAATCAAACAGTAACGGTTTTTTCCAACCCACCCAATCTGGCCTTTCCCTTTTCTGTAATTCTGTATGTGAAGGGCTTTGTCTTGGTGTTCCTTTCCACCAGACCCTCCTCGAAAAGCCTCTTCATGAGTCTTGAGGTGTGCTCCCTACTCCTCCCTATTGTGACCTGGATGTCACGTGACGTCATCTCACGAGTCGTGATTAATCCCAACACATGTTCTGCCACCCCATTAAAGTCCATATTCGGCATTCTTGGCTTTTGGGCAGGCCTTTCGGGCTCTTTTTTGATCTCGGGGCTCTCTTTTTTGGGCTCAACTTCGACCTTTTTCTCCAAAACAGCCTCTGGTGCACCCAAGACCTCCTTTGGAACCTCTTTTTCCTCCAAATCAAGCGCGTCCAGGCGTATTTTCATATCTATTAACTGCCTTTCATAGTATTCTAGGCGTGAGAGGTAGGCCGGATCCGTGGTTTTTTGGATCGAAAAAGCCCTGATTTTGTTATAGACAACCACACCAAAGACCCCTACAGCAAATGCAATTATCACACTTGCAATCACCTTGGGGTCGGGAATCTCTATTATCATCACGTTAATACCAAAAATAATGTGATTTATTGTGATAGGCCAACATAATTTCACATTTTACATCATTGATGATATCATATGCAATCACATCAACAAAAAATCGGACATCCAATTGTCGTGATGTATCACATTCCAGACGCTTGGCGCACCAATTTATCAATGACATTTAGCACCTGTTCTTCCCTTTCTGGGAAAACATCACTATCTTTTATCACAGAGACCTGTTCGGCAAGCCTAGATATCACATCAATGTCATCTGGAAGCAGAATTCCAAGGCTGCGAAGCAGAACTATGGTATAGTAGAAGCTCATCAACTTGTCGCGAGACTGGGCGACCTGCCTGAAATAAGCGCCTTTAGAGATCCCAAAATCAAACTCGGAGAGATTTTTCTTATGTAAAATAATTTGAATTTGTCTTTCAGTAAACAGTGATTTTTTGATAATTTGCTTCATAATATTATTAAAATTTGAATCGGCAGACTCCACCATAGCTATACAAATTTGTATACCGCATCCCAATTAAACTTTAAAACAGTTCATGTAAACCACACTCATGGCAAAAGTGGAGCAATACCTCAACACGAGACGAAAAAAATCACCACTCCTCTTCGTCCTGATTGATTCTGAGGCTTCCAAACTGGCAGAATCTGCAAAACTTGCAAAAAATGTGGAGAGATTGGGCGCTGCAGCCATACTTGTAGGCGGTTCCTCAGCAACCGACCAGTTAGAGATGACCCAGGTTGTAAAAACTCTAAAAAAATCAGTGAAAATTCCAATAATTCTATTTCCAGGCAACGTGACTGGAGTCGTGCCCAACGCGGACGCCATTCTATTCAGCTCATTATTGAATTCAGAAAACCCCTATTACATAACTCAGGCACAAGCACTGGGCGCACCAAACGTCCTCAAATTCGGCCTAGAGCCCCTCCCTACAGCATACATCATAATAGGTGAGGGGACAACCGCATGGTTTGTGGGCTCTGCGCGGGGCATCCCGTTTGAAAAGGCCGGAATTGCGGCAGCCTACGCCTTGGCAGCACAATTTCTTGGAATGAGGTTTGTCTATCTAGAAGCCGGCTCAGGTGCAAAGCAGAGCGTCCGCCCCAAAATGGTTCAGGCAGTCAGAAAGGTCTACAAAGGCTTTCTGATCGTGGGTGGAGGAATTCGGGACTCTGCCACAGCCAAGGAACTCGTAAAAGCCGGAGCCGACGCGCTAGTCATCGGAACCATGCTTGAACAAGAAAAAGACAGCCTAAAGAAACTAGCCGAAATAGCAAATAGCATCAAGAGCACAAGGAAGTGACATGTCAGAAAACACGGCAATCTCCCGCCTCAAGGGAGTAGCAATGCCAGATTACTATCTAAATTATTACTCTGAACTCTCCGAGCAGACCAATCGGATTTTTGAAAAGGCGGCACAAGCCAAGTCGACACTCGTCGATTCATCCGGAATAATCGAGCCGAAAATCGCATTTGATCTTGCGGATCGCGTTGCAAAGATGCATGACATCGACATTGCAGAACCGCTCAGGCAACTACTCAAAACCAAAGGCAAGGAACTGGCAGCACTCGAACTCTCAAAAGACATAGCTCTTGGGAAATACCACCCGCCAGAGACCCCACTGGAAGAAAAACTAGACAATGCCGTAAGGGTCGGCCTCGCCATAGTTACCGAAGGCGTCACCATCGCGCCGCTGCAAGGAATCTCTGAGGTGACGATAAAGAAAAACAGGGACGGCTCTGATTACCTCTCCGTATCAATCGCAGGACCAATGCGATCGGCAGGGGGAACCGAGTCCGCAGTAACCATGCTCATTGCAGATCACGTCAGAAAAGTGGCAGGGCTCTCAAAATACCAGGCAAACTCCTTTGATGACGAAACAGGAAGGTTTGTCGAAGAGTTGCGGGTCTATGAAAGGGATATTGGAAATTTTCAGTACCACGTCCAAGACGAAGACATTGTCACGGTAATCTCGAATCTTCCAGTGGAGCTCGATGGAGTAGACACAGATCCAAACGAGGTCGTAAACCACAAAAATATGGTAAGAATCAAAACTGATCGCGTCAGGGGAGGCGCCCTCAGAGTACTAAATGACGGCCTAATAGGACGCGCAAAAAAATTGCTCAAAAGAATCGAGCTGTACCAACTAGATGGGTGGGAATGGCTCAATCAGCTAAAAGGCGGTGTTCAAAAAGGTGACGAGGAGGACTCGGCAGCAAAAAGGCTCAAGGAGGTCATAGCGGGAAGGTCGGTTCTGTCAACACCAAACCGACTGGGGGGCTTTAGGCTCAGATATGGAAGGGCGTGCAACACAGGATTTGCGTCGGTTGGAATCCATCCTGTAGTAGCCGAGATACTTAATCACACAATTGCGGTCGGCACTCAGATAAAACTCGACGTTCCAGGGAAGGGAGCAACTGTCGCCTTTGTCGACTCGATTGAGACACCAATCGTGCGGCTCAAAAATGGCGACGTCGTCAAAATCCAGAACGTGGAACACGGCATCAAAATCAAGAACGACATTGAGAAAATACTCTACCTTGGAGACATACTGATCTCATTTGGTGACTTTCTTGAGAACAACGCGCAGCTTATTCCTTCAGGGTATGTGGAAGAGTTCTGGGCCGAGGAGCTTGCGCAAAAAGCCACAAAGTATCCTGAGCTGGGTGAGTTTGCCAATAGGACGCCGTCCCTTGAGGAATCACTCCATCTATCATTAAATTTTCAAATCCCACTGCACCCAAAATACCTCTTTTACTGGGAACAAATAACCGTCGAAGAGCTGGACTGCCTACTCCACCCCATCGCAATAGAGGAATCCACGATCAAATATCAAAAAACAGTCAAACCAATTCTAGAAAAACTTGGGGTTCCACACCAAGTCGCAGGCCAAGAGCTATTGCTGGGCACCGAAGAATCACAGATCTTCTACCAGCTCTTGTTTTCAAATCCTATCAGGCCTGCTGAATCCGTACCGCAAACCATTACAAAATCGACTGGCATCATCATTAAACCCAAATTCTCCACCTCGATTGGGGTGAGGATTGGAAGGCCGGAAAAGGCCGCACCTCGACTCATGAAGCCCCCGGTCCACACGTTGTTTCCAGTCGGAGACAAGGGAGGCAGCATGCGTGATCTGCTCAAGGCAAGCTCGACCCCAAACTTTTACTGCAACATATACAACAGAACCTGCAAAAACTGCAACGAACCGTCGATTAGTATCAAGTGCCAAAAATGCGGCAATAAAACTGCAACCGAGTACGTCTGTCCGCTTTGCAGAGCCGCCCTTGATTCCAACTTTTGCCAAAAATGCAAAAAAAAGGCCTCCACCCATTCATTCAAACCATTCCCCCTCAAAGACCGAATAATTGCTGCTCAACAACGCACAGGAATCAGGGTTCAAGAACCATTCAAGGGTGTAATGGAACTCATCAACCAAGACAGAATTGCAGAGCCGTTGGAAAAAGGCCTCATCAGACAATACTATGATCTTACGGTCTTCAAAGATGGCACCGTACGATTCGATGCGACAAACTCACCGCTGACTCATTTCAAGCCGGCATGGATCGGCACGCCAATTGAAAAGCTCTACAAGCTTGGCTACACACATGATATGGACGGAAAGCCCCTAGTCAGCCCAGACCAAATCGTTGAAATCAAGATGCAGGATGTAATAATTCCTCATGAAAGCGCCAAATACCTAGTGCAGGTCTGCAAGTATGTCGACACCGAGCTCGAAAAACTCTATGGCAAAGCGCCTTTTTACAACGTCAAAAACACGGACGAGCTGATAGGACACCTAATTATCGGCCTTGCTCCACACACATCTGTCGGGATTGTGGGAAGAATCATAGGCTATACGGACACCCACGTCTGCTTTGCAACTCCAAACTGGCATTCGGCAAAACGACGAGACGCAGACGGCGACGCCGACTCGATAATGTTGCTCATGGACGCCCTGCTGAATTTTTCAAGGCAGTTTCTCTCTGACAAAATTGGAGGTCTCATGGACGCCCCACTTTTGATCCAACCAATAGTCCTGCCGCACGAATCACAACCACAGGCCCACAACTTTGAAGTTACAAAGAAGCTACCACTCGAATTCTTTGAGGACACACTGCAGAGAAAAAAGGCCTCCGAAGTCTCATGCGTCGAGATCATAAAATCGCGACTTGAGACAGGATCAGAGTTTTACGGATATTACTTTACGCACCCCACCACAACACTGACCACATCAAGGTCGCGTAGTGCGTACTCAACTCTCGGCTCAATGCTAGACAAATTCGACATGCAGATAAGAAATGCAGAACTGATAAACGCAGTAGACGCAAACGAGATCGTCACCAACGTCATCACCACACATCTGGTACCAGACATAATTGGAAATTTGCGCGCATATGGGAGGCAGAAATTCAGATGCACGGCGTGCGGCAGAAAATACAGGCGGCCGCCACTACTCCAACACTGCGTCTGCGGCAACAGCTTGATACAGACAATCACCCGACCATCAATCGAAAAATACCTCAGACTTGCCAAAAGGCTGACTGAAAAATACGAAGTTGGGCCATACATCAAAGGGCGAATAGCCACACTGGCGGACGAAATAGATCTGGTGTTTGGCAAAAGAAAAGGTGACCAGCTGCTTCTTACGGACTACTAGCGGAGCTTTACGTACTCGTAAGCACCAAGCTTGTTGTCAAAACAGTAGCGCACCTTCTGGTAGTTTTTTCTAAATGACTTGACTTTGGCCGCAAGCTTCTTTGGATCTTTTTTATCAATGACTACATTTTTTATGTAGTCTGCGATCTCTTTCATTTCGGATTCTTTCATACCTAATCTTGTTATCTCGGAGACTCCAAGCCTTATGCCGCCTGGGTGGAAATAGTTTCGGCCAGCCTTGATGTCTCCTGGTATCAACTGCCTGTTGACAATTATGTTTGCTTTTTCAAGGTCGGCCTCGACTTTGCCGCCGTCTGAATAATCCAAGACGTTGACTGCTATCTGGTGTGATTGGGTGAACCCGCGTTTTTCGCCAAGCACTTTGAAGCCCTTCTCGTTTAGTGCTACTGCAAGCGCCTTTGCATTTTTGATCACCTGCCGTGCATAGTCTTTGCCAAACTCAAGGGCTTCCGCAAATGTAATTGCTTTTGCCGCCATGTGGTGTATGTGATGACTCGAAGTAAGGCCTGGAAAGGTAGCCTTCTTTATTGCGTCGCCGTATTTTTCATATGCAAGCACAAGACCGCCCTGCGGGCCAAACAATGTCTTGTGGGTACTCATGGTCATGGTGTCTGCACCTTCTCTTAGCGGATCCTGGAACTGGCCGCCGGCAATGAGGCCTGCGACATGGGCAGCGTCATAGTTTATGTGAATGTTGTGGCTTTTCAGAAAATCCGACAGCTCCTTTACTGGATGTGGGAACAAAAACAGCGAGCCGCCAAACATTGCCATCTTGGGAAGGCGGTTTGCTTTCTTGAGCTCCTCTATCTTTTCTTTTGTCTTGTCCACATCTATTGTCATCTCGTCTGCATCAAACGGATAAAACTCGACATCGAGTCCGTGGACAAGGCCTGCTGTGCCAGAGTGCTCCTTTTTGCCGTGGGATATGTGGCCGCCTGCAGGGATGGACGGCGCTATCATTACATCGCCAGGGTTTGTAAACGCAGAATATACTGCAAGATTTGCCACAACACCTGAAATAGGCCTTACATCTGCAAACTCTGCCTTGTATAGCTTTTTTGCCAACTCCATGCACTGGATCTCCACTTTGTCGATGTAGATGCAACCCGCATAAACGCGCTCGCCAGGCCAGCCCTCTGCGTACCTGTTACCAAAATCAGAAAGCAACGCCTCGCGGACGGCGGGACTTGGGACGTTTTCACTTGCAATTAGGGGAATTGAGTGTTCGAACCACTTGTTGTGCTTGACCAGATCTGCCAGAATTTTTTTGTAGGAGCTTTTGTATGCGGATTTAGCCATGTTTTCCCAGTCTGTCGTCCCAATTTAAAACAATATTCCAAAAATGTTCATTCTGCTTGAGATGCTGCGCCCAAAAAATTTGCAAAGTATAAAAAGGGAAAAGAAAAATTTCCTTCGTTATGAGTATTCAGGGACCAAAAGGCACACTACCTGTAGTTTTACTTAAAGAGGGCGCAACAGAAAGCAAAGGCCGAGAAGCGCAAAAAAACAATATCGCAGCAGCCAAAATAATTGCAGAAATAGTACACACAAGCCTTGGTCCACGCGGCATGGACAAAATGCTAGTTGACACGCTGGGTGACGTCACCATTACAAATGACGGGGCAACAATTCTCAAAGAAATAGATGTCCAGCACCCGGCAGCAAAGATGTTAGTTGAGATCTCAAAGACAACGGACACCGAGGTCGGAGACGGCACCACGTCTGCAGTCGTCCTGGCAGGAGCTCTCCTCGAAAACGCCGAGTCTCTTTTGAACCAAGATGTGCACCCAACAATAATTGTGGACGGCTACAGAAAGGCCTCAAAGAAAGCGTTACACTATCTAAAAGAAATCGCAGAGGAGGTTTCTGCAAGCGACAAATCGATTCTGTTAAAAATTGCAAAAACATCCATGCAGACAAAACTCGTCAGAAAGGAATCTGACCACTTGGCCGAACTTATCGTAAAGGCGGTAGTTGCCGTCGCAGACAAAGAGACAGGGAAATTCACAGTAGACCAGGACGACGTCAAAGTAGAAAAGAAGGCAGGAGGTTCGATGAAGGACTCGATTCTTGTCGAGGGGATTGTCCTAGACAAAGAAGTGGTCCACAGTGGGATGCCAAAAAAGATCTCCGACGCAAAAATCGCTCTGATTAACACCGCGCTTGAGATTGACAAGACCGAGTTTGATGCAAAAATCAACATATCGAACCCGCAACAAATGAAGACTTTTCTTGACGAAGAAAACAGGATGCTAAAAAACATGGTAGACAAAGTGGTCGCCTCGGGCGCAAACGTGCTTTTGTGTCAAAAAGGAATTGATGACATGGCACAGCACTATCTAGCTAAAGCAGGAGTTCTCTCAGTAAGACGTGTAAAGGAAAGCGATATGGCAAAGCTTGCAAAGGCAACTGGGGCACGAATTGTCACAAACTTGGACGACCTCTTTGAAAAAGATCTCGGCTCTGCACAGCTGGTCGAAGAAAGAAAGATCGAAGAAGACAGATGGGTCTTCATCGAGGGCTGCAAGAACCCAAAATCCGTCACACTACTTCTTAGGGGCGGCTCGCAGCGAGTCGTCGACGAGGTGGAGAGATCAGTACACGACGCAATCATGGTTGTAAAAGACGTTATGGAAAACCCATCAATCGTTGCAGGCGGTGGCGCACCAGAGACATATGCTGCCACCAAGCTTCGAAGCTGGGCAAAATCGCTAGAAGGCCGCGAACAGCTGGCAGCGGAAAAATTTGCTGATGCGCTTGAATCAATACCACTGACGCTTTCGGAAAATGCAGGAATGGATCCAATTGACACGCTGACAAACCTTCGCTCAAAGCAGCTAAAAGGAGAAAAATGGACAGGCATCGACGTCATGAAAAGCAGGGTGGGCAACATGAAAACAAGCGACATCATAGAGCCGCTGGCAGTCAAAAACCAGATCGTTTCTGCAGCAACGGAAGCAGCATGCATGATCTTGCGAATCGACGATGTCATCGCAATTGCCAAATCTGCAGCGCCCCCAGGCGGTCCAGAGGGCGGGATGCCCGGCATGGGCGGAATGGGCGGCATGGGCGGAATGCCGGGAATGGGCGGCATGGGCGATATGGGCATGGGCGAGATGTAGCCTGCCACATCAAACGTTTATTTGCTAACAATTTTTACAAAACACATTGAGTGGGGCAACTAAGATCCTCAACGGAGTCAAGTACGGATACCTCGTGGCATTTTTTGCGCTACTGTCTGGCATCTTTTATCCGTTCGTCCAAGGAGGCACGCTAGACTACACAATTATCGGAATCTTAGTCCTGTTTGTGGGGCTTGCAGGCGGCATTCTGGTTTACAAGGCATCCACATCGGACAAAAAAAGAGGCATGTACCTAGGTATTGGATTCGGTCTGATTGCGGTCTCGCTTTTTTACATACTACAGCTTACGGGCAGGCCGCTAGCTTAGACGTCAAAATACAGGTAGAACTCGTGTGGGTGGGGCCTAATTGAGATCTCGCGGTGATCTTTTCTCCCAAGCTCGATCAGCTTGTCTATTACATCGTTGGAGAAGATCGGGTTGAGGAACTTGCGGTCGCTTTCGAGCTCATCTAGTGCCTCGCCCAGATTGGCAGGGACCGTCTTGATGCCGCGTTTTATTCGCTCTTCCTTTGTCATTTTGTAAATGTCTTCTAGCACTGGGTCGCCCGGATCCATTTTCTTTTTTATTCCGTCAAGGCCTGCAGCAAGAACTGCCGAAAACACCAAGTAAGGATTTGACGACGGATCGGGTGCTCTATACTCGAATCTCTTCAAGTAGGAATATTTTTCACCCCTGAAATGCTCCGGTACTCTTATTGCGGCAGATCTGTTGCTTGGACTCCAAGCAATATAGACTGGGGCTTCGTAACCTGGAACCAGTCTGTGATACGAGTTTGTAGTCGGGTTTGTGATGGCGCACAAAGCTCTCGCATGGTTGATAATGCCACCGCAAAAGTAACGAGCAGTCTGACTTATTTCGTCTTTTTCATCCTTGTCATAGAAGGCGTTTTTGCCGTTCTTCCACAAGCTGACGTTTGTGTGCATTCCAGAACCGGCATCCATTGAAATCGGTTTTGGCATCATTGTTGCTACCTTGCCAAACTTTTGGGCGATGTTTCTTGCCACGTATTTGTAAGTCTGGGCGCCGTCTGCGGCGTTTGTCAGATAATCGTATTTGATGTCTATTTCGCACTGCCCAGCGGTTGCGACTTCATGGTGGTGGTTGTCACATAAAATCCCAAAATACTCGTTTAGCACATCGACGCACTCGTTCCTGAATTCTGTCAGCGTGTCTGAAGGCGTGCTGGGGTAGTACCCTTCTTGTAAGCCCATGGGGTATCCTGTCCCTTCCTGGTTCCATGGCGCCTCTTTGGACTCTATAGAATATGACTGGCCTTTGTATGGGGTGAGGACATCCCACTGCACCTTGTCAAATACGAAAAACTCTACTTCTGGGCCCCAATAGCTGAAATCAAACCCTTGTGTCTTTAGATATTCTTCTGCTTTTTGCGCTATGCCTCTTGGGTCTCGCTCAAGGCGGCCCCTGCCGCGGCCCCAATATATGTCACAAATGAGTCTGGCAGTCTTTTTCTCAGTCATCCATGGTATGATTGCAAACGTGTTGGGGTCCGGTTTGAGCACCAGATCCGAGTCATCAACACTTGTGAATCCAACAATCGAGGAGCCATCAAGCTTTGGCAGGCCGTCCTGCATCTGGTCCGGCGTAAAGGTGGCGGCCGAAATGGTTGTGTGGTGGTACCTGCCAGGCAGGCTTGAAAACTGCAGATCGATGAATCTTATATTCTCATGTTTTATTTTTGCAAAGACCTCGTCAGAAGAATATTTGATCTGAGTCGTTTCACCGTGAATTACTTTGTATGGCAAGTCAGTACCTTCATGTTTACACGAAAAATCCCAGCATTTAAGGATTAATACTCGTTTTTGGCAGCCAGCTGCCAGCCAGACTGGTATCTCAACGGAGGCAAGAATTATCAATCTCTGACATCCTAACATAGTCAGGACAAGGCTTTGTCAGAAACAAAAAAAATTGATCTAAATTCACTGTATTCGGTTCTAGTCCGAGAAATTGAAAACGAGCAGGTTCAAGAAATAGACAGGGCGTTTTACACATCACTTTCGGAATATCTGGGCAAGCTAAAAAGCGAAGGATATGACGGCATAGAAAACAAGATAAAAAACAGGCTGGTTGAGCTTATAACCCAAATAACCTCACTCCTCCTCAAGACGCGGATAGAAAAAAGCCAAACCGATATGGATTTTACAAACCTCCTCGACGAAGAAAAATACATCCTTGAATCCCAGCAGGAACTCCTAGAAAGAAAGGAGATGATTCTTTCAGCCACGCTAAACGGCAGAACCAAGCTCCTCGAATCGGTTTCCAAAAAGCACAAGGTCAAGCCGATCACCGTCCGATTTCTGAAGGACTTTGACCAGTTTGTTGGCGCAGATTTTACAAAATACGGCCCCTTCAAGGCAGAGGATGTTGCTACAATACCAAACGAAAACGCCCAGGCACTAATCTCAAAAAACATCACAGTGAAACTGAATCTCCAAGAATAATTATTAGACCATCCACACAATGAAAAAGGATGTCGCACCTTGATGTGGACGTAATTGACTTCCTCTTGCTCACCATATATCCAGTGGCAGCCCTTTTCATTGTGGAGATAATCAGCCGCGCAGCCAAGCTGGCAAGCTGGATCAAACTGTGTACACAGGGGGCAGCCTCCGTCGGGTTTGCAGTAGCATATGTTACCCTGATTACTGCACACTGGCTTACATCATTGGTGCTTGTGGCGCTTGCCATCGCACTTTTCTACCAAGCAAGGCTTTCAAAAATAAAACCGGGCAAATCGGTCTACTGATCTTTGAATCTGCCGAACACTTTGCCCAAAAAGCCGCCTCTTTGTCCCCGAATCACCTTTTTTTCACCAAACCGCTTGGCTCGAATCGATGTTAACTTGACGCAGCGGTGCTCCTCTGGCAACCTGTGTTCTGAACAAAACTGATCTTTGCAATAATTGCACTCAAAAGGAAGATCAGTTTTGTTGCCGCAGTACGCACAATCTACTATTTTCACTAATTACGTTGTACGCCCACCAGTAATAAATTGTTAAGCTGCTAGCAAAAACATAAAACCACTCTCAAATCAGAAACTGTAATGCTCAACGGCAAAGTTGCAATAGTGACTGGTGCGAGTAGTGGAATAGGTCACGCCACGGCACGCGCACTCTCAAAGGCTGGCGCAAAAGTAGCTATAGGTGCAAGACGCACAGACAGGCTCGAAGAACTCAAAAACGAAATAACAAAAAACGGCGGCGAAGTTCTCACTCAAAAACTAGATGTTACAAAAAAATCCGACTGTGACGCATTTGTCGACGCAGTGGTAAAAAAATGGGGCACAGTAGACATCTTGGTAAACAATGCAGGCCTGATGCCACTGAGCTTTTTCAAAAATCTCAAAGTAGACGAATGGGATCAAATGATTGATGTCAACATAAAGGGTGTTTTGTATTGCACAGCTGCAGTCATTCCTCACATGCTTGCAAAAAAATCTGGTCACATAGTGAATATATCATCAGTAGCAGGCCGCATCGTCTTTCCAGCCGGCTCTGTATACTGCGCAACAAAGCACGCAGTCACCGCGCTCAGCGAGGGCCTAAGACAAGAGTTCAGCCAGCGTGCAAACATTCGTGTGACCTGCATTGAACCTGGAGTGGTTGCAACGGAGCTCACAAACACCATAACTGACGAATCACTCAAGTCCTTTGTAGAGATGTCAAAAAAGATGGAGTCCCTCAGATCTGAAGACATTGCAAACGCAATAATATATGCAGTTGAATCACCTCCACACGTCAACGTAAATGAGATCCTAATTAGACCAACAACACAAGAACGCTAAATTGCAAATTCTCATCCTCGGAGGCGGTTTTGGGGGACTCGCAGCAGCAAACGAGCTTAGGGCAAACCTGCCAAACGACATCAAGATAACAATCATCGACAAAAAAGACTACTTTATGATGGATTTGGTGAAGCTGTGGATCATAAAGGGCACAAGGCAGTTTGAGACCTCAAAGAAGCCACTGCAGTCGGTGACAAGAAAAGGAATCGAGTTCGTCAACGACCAAGTAATCTCAATTGATCCGCACAAGAAAAAAGTCAAAACGGCAAGCAGAGATTTTCACTATAACTATCTGATAATTGCACTCGGAGTCGAGCTCGACCCACAAAAGATCCCAGGCCTTCAAGAAAACGCAATGATTCTGTACGACATCGAAGACGTCCCAAAGATCCGACAAAAAATACTGCAAATGAGGTCAGGCCGCCTCTCATTTGCCATAACCGGAATGCCCTACAAATGCCCGCCAGCCCCCTTTGAGGCAGCGCTCATCATCAACACCATGCTAAAGGATCTCGGTGTGCGTGACTCGGTATGCGTGGATTTTTACAGCATAGGTGCAATCACACTTCCTGCAGCAGGCCCCGAAGTAAGCAAGCAACTACTGGACATTCTGGAGTCAGAAAAGATTGCATTCCACGGAAACTGCAAAACTATCTCAGTTGAGCCTGGAACAATCAAGTTCGAAGGGGGCAGAGAAGAAAAATTCGACTTGCTCATTGCGGTGCCGCCACACAAAGCACCAAAAGTGATCCACGACTCGGGGCTTGCCCCACAAGGTCAATTCATTTCAGTAAAGCGTGACTGCAAGACTCCATTTGAAGGTGTATACGCAATAGGTGATGTGACAAACATGATGGTCACAGACAAGCTGGCAGTACCAAAGGCCGGAATATTTGCAGAAGGCGAGGGTATTGCTGTAGCTCAGGACATAATTGCGCAAATTAAAAAGCAACAAACAAGCTTAATCTTCGAAGGTAAGGGAGGATGCTTTGTTGAGATGGGAAACACGGCAGGCTACGTCTATGTAGACATGTTTGCACAGCCAAACCCGATAACCCGACTCGACAAGCCCGCAGAAGAACACATGCAGGAAAAAGAGACCTTTGAGAAAGAAAGACTCCAAAAATGGCTATGATTCTTTTTTCTTCTCTTTTGAGATGTGATCCAGCAACGCCTTGAGATCCGGCTGCAAGTCGGTTGCATTTTTTGCCATGTCTAGTTTTTCCGGAATGCTCTTTTTGAAATCCTCTGCTTCCATTTCTATTCTCAGCTTTTCTTTGCAGTCGGTGTGGTCATCATCAGTCCCAGAAATCTTGTGGCAAATAGAGCAGATCTTCAACGACTCTTTACACATTCAGACAATTTAATAATTTCACGATTTTCCCACCATGTGAGGGGCCGTCGTCTAGTTTGGCTATGATGCTAGCCTGGGGTGCTAGAGGTCGTGGGTTCAAATCCCACCGGTCCCACTTCATTGCATGGATGATCATGCCTTAATTCACTTTCCAGCAATTTTGGACATGATTTTATCAAAAACCTAATCTATTTTCAGTATGGACTTTACAAAGGCGAGCGGAAAAGCCCTAGCCCTTTAGGGCAGGGATGAAAGCGAGCACACCACAGGTCAATATCCAGCACACCAAAAACCATACAACAATCTGTATCTAATCCAAACATATGGAACCCAGTATGGAGATCGCCTGCGTCGCACCGGAAACGGTCTTCTGGGGA
>JAWCQC010000006.1:0-63885 GCA_038869975.1 Candidatus Nitrosotenuis sp.
TCACCAACTAGCTGATAGGCCGCAGTCTCATCCTACGGCGATAAATCATTTGAACCACAGGCCATTCCAGGCACTGTGATCTATCGGGTATTATTCTCAGTTTCCCGAGGTTATCCCCGTCCATAGGGTAGATTAACTACGTGTTACTGAGCAGTCTGCCTTGTATTGCTACAACGACTCGCATGGCTTAGTACCAATCCGATAGCAGTCAGGTCCCGCAGGATCAACGGGATTCTGAATTTGGTTTATTTTTTATTGGAATTGGACGGAATGCACAATCTTCACATATCAGATTAGATCTTTTGATCAAATCCTCATCTTGTATGCGCAACTGGAGGCCCGTAAATCACAAACTGGTATGTTACCATACTTCATTACAAGCGCCGCCATAGCGTTGCGTATGCAAAAGAAAAAGAAAGGAAGAAGCAATATAAACCATTCAGAATTTTTTGCACCGAAGGCGCCGAAACCCGATCAAAAATATATTCGTCAATATAAAGTGGCAAGTGTCAATTGGAAGCTAGCAGACTGTACCGAAAAAAGACGCCAAGATCGGCAAGACTCTTTGCAGAATCAAAAAAGCTGCACGTCAACGGGGTGAGTCACAACATCAGGTTTTTTGAGCCTTACCCTTTTGTGACAAAATCTGCAAGCGGCAAGTATCTAATCGATGTAGACTCTAACAGATACATAGATTTCTGGATGGGACACTGGAGCCTGATTTTAGGGCACGCCCCAAGCCAAGTACTCACAGAGGTAAAAAAACAGCTAAAAGACGGCTGGATGCACGGAACAGTCAACAAGAACACAATTGAGCTTTCAGAGATTATTTCAAAAGCAGTTCCTGTTGCACAAAAGATTCGATATGTGACAAGCGGCACAGAAGCAACCATGTACGCAGTCAGGCTTGCTCGCGCTGCTACTGGAAGAAAGACAGTGGCAAAGATAGACGGAGGCTGGCACGGATACACCAGCGATTTGCTCAAAACTGTCAACTGGCCTTTCAAAGAATCTGAAAGCCGCGGCCTCACAGATGAGCGTCACATAGTTTCCATCCCGTACAACGACTTGGAAAAGTCTTTGCAAGTTTTGACAAAAGTGAGAAGGGATCTGGCCGCTGTGATAATTGAGCCGGTCCTTGGTGGAGGCGGGTGCATACCTGCTACCACTGACTACCTCAGGGGAATGCAAGAATTTGCAAAAAAGAATGGGACGGCATTCATTTTGGACGAGATAGTCACAGGTTTTAGGTTTAGGTTCGGGTGCCTGTATGACACCATGAGACTGGATCCGGACATTGTGACTTTGGGCAAAATTGTGGGCGGCGGTTTCCCGATTGGCGTGATTTGCGGAAAAAATGAGATGATGAAACATGCAAACACTCGGCATTATGCAAAAACCGAGAGGGCCTACATTGGCGGCGGCACTTTTTCTGCAAACCCTGCAACGATGTGTGCCGGTTCTGCAACACTGAATGAATTACGAAAAAATAAGTCGATTTACAAAAAGATCGGAAAACTTGGGCAACAAAGCAGAGAAAGACTAGACAGGGTTTTTGACGGAAAGGTGATCACGACAGGCCTTGGCTCTCTGTTCATGACGCATTTTGTGACAGAAAGAGTAAACCAGATCAAGGATGCCTCTGATGCTGCAAGATGCGACACCAAAATGCTGCAGCGATTTCACTTTGAGATGATTGCAAGAGACGGGATATTTTTCCTGCCTGGCAAGCTTGGCGCATATTCTAGCGCCCATTCTGAATCTGATGTCAAGTCCCTCATTGAGGCGGCTGCAAGATTCTCAGAGTCTCTTTAGATATAGAAAAATAGTTGTGCAAAAAACAAACGTCATGCTATGTGTAGACGTGGACTCCTTAAGCCCCGTGGAGGGCAGGGAGGGGACCCAGATTAGGCAGATATTTCATCCGCACAACACCATGCTCGGAATTCAGTTCAGCATTGCAAAATGCGTCATGCATCAACGCACAAGAACAAAAAGACATACGCTCAAGTCGGCCGAGGTCTATTATGTTACTGGCGGCAGCGGCATCCTGCATGTGGACGGCCAAAGCTGCGAGCTGAGAAGCGGGCAGGCAGTGTATGTGCCGCCGCACTCGGAACAGTTTGTTGAAAACACCGGGGAGACTCCACTTGAGTTTTTGTGTATAGTGGATCCTGCATGGAGGCAGGAGGATGAAACAATAACTGAATAGTCTGCTTATAATTTAAATTGGCTGTGAGGATTGCCATACTCAGTGAATAGTTTAGACATACTTCTAAACAAAGCAATACTGCAGTCCATCCAAGACGCCATGGATAAAGAAAAACTTAGGCGCATCGAGGTGCATTTACATGAGCACGGCCTCACGGTATCAGAGATGCTAAGCAGATTTGGGGAGCTGAGAAAAAATCTCTTCGAGTTTGAGCACGATTTTAAGAAAATCGAGGACATGATACTCAAGAACTTTCTTACCACTGAGGAGCAGCTCTCTGAAACATGGCTTGTGATAGGCAACAGAGCCTTAACTGAGCTAGTCTTGAAGACGTTTGCGGACGAAGACAAGAAGATGATTTTGGATTTTACAAGAAACAAACCTGAGACGATACCAAGGATTTTGAGTTTGTGCAACCTACCAAACACATCTGGATACAGAAAGGTAAAGCAGCTTATTGACGATGGCTTTGTCATACCCACTGGCATGTCAGAGACATTTGAGGGAAGGCGCGCCTTGCTCTACAAGTCGATAATTCAAAAGGCCCAAGTCTACATAAACAAAAACGAGATCACCGCCAAGATTTTGGTCCCAAAGGAGATCCTCTACTCCAGCCTGATCGTAAAGACAGTCATGGAAATAAAGGAGGCAAGACGCACGCTAGCAAACTAGCATATTTTTAAAACAGTTTGCACATATTGATGCATTGGATAAGGCACAAGCTTACCAGGTTTTGCAGTTAGAACCAGGCTCATCATTTACCGAAATCAAATATGCATACAGGAAGCTCGCGCTGGAACTCCATCCAGACAAAAACACAGCAGAAAGGGACGGCATCAGATTCAAGCAGATCACAGAGGCATACCACCTCCTAAAGAACAGCGCGAAGGTTGCAAACTCAAAGGCAAGAGAAGCAAAGTACACGAACACCAGAACGAAAAAAGATGAATCGTTTTCTCGAACCAACTGGGGGGCACGCCCAGGTGATTCGCCGCCACAGGAAGACTGGGAGAGATACACGAGGCAGACTGAGCAAAACGATCCGTTCTTTTGGAAAAGCTACGTTGCAGAGTTTTGGCGCGAGTACGAGTCGCGCGTCAACAAAAAATACGATCCGTATGACTTTGAGGTGACGCAGGAGACAAAAAAAGAGCCCGATCTCCGAGTAGGCGTGGATCACAGCAAGTGCATCGGCTGCTGCAGCTGTGAGATCATAGCACCCCAAGTGTTTTGGGTTGACAAGCACTCAAAGATGAATCCCAAGTCGCATGTCGTAAACCAAAAGGGCGCCAAGCAAGATAAGATAATGGACGCGGCCCAAACATGTCCCACAAAGGCAATAAATGTAGACGAAGAAAACACTGGAAAGAGAATATACCCCTACTAGGCCTTCAATTTGGAGAGAATCTGTTCAAATTCTGAATCGGAGAGCTTTGGCCTATTTGCAAACATGCTATGAACTGCGGATGCAGAGTCTTCACTGCTGCGCGGTATGAGGTGGACATGGACATGAGGAATCTCTTGCCCTGCACCCTTGCCGTTGTGTACCGCAAGAAGAGTGGCTCCAGTCAGTGAGTCCACCTTTGCAATTACTTTGTGCACCGTCTCAAAGAGGTCTTTGTTGTCAGTTGACCCCATGTCTTGTATTTTTTCATAATGCTTTTTTGGTATCACCAGCGTATGTCCTTTTGTCAGTGGGAATGCGTCAAGAAATGCAAGCGAGTTCTCAGTCTCCATTACGACCTTGGCCTTTATGTCGCCTCTGACGATTTTGCAAAATACACAGTCCATCCCACTTTGAGTGGACTCATTCTTGCATATATTTTGCAATGGTAGTTATCCGAAAAAATTGACACGAAATATAAAGGATAATTTGGTTGGCAAGATGTTGTCGATTAAGAACATCACGGTTCTTGGGTCAGGAGTCATGGGCCACGGCATAGCTCAAGTTAGCGCCATGTCGGGCTACAATGTGGTTCTACGTGACATCGAGCAGCAGTTTCTCGACAAGGCAATGGAGAAGATCAGATGGAGTCTTGAAAAGCTCGTCTCAAAACAAAAGATCACGCAGTCGGAATCAGACGCGATCCTATCTAGAATCAAGACGAAGGTCGATCTTGCAGAGGCGGTGAGTTTTGCGGATTTGGTTATTGAAGCGGTTCCCGAAATCATGGACCTCAAAAAAAAGGTCTACTCTGAGCTTGACAGAGTCGCAGACAAGAGAGTCGTCTTTGCGTCAAACACGAGCACGTTGCCGATCACAGAAATTGCAAATACAACAAGTAGGCCCGACAAGTTTATTGGAATTCATTTCTTTAATCCTCCGCAGCTGATGAAGCTAGTCGAAGTGATTCCAGGTCAAAAGACTGCAAAAGAGATAGTTGACCTCACAGTCAACTACGTCAGGTCGGTCAAAAAAGAGCCGGTCATCTGCAAAAAAGACGTGCCTGGCTTCATAGTGAACAGACTCTTCATCCCGCTCGTACATGAAGCATGCTGGCTAAAGCAAAGGCAGGGCTACACACTTGAGGAGATAGACTCTGCAGTGAAATTCAAGATGGGTTTCCCAATGGGAATTTTTGAGCTTGCTGACTTTACTGGCATGGATGTGATTCACAAGGCCACAGTTGAGCTCCACCTGAGGGATAAAAAAGTGATCTTTCCGCACCCCCAAATAGAGCAACTCTACAACGAAAAAAAGTTTGGTCAGAAATCAGGCCAAGGATTTTACAAGTACTCTGACGACAAGTACGAGCGGGTCCGACTTGACGAAAATTTGGCAAAAAAATGCAACCCAATCCAGCTTGTGGCAAACATCCTCAACAACGCCGCATGGCTAGTCACCAATCAAGCAAGCGACGTCGCCGAAATAGAAAAGGCCGCTCAGCTTGGACTTGGCCTAAAGAAGCCCATTTTTGAGACAGCAAAGGAATTTGGGATAAAAAACATCCTAAATGAGCTAAACGAGCTTGCAAAAAAGCACGGAAGCTTTTACGAGCCGGATCCCTTGCTGCTATCTATGCAGTGATCTGCCTTAGAAGGTACTCCACTGCCTCCTGCGGCGTGTTGACTCCGACAACTTTGACGTTTTGCCTGTGATCGAGGAACTGGTCTGCAAACTTGGTGGCCATGCCGCCAGAGCCCTTTAGTGCCACAATTGGCCTTTTGTGCATGTATGCAGCACACATCTCAGAGAGTGTTCCTGATCCCCCGCCCACCACAATGACGCCATCTGCCGAGAGCGCAGTAAGAAAATCTCTTGCAAGGCCAAGGCCACTTGGGATCACGATGTCACAGTACTCGTTTGCAAACGATGGACTGTCTTGAGGGATTATTCCAACTGTGAGGCCGTGTGCGTCCTTGGCGCCGTGACACGCAGCCTTCATCACACCTCCCAGGCCGCCTGAGATCAACACAGAGTTTGATTTTGCCACCTCGCGGCCTACCTCGTATGCTAGCTTCTCAAGCTCAGGCGTGCAGCCGTTTTCATTGTTGCCAATCACTAGGATCTGGCGTCGCTTTGCCATCAGTAATTCACCGGCGTTCTCAAATATTTTATTCATGTGATCGTGTGAATCAGCGCAAAGGATATAACAGTAGATAGCCAAGTTCGCTCATGACGAAAAGAACGATGCCAGTATGCATGACTCCGGCACAGTTTGCAAAGATTGCCGAGATTGCAAAGATGAATGGCATGGTCAATGCAAGTCAAGCAATCGAGAAGATCCTAAAAGAGATCTAGATTTTTTGTTTTCAATTACATTTTTTAGATGATGCCATCAATTAGGTTTGTGGGCCTATTTAGCAAAAAACCTGCAGCGTGCACTGTATGCAATAAAGAAACCACACACAAACACAAGCCAAAAAAAGAATGGAATCTGCAGTATCCACTTTGCACTGATTGCTATATGAGAACACTGGAGCAATATTATTCTGGCACCTACAAGCAGAAATGTGTTATCTGCGGCGCGGAACAAAAAATCACAGATCTTTGGGAGCCCAGGTGGCAGTGGGAAATGGAGGGTCTACTCTGCAAGTCGTGCTTTGACAAAAAAGAAGTCGAGTTCAACCATAAAAAAGATTTTTGTGGTGTGTGTGGCACAAGGCTTAGTTTCTTCAGATACAATCCAAAGGCAAGCTGGAAGATAGAAGGCCAGCTCTGCAGAAAATGCTGGGATGAACAAAAGGCGGCCCATAAATGAAGCTCTTCAAGAAGGCAACATGTGACGAATGCAGTAGCAGATTTGCGTCAGACGAAGAACTCATGCAGCACAAACAGATAGTTCACGGCAAAGACCGGCCATACGACTGCAAGGCGTGCAACCAGAGTTTTTCAAACATGCAAGACATGAGGACACATCTGCAAAGATCTCACAGCTACAAAGCTTAGATTGCTTGTAGTGTCTTGACTATTGGCGGCCTTACTTTGGTAAAGACCCTAAATCCACATATGCATTTTATTTCAGGCAGCCTGCTCAGCTCAGAATTTGTCACGCTCGTTCCACACCTCAGGCACTTGTAAATTACGTCGAATTTCTCTGTTGATGGTGCAGATTCGGCAGGTTGGTCTGACATGTAGTTTCTGTCTGGATTCTGTAATTTAAGGCTACTTTAACGACAGTTCTATGTAGACATCGTCTGGGATCTTGAGGCGCATTAACTGCCTGATTGCCTTGTCGTCTGCGCTGAGGTCGATTATTCTTCTGTGCATCCGCATTTCCCATTTTTCATACGTCTCAGTTCCGTTGCCGCACGGCGACTTGCGTGTCACTACATTCAGTCTTTTTACTGGAAGCGGTGTTGGACCCTTTACTTTGACGCCTGTTTTTTTGCCAATACCCATGATCTCTGTGCAGACGCCGTCCAACTTGGGGAGGCTGGTGCTTGTGAGTTTGATGCGGGCGGATTGAGTCAAGATAGACCAGCTTTAGGGTTTGTATTCTTCAGTGATTTCTTTTACAATTCCCGCTGCAATGGTAGCACCCATGTCTCTGAGTGCAAATCTTCCCAGCTCTGGGAAGTCCTTGAACGTCTCAATGCAGGTTGGTCTGACTGGCCTGATCTTTACAATTGCCGAGTCGCCAACTTTGAGGAATTTTGGATTTTGCTCGTCAACTGCACCGGTTGCTGGATTTATTTTTGCCTCAAATTCGGTGATTGTTGCAGCAACCTGTGTGGTGTGAGCGTGCATGACTGGAGTGTACCCAGGTGCAATAGCTGTTGGGTGATGAATTACTATGATTTGCGCTTTGAATTCTTTTGCGGCCTTTGGCGGATTGTCTGGGTGTCCAACTACGTCGCCTCTTTTGATGTCCTTCTTTTCAACGCCTCTCAAGTTAAAGCCGATGTTGTCGCCTGCTTCTGCAGACTCCATTTGAGTGTGATGAGTTTCAATTGATTTGACTTCACCTGTTGCGCCAGATGGCATGATGATGATTTTGTCACCTACCTTGAATTTGCCCGTCTCTACTCTGCCAACAGGTACCGTTCCCACGCCGGTAATAGAGTAGACGTCTTGAATTGGCAGTCTGAGCGGTTTGCCCACTGGTTTTTCTGGTACTTGAAAGTCATCAAATGCCTGAAGTAGTGTCTTGCCGTTCCACCACGGCATGTTCTCGGATTTCTTTACTAGGTTGTCACCTTTCCATCCTGAAATTGGGATAATCGGTACGTTTTCTAGTTTGTAGCCGACGGACTTGATCAGCTTTTCTACCTTTTCCTTTGCAGTCTTGAACGCCGCTTCGGAGTAGTTGCTATCGTCCATCTTGTTGATTGCAACAATCAGTTGGTTTACGCCCAGTGTCTTGAGCAGGAATGCGTGCTCCCTTGCCTGTCCGCCTGGCGCTATAGCTGTGTCTGTTTCACCTTCTTTTGCTGAAACAACCAATACAGCGCAGTCTGCTTCGGACGCACCAGTGATCATGTTTTTGATAAAGTCCCTGTGTCCAGGTGCGTCAATTAATGTAAAGAAGTACTTTGGAGTCTCAAACTTTTGAAAAGCTAAATCGATTGTAATGCCTCTTTCTCTTTCGTCTTTAATGTTGTCCATGACCCACGCGTACTTGAAGGTGTCGCCTTTTCCGGTCTTTTCCGACTCGGCTGCGTGTGCTGCGATCGTCCTTTCGTCTACGAGTCCCATATCCATCAGGAAGTGACCCATAGTGGTTGACTTGCCGTTATCGATGTGACCGGTTACGATCAAGTTCAAGTGTGGTTTAGTTGCCATAGGCTCTTCGTGCTGTGAGGGGTTTATTAGAGTTACGATTTTTTCAAGACTTTTTCTCATTTTTTAGATTTTTTTGATCAGGGGCAATTCCATGGTTTTTAGATGGGACGCCGTTTTGCCTGACAACAAAACCTGATCATCTATCAAAGACATAAATCAAAGTAGACAGCCAAAAAAACCATGAAGATCACAGTTTCTGCAATCAAAGCTGATGTCGGAGGTATTGGCGGCCACACAAGGCCAAGCGATGGCCTTCTCGATGCAGTCAGGCGAACTGTGAAGGGGGCGTCGAATCTTTTGCTCGATTATTATGTAGGTTATGCAGGCGACGACGTGCACATCGTGATGTCCCACACCAAAGGCACAGACAATTCCGAGATACATGGCTTGGCATGGAAGGCATTCGAGGAAGGCACCAAAGTTGCCAAGTCAGAGGGGCTCTATGGAGCCGGCCAAGATCTGCTAAAGGATTCCTTTTCTGGAAACGTCAAGGGGATGGGCCCAGGAGTTGCCGAGCTGGAGTTTGAGGAAAGGCCCAATGAAGCATTCACAGTACTTGCGGCAGACAAGACGGAGCCTGGTGCATTCAACTATCCGTTTTATAGATTGTTTGTCGACGCACTGAGCAACACAGGCCTCATTGTCAACAAATCACTTGCAACCGGAGTCAAGTTTAGCATAATGGACGTAGAGGAGGGAAAAGTGGCCGAGTTGGAGCTATGGCAGGACAAGCCGATCTTGGAGGCGGCCCTGATGTATCCTGGCAGGTATGTAATATCTGCCGTGCACACAAAAAGCGGGGAGCCAATAGTCGCTTCATCGACCGACAGACTTCATAACATAGCCGGCACTTATGTAGGAAAAGACGATCCGATTGCGATTGTGAGGACTCAGAAGAACTTTCCGGCCACAGAAGA
Source organism: Candidatus Nitrosotenuis sp. (assembly GCA_038869975.1). Classification (GTDB taxonomy): domain Archaea; phylum Thermoproteota; class Nitrososphaeria; order Nitrososphaerales; family Nitrosopumilaceae; genus Nitrosotenuis. Next base: position 9,356 of record JAWCQC010000006.1, read on the forward strand.
GCTTGGCAGTGTCTTTAACAACCCGCACTATGTCGCAGGCAACACGCGAGGTTCTCACCACATGCCGCTCATGCCAGTCAAGATGAACACTGCAGCCTCGATTGATTTTTGCATTCCGATTGTGGAGGCCCTTGTGTTTTCAATGCATAACGGCAAGTTCACAGGTCCGTTTGATGGATTTTCAACTCCAGATTGGGATTATGTAAGGCAGGTAGCCACACAAAAAGCATTAGCAATGCGCAGCCAAGGCTTCATACATCCAGCCACACTTGTCCCAGCTGAGCTTGAATATGCTGAAGGCTACAAGGCAGTGATCGAAGGATTGCACAAAAAGATGAAGCCTCTTGAAACAAAGCAAGCTACGGGCAGCAAGAAATACGAAGACCCAGACTAATTCTGAACTAAACAGCAATAAAGTTAAGAGTAAGGACGAGTAGTTTTCATTAATGAGAATAGTTTCAGAGTGGGTTTTTGCACAGCTGTCTTTGATTGGGATCGGCAGTGCGTCAATCTCACAGATATTAATCACCATTTTCGGCCAGACAATACCACAGGCGGTGACTGGATTCTTCAAGGAGATCGGCGCAGTCTTGATGCTTGTGTTAGTCTTTGTGTTTGCGTTTACTTGGTTTCTGCGAGCAAGGCCGCACAACAAACCAAAGAACTATTCTGTGATCACATTCGACGTGTTTGGAAACCAGATACCAATAGACGGCTTGCGCACCGAATTCAAAAACCATGATGTCGCATGGAGCTTCATGAAACAGTACAAAAAAGACTATCCACTCTACAACTTTGCCATGGTATCAGACTCGCCCAAATCAGACAAGAAGACCATCTTCAGATACATCTAAAGATCCATCAGGCTAATTCGTGTTCTTGAATCAATCCACATGACTCAGGATTAGTTGGTTTTTGGTGTTTGCTCACAAGTTATCAGAACATCCAAGCATAAATTCTAAATAACAAACAATTGCAACGAACAAAATGCCACTAGATGTAATTCAGGAAAAAACCCTAAACGAGATCGTCAATTACGCACTGGAATACCCAAGTGTGGTTCTTTCTGCAACGAAAAGCGGCCTACAGCGCCATACTGCAGACTTTGCGTATGGGCTTTATGTCGGATATATCTCTGGGTTATTTTTTGACAAGTTTCTTTTAGAAAACAAAAGATTCCTCAATGATGACGAATTATCCGATTTTTACTCTAGATTAGCTGCAAGACAGGACGAAATCATGCTAAAGATCAAAACACATCTCAGATTAGCATGACTTTGTGCGGCTTACTTTTATCTTAGAGCTGTCTACAATCCAATTGTGCAGTTTTCTCTAGTCTCCGACACATTTGAAAAGATGGAATCCACCACCAAGAGGCTGGAACTTACTCAATATTTGGTTGATTTGTTCAGAGCAACCCCAAAAGACAGCATCTCAAAGATAGTTTATTTGATTCAAGGAAAGCTTAGGCCGGATTTTGAGGGCGTGGAGCTTGGACTTGCAGAAAAACTCGCAATACATGCAATCGCAAAATCATCCGGTATGCCAATCAAGAAGATAAATGAGGCATACTCCGAGGATGGTGATTTGGGTAGGGCGGCCGCAAAAATTCTGGAGCAAAAAAAGCAAACCACCTTCTTGGCGCAAGACATCACAGTTGAACGTGTCTATGAGACATTGTACAAGATTGCAAAGTTGGAAGGGGTAAGATCCCAAGACCTAAAGATGAAGTATGTCTCGAGTCTTCTCAACGATGCGACTCCGCAGGAGGCAAAATTTATTCTCAAGATATTGATGGGCACCTTGCGTCTTGGCATTGCAGACAACACAGTGATGGACGCGCTTGCAATTGCGTTCACTGGCTCAAAAGAGAACAGGGCCAAGCTTGAAGAGGCATACAATGTATCCTCGGACCTTGGCAAGGTGTCGGAACTTCTTGCCAGAGATGGCCTTGAGGGCCTCAGAGAGTTTCGTGTGAACGTCTTTAACCCAATACGACCCATGCTTGCGGAGCGAGTAAAAAGCGAGCAAGAAGCGGTTGAAAAGCTTGGAAGAGAGTTCGCGGCAGAATACAAGCTCGACGGCGAGCGCGTGCAGATTCACCTCAGGGACGGCCGAGTCGTGCTGTTTTCAAGGAGGCTTGAAAATATCACCAATTACTACCCAGACATTGTCGAAAAAGTCCCAGAGGCGTTGAAGACCACCGAAGCAATCTTGGAGGCGGAAGCTGTCGCAATTAATGAGAATACTGGTGAGTTTTTGCCTTTTCAGGAGCTGATGCACAGGAGGAGAAAATACGACATAGACAAGATGGTCGCAAAGTACCCAATCACGGTCAATATGTTTGACATTTTGTATCTTAATGGCAAAGAGATGCTAAATGAGCCCTATCAAACAAGGAGGAAAAAACTAGAAGAAATAGTGATTGAGAGCGATTTTGTCAAGGTGATTCAGAAGGTGCTGGTCCATTCAGAAAATGAGATCGAGGACTTTTTGGAAAACGCCATAAATGCAGGATGCGAGGGACTCATGCTCAAGGCTTTGGACGCGCCGTACAGAGCCGGCGCGCGTGGTAGCAATTGGCTCAAATTGAAAAGAGAGTACAGAAACGAGCTTGGAGACAGCTTGGATCTCGTAGTGATTGGCGCATTTTTTGGCAAAGGCAAAAGGACTGGCAAGTATGGAACTTTGTTGTTGGCATCGTACAACCAAGATCAAGATACCTTTGACAGCATTTGCAAGGTAGGTACCGGGTTCACTGACGAGCATTTAGATCAGTTCTACCAGATTTTATCAAGCAAAGTAACCATAAAGAAAAATCCTAGAATAAATTCAGGGATGGAGGCAGATGTTTGGTTTGAGCCAGAGATGGTTATCGAAATAGTTGCCTCAGAGATCACGCTCAGTCCGGTTCACACGGCCGCAAAAGACGCAATTCGGAAAGGAAGTGGCCTTGCCTTGAGATTTCCAAAGTTTACAGGAAAAATAAGGACTGAAAAGGCGCCTGAGGATGCCACCACTAACGACGAAGTGGTGGCTTTGTATCGCAGCCAGAAAAAGGTGACTCAGACCGTTTCAGAGATCTGACATACTCCACACCCTGAAGGGTTCAGACTTTCCAGCTCGCATTTGTAATGTCGACACGACAATAGAACCTTAATTAATACCTCCCCAAGTTATACAGAAGGATGTATAGTGGAGAACTAGAGGTCCAAGCAAAGCGCAAAGCGATTGCAGTTTTACAAGACGAGATAAATCGAATACTCAACGCAGCAAGAGAGCTTGCCACACTGCCCAATCTAGTCATGAAAAAAGACAAGGCAGGCATCAAGGCAGTAAATGAGCAGATTTCAAGTATTGAAGAAGAGGTTGAAAATCTCAGGAGAAAAATAACTCGCGAAGTCGCCGATGTTGGCGGACTCATCATGAACAGAGAAAACCTGCTCAACACTGCTTACACTATGGACGAGATTGCAGGATACATCACGGGAATTGCCTTCAAGCTTTCAAACATCAAACCATCCACATTGAAGGCCTCAAAACTCGATGAGGATATTTCCGCATTAATCGAATTGCTGGTAGACGAAGTCTACAAGCTAAATGAGATAGTGAGGGGCCTAAACACAAACACCGCAAATGCAATCGAGCTTGCTCAAGAGACCCAAAAAATAGAGCGTGAAATAGACATAAAGTACCGCATGGCTGTAATCAAAGCACTAGACGAGATCAGCAACACAAAAGAACTCATGCTCGTAAAAGACGTAATACAAGGGATTGAAGAGATGGCGGACAAATGCCAGCAGGTGTCTGACTCGTTCATTCTTCTTGCATTAAGCCTCTAACCCAATTTTTCATTATTTTTGAGCCGCAAATGCAAAATAATTTGTAGTGCCGACACAGTTACAAAACAATGCTAGGAGAGATTGTGGAAAACAGAATTGTGATATGGAGTGCCGAAGACGCAAAAGCCATATTTTCGGAATCGTACTACGGCAAGCCAATCGGCATAGCCAAGCCAAAACCAGAAGAGATCGATGTTCCCCTAATTTTGGATTTGATTGAGGGAGTATACTTACAAGAAAGATCACAGCTGACAATTTTCAAAGCAAAAAAGAAGATTAGTAGGCAGCAGCTGTTGGAGATTTGCAGAAAGGAATACCACAACTTTGACAAAAAATATCAGGTGTACAAGGACTTTAGAGACAAAAAATACATTGTGAATCCAGGAATAAAGTTTGGATGTGATTTTGCGGTGTACCAAAGGGGGCCTGGTATTGACCATGCACCATACCTGGTTCAGGTGTACAACAAAACAGACACCATCTCATCCACAGGTGTGGTGCTCGCCGGCAGACTTGCCACCAGCGTCAAGAAAAATTTTATTTTGGCAATACCGCACGGAGACAAAGTGAATTACTTGGCGCTTGATTGGTGGAGGGCCTAGATTCTTTTTACATGTTCTGCAATCTTGTTGTAGATTGCATACATGTCTTTTGTTATCTTAAAGTCGTGGGCGTTTTTCCACTTGCTGTAAATTCTTATTTCCTTTACTGATGGGTCTACAAAGATCGTAGCGTCATTGATCGATTGTTTTGCAATAAGCTCGTTTAATTCTGTGTCTTTGTTTAGCTCTTCTGCAAGAATGCCTCCAATCCATCTGACTGACTTGATTTTTTTTGCTCCAAAATGACCTTCTGTTTGGAGCACAGTTTTTGCGACGTATTTTGAGGGGTGCACCGCATCAAGTTTGACGATATAGTGTGCCTGGAATCTGTCTTGGGCACCCCAGTGAGATATTGTAGCGTCTTGCATCTTTTTCTACCCTTTTTGAATGATCTGGATTAAGTCTATGTTGGAATTATGCAGCTCGACGCAGCCTCTATTTGTTACCATCCTTGGAGTCTGGGAAAAGTTTCTGCCGTAGTAGTCCTTGGATCGTTCCACAGGATCCGTGCCGATCTCTTTTGGTGTGGCATCCACACCTATGTCTTTGAGCATGTGTGAGACCTTTTGTGGCCATGTCTCATAGACAAAAGTGTCGGACTCGGAATCATGCATGTTTTTTGGTGGTTTGACACCCACAAATAAAGTTTTGACACTGCAAGTGATCCGATTAAATAATACAAATCGAATGGCAATTCTATGTTAAAATTTCAAAACAAAGTTGTTCTGGTCACAGGTAGCGGTACGGGCATTGGACAGACCGTTGCCAAGTTATTCGCAGAGAACGGTGCAAGCATAATCATTTTGGGACGAAGAAAGGAGCCCCTGGAGGAAACAAAAAAGATCCTCGAAGAGATCATCGCCAGAGTGAAAAGTAACGGCAGAGTATGGTTGTTTGCTGGGGTGGATGTGAGCGACGAAGCAGGCGTCTCAGAAATGTTTGATGAATTAAAGAAATCGAATGTCAGTGTAGATGTTGTCGTCAATAACGCTGGTGTCTCTGGACCAGTTACGTGTTTTGCGAATGCGCCTCTTGATGAATTCAAGAGCGCTGTTGGAATTCACCTGACAGGCACATTTTGGACATCGGTTCAAGCACTGAAAGTCATGAAGCCTGGTGCAAAGATAGTTACGATTTCGACATTTTTCACAGAAGAGAGACCATACGAGCAGCGGCCATACAGATTCAGGACTCCATATACTGCTGCACAAGGCGCAAAGAACAGACTCGCTGAGGCAATGTCTTGGGAGCTAACTGAGAAAGGAATCATATCCATTGCGACAAACCCAGGACCGGTTCACTCTGACAGGATTTACAAGACAGTATATCCCAAAGCTGCTGCAGAATTTTTGAGGGTAAGCGGTTTTGAGGATCTAAGCCCTGCCGAAGTAGAAGTGGCAAACAAAGACATAGTTGGCCTGCTTGGAGAAAACGAGCAAGCTGTAAACGACGGCATAAGCAAGGCTGCACAAAACGTCGTAAAGATGAAAGGTGGAGATGTGCAAAAGATTTCCGAGACGTTAAGAAGATTGTTAGCAAAGATACAGGAGATAGCAGAAAAAGTACAAAAAAACACATCATTTATGATTGCGGACAGACAGTTCCTATCCCAGCTTCAAGTGGCGCAGACTGTGCTCACACTGGCTGACGACGACATTGCAAGGATTCTTAACGGAAAAGTGATTCCTGGAGACAGGGTGTTTTACCCAGTAAAGCCCCATGTCGCCAGTGCAACCCCGGTCACCTCTCCTAATTTTTCATCCGAGGTAGTCGTTTTTGCAGTTGATGCCACAGACGACTCTGATGTCAGCAGAGCTGAGTTTCTTGCGCAGCACATAGAGAAAAACGGCGGCAAAGCAGTATGCCTCGTCTCACAAAATATGTCAAAGCAGCACCAAGACTCACTGAGTTCGAAGTTCCACTCACATGTGGTAGATTTGACAAACCCGCAGGAGGTTCAGAGGTGGCTTACTGCGGCAAAGACACGAGGCAGGCTGTCCACCATAGTATACATCACAGGCAAGGTTCCGGCCAACTTTAAGATCACAGAGCTGTCAAGAAAAGAATGGGACATCTTGGTTGACAAATTCATAAACACGCCTGCGACCGTGCTCCAGACAGCATTTGAGATCTTCGTTCCAGGAGGAAGAAAAGATCCTCGATTGTACAAAAACGCTGCAGGCACTGCAGTGGTAATAGGACCCGATTTGCCAAGCGGTGCCAAGATATCTGGGGCGGACAGGGCTCGAGTAGAGGTGTTCAGAGGAGCACTTAGGCCATTTACGACTACGGTGAATCAAGAGCTCAGCGACGTATTAAAATCAAAAATAAGGTCATTTCTAGTTCTCCCAGGTAGCATAGATGGAAAGGAGCCTGACAACAACAAGATCGCGAGTGCACTCAACTACTTTGTCACTGATGCATCAAGAAGCTCGTCAGAAGTCACATTCTGCGTGGACGAGACAAGAGAGTAAATGAAAAGGTTCGCAGACCTCAAAGTAGGAGAGGAGTTTTTTTCTACCTGTACCTTCTCTAAAAAAGAGATAGAGTCGTACCTTGGATTTTCCAGGATAAAGAACACAATCTTTGACGATGAGGAATACAACAATATAGTGTCAGGTCGTGCAATAATTGCAAGAATGGAAGGCGAATTTACAAGGCTGAGCCAAATTTACGGCAACGTGATCCTCCTGTACGGGATGGATGGAGATCCAAATTGGGAGAATCGGCACACCAGGTTTCTCAAGCCACTCCACGTAGACGAGATTCTCAAAATAAAATTCACCATATCTGACAAAAAAGATCTCGATGATGAATTCGGCATGATTTCAGTTGATTTTGAAGGAAAGAAAGAAAACGGAGACATAGTCGTGGTTGCAAAACGCAACCTGTACAGGATAAAAAAAGAGCCGCCGAGGTAGCTATTCCGGCACCGAGATTGTCTCCAGTTTGCCGTCTTTGACTCTTATGTGCAAGTAGCGGTTATCTTGGAAGACAAGAGTTATTCCGCCGTCTTTGTCCGGGTCTTCAACTTTGATCAGTTCCTGCATCCTGATTCCGTCAAATTTTGCCATGCATTGTAGATGCTGCGCCAGATTATATCCTTAACCGGCGTTTGCCGGCCATATTCCATCCAAGAACAGCTTGATTGCAGTTCCAATCATTGCTGCGCCGATCATGATTCGAATGCTGTTTTCTTTTATCTCTACTGACAGTCTGGCCCCAACCAAGCCGCCAAAGAAGGCGCCTGATGAGAGGAAAAGCGCATATGCGTAATCAGTGTGTCCCAAAAACGCATGAGTGATGAGTCCGGAGGCCGATGAGAATAACAGTATTAGTTGCGATGTTGCCGTTGCGTTCTTCACTAGCAGCCCAAGGCCTATTATCATGAGGGGCACGAAAATTATTCCGCCGCCGATTCCAAAGAAGCTAGACAGTATTCCTGCAAAGAAGCTAATTACGGCAGACAGTGTTATTGTCTGCTTTGCCACACCTGTTTGTTTTTGGTTCAGATTTCGTCTCAAGAACAGATACAGGCACGATGCTACCAGCACTGCCCCAAATAAGATCTTGAAGGCGGACGGCGTGACTTCGGCTGTGAGAAATGCACCAAGAATCGTACCTGGGATCGACATCAATCCGAGCCTGAGGCCGGTTTTGTAGTCTATTCGTCGTTGTTTTGCGTAAGATGCGCTTGACGCGACAGAATTGCTAAATGCTGCAAAAAGGCTGCTGCTGGATGCAAGAGCCGGCGGAACGCCAAGGAAGGTCAGGGTTGGAACTACGATTATTCCGCCTCCAAGCCCGATTATAGAGCCTACAATTCCAGCCACAAATCCCAGTGGGATCATCCATAGGTTTTCGAACATCTTTAAGATACCAGACAGATAGGTATTGAATCTTGCCTTATTCTAGGTGGTCAAATTTTTTGGCAGCGACACAGAAAAGACTGTTGGGTTGTTGCGCACAGTTATGGTGCCCTGATGTTGCTGCACGATTGTCTTGACTGCTGGCAGTCCGAGCCCTGTTCCACGCGACTTGGTTGTAAACAACGGCTCAAATATTTTCTCCACAAGGTTTGGAGGTATTCCAGGGCCTGAATCTTGAATGCTAAAGGTTACTGCGTCTTCGGACTCGTCAAATCTGATGATGATGTCGCCGTTGTTTTCCATTGCCTGAATCGCATTCATTATCAGATTGGCAAAGACTGCCGAAATTTTTTCCATGTCACAGAAAACGTAAATGTCGCGTGCAGGTTTGTGGATGGATATTTGATCAGGTATGACAATTTTGGATATTGCTGATTCCATTATTTCGTAAAGCGAATGGAGGTCACACCTCAATGGCGAGCCACGTACAAAGTTCAACACTTCGTCCAGCTGAAAGACGATCCTCGATGTAGCATTATCAATAGATGCAAACAAAGTCATTAGTTCGGCAGGAGTATTTGCTGAGTGCTTTAGCTTCACAATTTCAACGGTGTTTTTGATTATGGCAAGAGGGTTGCGTATGTCGTGGGCTAGTCGTGCGGCCATCTCGCCTATGGCAGAGAGGCGCTCCGCCTTGAAGAGATCCGACTGGAAACGGCTCAGCTCGCTTATCTTTTTTGTCATCTCGTCGAGGAGCCAGTCTCTTTGTTCTTTTATCTCGTTGAACTTGGTCAGCTTTCTCTCAAGCATTATGAGCGTTCTCTGCTTGTCATTGTTTTGTTCGAGTAGTTGTCTGTTTTGTAGCTCTAACGCTCGTATTTTTTCAAGAATCTCTTTTGGAACACTTTCTTCAAAATCCAATGACGAGAATGATTCCCCCAAGAGCCAACAAGTGTGATGCGATTTGGGATAATAACAGGCTGTTTGTTCAAAACAGACAGACTATTTGTATATAAAGAGTTGCCACAGATAGCCGTCTTTGTTTGTAGTGAGTTCCATCTGGACGGCCTTCGACTCTAGCACAAGACGCTTTGATTTGCTGTGAGGTTGCGTATCACCTTGGTGGAATTGTCGCAACCCTTCAACCCATTGTGAGACACTATGCATGCCGTCAGGCTTGACTTCCTCCCAGCAGTCGCACACTATGTTTTTGATCACAGTTTCGAAAATCGTCTTGACTGATTCGATTTGTGTCATCTGTGGGTCGGTCTGGATGAGGGTCAGAATGACTTTTGGCTCATATGGTGAACCGACCATGTGGATATTGCCAAGAAATCTTCCCGAATTGTCTTTTATTTCGGTTGACGTGCAGTATTCTGCGAGTTTTTGCAGATCTTGGCTTGTGAAGAATGCACAATATTTTTCAATGTCTTCTTGTTTTTGTAACCTTATTGGAGAAGACATCGAGATCTGCTTGTCTGCCAGTTTTTCTTTGAGGAGAGAATTGTATTCAAGGTATTGAGTGTGCTGGGTTTGCCCAGTAGTCAAAAACAAAACAATCATGATGATTGCAACAGTCGCACCTGCTGCACCATAGAGGACTTTTTTGTCAATCATTTCCGTTGATTTCTTGTTACTACAGATAAGCCTTTCTTGAAGCGGTTCTGCGTAATCAAATAGAGATGATTTCCATTTTAGAGTTCTCCGTTATGTTGAATTTATCCACAAAGCCCGATGTGACTTCAAGAACGTATTTAGCTGGCTTACCGTTGCCGTTTGTAAATGTGCATGCCATTGTCTCTAACGCAGATTTACATGGTTGTGCGTCTTTTTCAATGTGGACTACTTTGCCTGCAGCATCAAGCCATATCACATCAAGAGCAAACTGCATATTTAGCATCCACATAGAGCGGACTCCTTCGTCTTCAAAAACGAACAACATCCCTTGGTCATATGGTAGTTTTTCCTGGAACATGAGACCTCTTGTCTGAAGCGGTTTCGTGTCAGCAATCTGAACCTGAAGTGTTACGCCATCTATTTTGATCACGCCCATTGGAAACTCGGCTTGTTCAAGCTTGACGTCTTTTGGAATCGACAGCATTCCAACCACGCCGATTATTGTGGCCGCTATCGCAATCGGAATTAAGACTTGAGCTCTTGTTGCCACAAAAATTAGCAGTTATGTTGGCCGTTAAAAACCAACGCATCATCACAGTATGGTGTCTTTAAAGTGCGAGAATATCTGCTGGTTGTCCTTGGTGGCTTTGCCGATGTCTTTGATTGTAGCGCCATTGTATTTTTTTTCGAGAAATCTTCCTGCAAGAATCATTGGAGCCCCTATGGCGTTTGTTATGCCTGTCGGTTCTGGGATCCAGAATATGATGAACCCTATCTTTTGGATTTTACCGCCTGGATCTGGCGCCTTTCTTAGTGCCTTCATGGAGGTTGTTGTTTTTGTGTCGTCGAGTTTGGCAATATCAGAGTAGACCGCGTGTCGTCTCTTTATTGAGGCAGAGATTTGTTTTATCTGTTCGATACGCCTAAACATTGCATCCATGTTCAAGAGACCTTGAAGTAAAAATAGTTAAGAGGCGCACACAATCAACTAATACTTTCAAGTCAAGATCAAATAACATAACGAACTAGAATATAAGGCGCGTGTGTTTTAACAAGTTAGTTTGAAGAGAAAGGGCGAAATCAGATTAGAGTCCATAAAGGCTGCCCACAAATCCGCAAAACCACAGATGGCACGAATCGAGGATTATCTAGAGGTGATTGCCGAGCTGGTTGAGCTGAAAGGTTATGCGACAACGCTGGACGTATCAAGATACATGAACGTGAGCGCCCCAAGTGTGACAAAGATGTTGCAGAGGTTAGACGAGAACGGCTATCTTAAATATGAAAAATACAAGGGCATCAACTTGACTTCCAAGGGGGCAAACCTAGCAGATGCAATACGACAAAAGCACAGCATATTGTTAGAGTTTTTCGAGATATTGGGAATAGAACACGAAACTGCAAATCAAGATGTGGAAGGCATTGAACACCACCTCAACCCACGCACAATAAAACAGCTAAGAAAGTTCCTGACTTACCTCAAATCGAACCAAAAGTTTCTTGAGGGTTTTAAGAGTCTTTAACGAATATTTCGATGTCACTTTTTGAGAAAGCCGACCGCATCAGTAGTTTGCCTGCATCTGAACGCTTTGAGATTTTGATCTTTCCGTGTCTTGCAACTCTGGTGCTTGTGACGTATTGTCCCTTGACATGTATTTCTGCCAATGCGCCACTGTATCTTTTGTTGACCGCAAACAAAAGCGAGTTCTTTGACTCTGAAAAGTCGAATTGGATGCCGCGTTGATAGCTAGTTGGGTTATCGTCGTCTGATTCTTTCGCTTCAACGTCGATGTGTACGTGTAAGATCTTTTCGAGGTCGCTTATTGTAGCACCGCCCTTCCCTATGAGGGACGGAACAGATTCCTTTCTGACTTTGATTTTGATGCTGTTTTCAGACAGGATTTCTATTTGCGGATTTGGATCAAATCTGCGAATTGTCTCTTTGATTTTTTCTGAAGCGAGTCGGTGTATTCCAGATTTTGTCTGCTCTGAAGCGGCAACCGGCACAATTACGTTTTCTTCACCAAATGTGTAGATTTCGTACTCTAGCTCTGCCGTCTCAAAGTCTCGAATTTCAATTACCGGACGTGCCAGGTCTTGTTCCACCATGCCAGAAGGCACCTTCACTTTGAGCTCAAGGTCGTAGATCTTAGAGATTGCGCCATCCTTTACGAACACAACTGTATCTATAACGCTTGGAATCATCCCAAGCTCTATTTTGCCGATGAACCTTTGTATTGCATCAATGGGCATGTTTGCGTGTACTACCCCCACCATGCCGACGCCGGCAAGTCTGAGGTCAGCAAATACACTAAAATCTTCGCGCTGGCGCACTTCGTCAAATATTGTGTAGTCCGGCCTAACAAGCAACAAAATGTCTGCGGAGTTTTCGAAGCTGCCATCAAGTTTGGTGTACTGTGTTACTTCGTTGTCCACCTGTAGATCTCTTGGCGATTCGAATGTTTTTACGATCTTTCCTTTTGATGAGTAGAAATTTGCAATGCTTGATGCAAGAGTGCTTTTGCCGGAGCCGGGAGGTCCGGAGATTATTATTCCTTCAGCTTGGCCGGCGAGTCTGCCCATGAGTTTGGTCGAAAGACCATACTGTTCAAGTGTCATTTTTGTGATTGGGTGCACGATAGTTATTTCGTGTGCCTCGGAAAACGGTGGCCTTGTTATGGCAATCCTGTAATCCTGATATTGTACGACGAGGGCCCCAGGCTTTGAGATTTCTATAGTTCCAGCATTTGAGAGCTTGGATGCCTCAAGGATTTCAGCTGTCATCATTTCAAGATAGTCTCCAGTCAGTACCTTGTCTTCCAGCTTGACCAATTGGAATGATCCAGGTTTTCCTTTTTTTGCAAATGGCATGTTGCCTTCTTTGAGGTGCACACTCATTGTGATGTGATCAAAGAATCTAAGAAACTCCAGTGTCGTAGGAGGTTTTTCTGATCTTTGATAGTTCACAGATACCCCTTCTGCTTCTGCGGCAAGCCCTTGTACGTAGTCTGCAGTATACAGAGTGGCGTTGTTTTGTTTTGCCACATCTTTGATTATGGCATCAATTCTGCCGTGTTTTGCAAGTCGTATGTCTTCAATGCTTGGCCTTTGCCCTACAAATTGCAGCGTTACGTTGTTCTCTTGGCAGAGCTTGTTTATTTTTTTAATTTCGTCCAATCCAACAAAGCCTTGTTCTTTTCCTTGCGAGGCCTGTGCCTGTAGTTCGTCGAGTACTGCCACGGGGATGATAATCTCGACGTTTTGGAGGCTTTTTGATTCGATTTGCTTTGTCAGGTATCCGCTAATTATCACACTTGTGTCCACAACTATTTTTGACATAGTTACAAATTTGTCGTCGGGCTATTAATCATAACTAATGAGAAACTAAACTTTTCATACTAGATTAAAAGTTAAAAGTCTGTTGGCTGGAATTGAGGAAAAAGATGTGTTGGTAATAGAAGACAGCCCCGCCGTCGGCATTATTCTAAGAGAGTTCCTTGGCAAGCTAGGCCTCAAGAAAATACACTACTGCCAAAATGGCAAGACCGGAATTGAGGCGTTCAAAACACTTGTAGCATCAGGCAACCTTCCTTTGGTTTTTTTGGACTACAATCTGCCTGACATGACTGCTTATTCAATCATGACCCAAATGCTAAGCATAAGGCCTGACGTAAAGGTCATCATAGAGACAGCTCGCGATAAAACTGAAGACTCGATAAAAGACGTAATTGCCCAAGGGGCATACCAATACCTAGGAAAGCCCATTAGGTTAGAAAGGCTCAAGGAAATAATTGAAACGCTCAAGGTTGAAGAATCTCAGCCCATGGACGACGACGTGAGCAACACAATAGAAAAATTAATCTCGAACACAACTCAGATAAGCATTTTAAGGATTTCGCAATATCTTGACAAACAAGAATCAGAGATACTACCTTACATCAAGCGCCTCATGTCAGACAAGAAAGTCATACAAATAAACGACATAAAGGAGGTCGGCTGCCCACGATGCAGCTCTGTGCGTGTCACGCAGACATTTCATTGTCCAAAATGCAGAGGCACAAACTTCAAGCAAGACAAAATAATTGAGCACTACAAATGCGGTAATGTCTCATCTGCTTCCTCATATCTTGAGGACAAGTGCCCAAAGTGTCACGAGACCATAAAAGTATTTGGTGTTGACTATAGAGTGCAGGAAAACTATTACCGGTGTAATGATTGCGGCGAGATTTTTGCTGAGATTCTGACAAACTATTTGTGTCTGAAGTGCAACAACAAGTTCACATTAGAGCATGCAAGACTCTTGACAAGCTCAGGATACACATGGTCGAGATAATTATTTGTCCACAATCTCATTAATTGTCTTTAAGACATGGTCAAAATCAAACGGTTTTGATATAAAAGACGAAGCGCCTACTTTGAGGCATTCGTTTATTATGTTTTGGTTGTCGCTTGCAGTAATTAGTACGACTTTGGCGCTAGGATGTTTTGAGATTATCTCTTTTAGAACCGTCAAGCCGTCTTTTTTTGGCATTGCTAGGTCCAAGAGCAGCACGTCTGGCATGGTTTCAGAAAATTTCTTCACTGCTTCTTCGCCATTTACAGCTTCGGCCACGATTTGATGATCCCCAATAGAAAGAATGTCTTGCAAGACTAGCCTGATTGCATCAGAATCATCTGCAATCATGACACGCGCCATACCCACATCAATACCACATGTCTTATCAAAATTTCTATTATCAAAGAAAGCTTGCGTGATTTTTTTCCATTTCAGCGGCGAGGCGCTCAAAATCCGTCTGCATCCCATTGATTTCAGACTGCATGAATTCGCATGATTTTTTTGCTGTCTGATAGAGGCCGGGAACAGTTTTTCCAGATATTGCTGCCTTGAGTAATTTGTCAAGCATTTCAGCGATGCGACCAATTCGTTCTTGGTGCATCATTGGTGCCAAGCCCTTTATTTTGTGAATGTGTTTTTCTATCTCCACAGCTTTTTTGTGTGCCGAGGAATCATCAGAACACTCGTTGAGCAGATTTCCAATTGCCGAAATATCTTCACTTACCTCTTGTCTTGCCACACGTAAGAATTCCTCTGACAATTACTAACATTATTTTGATCGAGCTTTTTATACTCTATCAGATCTACGGATACTAAAGTTGAAAATTATCAGCAAGACGTATCTGCTAATCGGAGTTCTGATATCGGTTGCTGTCTTCAACTTGTTTGTGTTGTATAATACACAGGTGATGACTGTTGGGGAATCATACTCTATTTTGCGTGCAGGCGACCTCAAGGCAAAGGTGGAAACCATTGCAGGTCTTGCGACCTCTATTGCAAGCGGTAGTGAGAGTGATCGTGTGGCATTAGAAAAAGAAATTAACGAGTTTGACACCATTCTTGAGACATTAAAGACTGGTGGTACCGTCAGGGGTCAGATGATCACCCCCATACCAGATGAGATAGTACCAGAATACGACACAGTAAAGAAGTTTTGGGATTCATACAAGGCGGAAGCGTCCAGAATCCAAGTTTCATCAATTTACGATAACGAGGTGGTCAACGCCCTAAATTACGTCATGGAAAAAAATACAGAGATGACTCTTGCCACTGACTCACTGGTAAGGGAGTTAGAGGTTTTAGATAGGAACTACAACAGACATAAAGAGATTGCAGCTGAACTACACCAGACGGCAAAGAGCGTTGGCCAAAACGCGCTTTTGATCTCCATCGGTCAAGACACAGATGCTACAAAGGAAAACCTAAGGAAGGCTCGCCTCACTTTTGACGCTGGCCTGAGGAAGCTGTTAGGTGTGCCAATCGACGACATGGATTTGACAGGTTTAAACATAAAATCTGAGACACTGGCACCAATTCCTCGTGAAAATTCACACGCATTGGATGAGCTTGACATGCTGTGGGAAGCCGTAGAGCTCAGGGTAAAGATCCTTGAGACAAAATCCCTCTACTCAGAGGGGTTCACCAAGTCGTTTTCCAACCTTAATGCGCAAAGACAGTCGCTAACCGATTCAATTGATTCCCTGTTGGACATGTGGAATGAGAACAGACTGGAAAGACGCAATGAGAGTCAGATTGTGACCCAGTCAATAATAGGTGCAGACATAGTAATTTTCGTGATTGTGCTTTTTGTTATCAGAAAGTCGCTGACGCCCCTAGACAAGATCACCAAGGCATTGTCGCGTGTCAAAGAAGGCATCTACGGTGAGAAGATAGATTATACTGCACAAGACGAGATAGGTGAACTTGCATCATCATTTAACACCATGACTGAGACCATCATGCTCAAAGAAGAAGAGGCAAAAAAGACCGACATCGCAAAGGACGAGTTTTTGGCAATGATCACGCACGAGTTAAAGACCCCCCTAGTTCCGATTCAGGGATATGCAGACATATTGCTGAGTGGCCACCTCGGCAACCTCACAGAAAAACAGCGCGAAAGAATCTCAATAATAAAATCTAGCGCAGCCTCCCTGCTCCAGCTCATATCTGATCTGTTGGATGTGCAAAAACTTGAGCTTGGTAAGCTAAAAATGAAAAAGATTACAGCAGACATCCACGACACGGTGGCAAAATCAATTCAGACACTTCTGCCGCAAATAGAAGCAGACAAAATCACCGTGGAAAACAACGTGGAAAAAGGATTGCTTGTCCCGCATGACACAGAACGAATCAACCAGGTTCTGACCAATCTAATTAAAAACAGCTTAAAGGCAGTAAAGCCGAACACCGGCAAGATCACAATCACGTCGGAAAACGACCGAGACGAGGTTCGAATTCATGTGGCCGACAACGGCGTTGGTATCCCCTATGAAAAGCAGTCCAAGATCTTTACAAAGTTCTATCAGGTTGACGCTTCATTAACAAGAGAAAAGGGAGGAAGCGGCCTAGGACTCTCAATATGCAAAGGCATTGTAGAGGCACATGGTGGCAAGATAGGCCTCAAGAGCACACCAGGTGCTGGGACCACCGTGACTTTTTCGCTTCCAAAGATCGAACCTGCCACATCAAGCTAAAGCAAATCACACAAAAAATGTGAAATTTTCTCACATCGGCATAAATAACCAAAACACCAAAACAGTCAGTCATGTCAGATGGAAGAAACACCGAGTTTTATGCGACATGTACTGAATATTTTGCAGCGCTGAGAAGAAACGGGAAAAATGACGACGCCTTTGAAGACGAGTTTTACTACACGATGCCTGTGATCTCAGGTCTTGGCAAATAACACCCCCAAAATCCCAACTAGACATTAAAACTAATAATGCGACGCCCACTCTCCAGAGTGTGCATGATGTCACCGAGAAAGCAGTCAAGCTTGCACAAGAGCTAGGATGCACATACTGCGACGCAAGGTCCGAAGTTGTCAAAAGATATTATGTGGTGGTTGAGAACGGTCAAATTGAGCACGCTGCAAGCAGAAATGAGGCCGGCATCGGCATCAGGGTTCTCTGTGAAGGCGCATGGGGCTTTTTTTCCACATCAGATCAGGCAAAAATCAATCAGGGAGTGATTGAAGCAATAAAAGCTGCAAAACGCTGTGCTTCAACAAAGAAAACCAAGGTGAAATTGGCAGACACACAGATCAGCCAAAAAGAGATCACCTACAAAGTAAAAAAACAGGTCTGCATAGACGAGTTAAGCAAGATTGCACTGGAATGCGACAAGATAATAAAAAGCAACAATGAAATCACAAAAAGCACCGTCATTGCCACCTATGTCTCTAACTCAAAATATTTTGTAAATAATGAAGGGTCTAAAATTCATCAGATTTATTCTGACGTCACAATGGACCTTGTTGCGACGGCGCGGCGCGGTGGTTTGACTCAATCAATAAATACAACCGAGGGCGGAAGGGGCGGCTTGGAGAAAATACTTGATGACACAGACGTATTTGCAGCCTCAAAAGAGACATCTGACAAAGCAGTAAAGCTGCTAGATGCCAGGCCAGCAAAAGAGGAAAGAGCTGTACTTGTCATGAATCCAGATTTTGTCGCGTTGTTGACGCATGAGATTCTAGGGCACCCATCTGAGGCAGACAGAGTTCTTGGAAAGGAGATGGCGTGGGCCGGTGGTGCATGGTGGGCCGGCAAGATTGGCCAAAAAATTGGCTCAGACGCACTCAATGTAATAGACGATCCCACAATTGAAGGAAGCCTTGGATGGTACGAGTATGATGACGAAGGTACAAAGGCGCAAAGAAAGGTGCTAGTAAAGGACGGCGTTCTGACAAACCACATGCACAGCCGTGAGACTGCGAGCATTTTTGATGCAGAACCAAACTCCAGTATGAGGGCAACTTCGTATTCATTCATGCCGCTGATCAGAATGGCCTGCACCTGCATAGATGGAGGTGACTGGGATCCGCAAGAAATGATAAAAGATGTAAAACATGGATATCTTGTTTCAAACATGAAGGTGCCGTCAATAGACATGAAGAGGTACAACTGGAGCATATCTTGCCAGTATGCAAACAAAATAGAAAATGGCGAAATTGGTGATTTGTTGCGTGATGTCATCATAGTCGGCACGGCGCCTGAATTTTTCAACTCGATTGATGCGTGCGGTAATGACTTTACGGTAAGGCCTATTACAAACTGTGGAAAAGGCGATCCGATGCAAATAATGAGGATGGGGAACGGAGGCCCATCGATACGTGGGGTCGCCACAATAAAGAGCACATAAAATGAACGATTTGCAGTCCATACGGAAACGTGTGACAGTCTGCACTGATTGCAAGTTGTGCAAGACCAGAACAAATGCGGTTCCAGGTGTCGGTGGCTCTAACGCCCGGATAATGTTTATTGGTGAAGCGCCTGGACGAACCGAGGACTTGAAGGGCAAACCATTTGTTGGCCAAGCTGGAAAGAAGCTTGACTCCATGCTGGAAAAAAACGGCATTTTACGAGATTCTGTCTACATTACAAACGTCGTAAAATGCAGGCCGCCGAACAATCGCGTGCCCACTTCTGACGAACGCGCCGCCTGCAGTAAATACCTTGAAGCTGAAATCAAAGCCATTAACCCCAAGATAATTTGCATTTTAGGAAACACTGCAAGCAACTCCATTTTAGGACAGGGTGACATCACTAAGAACCACGGGAAGATGATCAGCAAAGACGGCAGACTGTACTTTCTTACCTTTCACCCTGCAGCCACAATATACAACCAACGACTCTACTCACTCATGGAGCAAGACATACAAACTCTAAAAAAATTAGCAGATGCGTGATGCGTGACTCCAGATTAGATAGAGGGTTTTACGCACAAGATACGGTCAAGGTTGCCCGCCAGTTGTTGGGGAAAATACTGGTTCGCAAAATCGGTAGACATGTTGTTTCTGGGGTAATAACTGAGACTGAGGCATACAGGCACAAAGACGACCCAGCAAGCCATGCATTCGGCGGCATGACTGACAGAAACAAGGCCATGTTTGGGGACGTGGGTTTTGCATACGTGTATTTCACTTATGGGATGCATTACTGTATGAATGTGGTAGCGAAAAGCAAGAACTACAAAGCTGGTGCAGTTTTAATTCGTGCGCTCAAACCACAACAAGGCATAGACATCATGATTAAAAACAGAGGAACCAATGACGTTGCAAATCTCACAAATGGGCCTGCCAAGCTAACCATGGCAATGCAGATAACAAAAAAACAGTATGGTGAGGATTTGATTAATTCGAATTCATTATACATAACGGACGGCATCAAAGTTGGAAAGATAATAGCTGGGCCGCGAGTCGGAATAAGAAATGCCACAGACAGGCTGTGGAACTTTAAAGTGTCTAGTTTTGATCATCATCTTTTTGCAGCGTCCAAGGAGCCACACGTCCAAGAATTTTCTCCCAATTGAGCCTCAAAAGCATCACTATAGATGCTATCATAATTGCAACGAATATGCCAAATCCAACATACACTGCGGTCGGGTCTTTTATTTCCTCTAAGAGCGGCACCACATACGTTTCGCCAAAAAAATGAGATAGTAAGACAACCACATAAGACAGAACAAGCTTCCCCAAAAATGTAGATATGAAGAACCTCGTCGGATTATACTTTGCAAGCCCAAGTGGCACATAGATCAGGTCGTCTGGGATTGGCGTTGCAGCTGCCACAAATGCCGCAGCAGCCCCATATCTTTTCACCAATTTTTCAAAAGGCCTCATGCGAGTCCTTGTTTTTTCGGTTATTATTTTGCGCCCACCATAACTTATTAAGAATATTATCTGTTTTGCTACCGTCGACGTTATTGCCGCAATCAATGCCAGATAGTGGATGTTGAACTGGTTGCCAGCAGACATGGTGGCAAGTAAGATGAATGATGGTAACGGTACGAACGGCACAAGCGAGCCAAAGAAGCTAACTAGCGCAAGACCGAGGTAACCTATCTCATCAGCAAATGGGAAGATTGCTGCAAAATCCACAGAGAGTGAGCCACGATCTATATTATTAAATTGTCATGCTCATGCTGTGAATATTAAAATACGATGTTTGAAAGGGAGACTCATGATGAAAAAAGAGCTGCACGATATTTGTGCAAAGATTGCAGCAATAAGCCCATACATCAGATTTGTCGGAATAATTGGCGGCAACGGTAAGCTGCTTGCGTACCAAAGGCGTGCCGGCTTGCGACCTCTTTTGGACGAGAAGAGCACCAAAAGTCAGTTTTCTCACATAGCAATAAAGAAAAAGATGGAGAGCGAGTTCGATCGAAGACTCGGCGGAGTCGAGTTTGTCTGGGAGGAAAGAAAGAAGGTGCAGACCATCTCATTTACCATAAAAAGGAACCGCGTGTGGGTCTCAATTGACAAAAAGGTGGTTCGCTCAGAAGTCCTTCGAATTATAGACTCTTGTCTACCCATTGTTCGTAGCTACTCATAAAGCCAGCACAACACATAACCAGAGTCAGTCTTTATTGATGGCGGCTCTTTTTTGCATTTTTCCATTGCCATCGGACATCTGTCAATGAATCTGCATTCTGGTTTTGGGTTCAGAAGGCTCGGCGGACTTCCTGGTATGTATTTTGGTTTTTGTGTGCCGTGTAACTTTGGCACAGATTGGATTAAAGCTTGAGTGTATGGATGTTTTGGATTCCCAAGGATCTCTTTTGAACTTCCAAACTCCACCATTTTGCCCCCGTACATGATTCCAATTTTTTCGCAGAGCTCAGATATCGTCGCAAGGTCGTGTGAGATCAGCATGAACATTACCCCCTGCTTTTTTAGATTTTTGAACAGAGTTACGATTTGGGACTGAACAAGGACATCAAGGGCAGTAGTAGGTTCATCCGCAATCACCAGATTTGGGCGAAGCAGTAGTGCCATTGCAATTACGACTCGTTGCTTCATGCCGCCACTTAGCTCGTGCGGGTATTTTTTTAAAACATCTTTAGAGAGACGGACTGACTCTAGGGCAGAGAGGATCAGCTTTGTGTCATCCCTGCGTCCGTGCTGCTTGAGAATGTCTGAGAATTGCTGCGATATTGTATAAACCGGATCCAGTGAGTTCATTGCGCCTTGGAACACCATCGAGATTTTCTTCCAACGGTACGATCTATCAAATTCATCTTCAGAAAGATCGAGTAGAGATGTTCCCTCAAGCATTACTTTTCCCGAAGTTATCTTGCCGCCCACCAGGGTTCTCATCAATGAGAGTCCTAGCGTGCTTTTTCCGCAGGCACTCTCTCCTACGATCCCTACCGACTCGCCCTTTTCTATTGAAAAGCTGACATTTTGGACTGCGCGAATTGGGCCCGCACTTGTATCATATTGCGCACTTAGTCCCTCCACTGTCAGAAAACTAACCATTCGATCAGACCCCCATACCACTCTAAAAAAGATACATTTAACTTTCATTTATTTTGAATTCGATTGATTGCAAGTTCCAATTTGTAATTTTGATGCCAAAAATGCTGTCCTGTGCCCAAAATGTGAGGAAAAACTGGAGGCCGGTCAGCTGTCAAACGCGGACGTAGAGGCCGCAATAAAGATAGCCAAGCTGGCAAAGACGATTCCGGACATTGACAAATTCTCTCTTTTTGCATGCAGGCAGGTGGCAGGAGATTATGTGCTTTATTTAGCAAAATCCGACATACAGACAATCCGGCAGAGTAGGACGCTCTACAGAACCCTGCAAAGCGAGTTTTCAGGCAAGATATGGCTTGTCGAGTCGGAGGCAAACGACAGAAAATTCATAGAGGACTTGTTTTTCCCGACCAAGATTTTGTCAATAAATGTAGTATGGGTTCCAGGCGGCATTCAGAGAACAAAGGTGGTCGTATCTGGCAAATGGACCTCCAAGTTCCCAATAGATATAGACAAGGTAGCAAACATTGTAAAAGAGCTACGCCAGCTCGACATCATAATAGAGTTCGAGGAAGGCAAAGGAAAATGAATTTTAAACGAACGCACAACATAGACGAGATCTCGATTCAGATGCAGGGCCAACCTGTCGTCATTGGTGGTTGGATCGAGGATCTCAGAAAGCTTGGAAAGCTGACGTTCCTTACGGTTCGAGACGTGACAGGACTGGCCCAAGTCATAGTCAAAGACGAAAAGGCAATCCCAGAAGACCTCACAAGGCAGACCATAGTTATGGTAAAAGGAATCATTCAAGAGACAAAGGCTCGCGATTTCAAGTTCGAGATCAAGGCAGTCGCCATAGATGTATTGACAAGGGCCGTTCACCCCTTGCCAATAGATCCAATAGGCAGATTAGAAAGCAACATAGACAACAGACTCAACGCAAGGGCGCTAGATTTAAGAAATCAGCGGGTCGCTGCCATCTTTAAGATCAGACACCATGTCTTGGCATCATTAAGAAAGACGTTGTCACAAAAAAGATTCATCGAGGTGACTACGCCGAAAATAATCGGTAGTGCAAGTGAAGGTGGCGCAAACTTGTTTTCTTTGGAGTATTTTGGGAAAAAGGCATATCTGGCACAGTCGCCACAGCTTTACAAAGAACAACTCACAATAGGCCTCGAGCGGGTCTTTGAGATTGCATCTTTTTATCGCGCCGAAAAATCACACACTGGAAGACACCTTACCGAGTTCACCAGTGTGGACATAGAAGCCTCGTTTATGGACTATACAGACGTAATGGATGTTTTAGAGGATCTGGTTGTTTCTGTGTTTATCGATGTTGCACAAAACTGCGCAAGTGAGCTCGCAGTGCTTGAAAGAAAACTCGAGATCCCAAAGAAGCCGTTTGAGAGAATAACATACTTGCAGGCACTGGAGGAGATTTCAAGGGCAGGAGTAAAGCTTGCAATTGGTGATGATTTGCTTGATTCACACCTCAAGATACTGGGACAAGACCACAGCGGGTTTTTCTTTTTGACTGACTGGCCTATAAGCCTCAAGCCGTTTTACATACATGAAAAAGACGATGACCCAAGGCTTTCAAGGTCGTTTGACCTGCAGTACGGATATTTGGAGCTCTCGTCTGGAGGAAGAAGACTGCACGACCCGGCAAAGCTGAGATCACGGCTGGCCGAACAAGGACTCGACCCCGCAAACTTTGAGGATCATCTAAGGTCGTTTGATTGGGGGATGCCTCCCCACTCAGGTTGGGGCATGGGTCTTGAGAGACTCTTGACAGTTATAGTTGGAATAGACAACGTGCGTGAAGTTGTTTTGTACCCCCGTGATCCTGAAAGACTCCGACCGTAAACTCGTGTCGCGTTGTTGAAAGCCAGCTTGGTATGATTTATCTACGATAAGATCTCATTGAGTTTGGTGGAGACGCAAATAGTAGAGCAAATCGCAAAACCGATTTTGAGTAAAATCTATTCCACACCTTCAGAATCAGAACTCATCATACAGGATTTTGCCGTCATCATGATAATTGCGTCAATAATGGCTTTGATATCATACAAGCTAAAGCAGCCAATGATCATGGCCTACATCATTGCCGGAATGATCATAGGCCCACATACACCTCCATTTAGCCTCATTGTGCACGTAGACATCCTACATGTTTTTGCTGAAATTGGGATCATTCTGCTATTGTTTGTGATTGGAATGGAGTTCCCCATAGAGAAACTCAGGAACATTGGCAGGAAGGCATCGGTAATAGCAACGGCAGAAGCATCTGGCACATTCCTAGCAGGCTATGCTGTAACACAGGCTTTAGGATTCGCGTTTTTTGATAGCTTGTTCATTGCTCTGGCAGTTTCTGTAACAAGTACTGTCATCATCATGAGGGTTCTTGAGGAATTGGGATTGGTAAAAGACGAAGCTACGTATTTGATCATCAGCATCGCGGTAATCGAAGACATCATCATAGTATCACTACTAGCAGTTCTGCAATCTGTGGCTGCCAGTGGCGGTCTTTCTCTAAACGACATTGCAGTATCGATAGGAATGGTAATTGCATTCATAGTGGGAGCGATTGTACTTGGTTCCAAAATAATTCCAAGATGTGTAGACATTGTTGGCAAGACAAATCATAATGAATTACTGATCATAGCTACGCTTGGAGTCGCATTCGGTCTTGCGTTTATTGCGTTCAAACTCGACATTTCGGTCGCAACTGGAGCATTTTTTGCCGGCGTCCTTGTGGCAGGCTCAAAGATGAGAGTCGCAACCAAAGTCATAGCCACGCCCATAAGAGACATGTTTGCGGCCTTGTTTTTCATTTCGGTGGGCGCACTCATGGATATCAAACAAATCCCATTGTTCGTGATACCTGCAATAATTTTGGTAGTCGTGTCGTTTGTTTCCAAGTTTCTTACCGTGTGGGCGGCCACCAGAGCCCAAAAGCTCGGCAAGGTAACTGCACTCAGGACAGGTATCGGGCTTTCGTCTTCTGGCGGCGAGCTGGCATTGGTCGCAGCTAAGGGAGGCTCCGATGTCGGAGTTACAAGCTCATTTGTTTTACCAATGGTCGGAGTGATGACAATCATAACCACATTCATCTCACCATACGTCATAAAATACGGTTGGAAGCTGACGGACCGAATATCCGGCAAAGCAAACTCATAGTCAAAACACTAAAGATAAATTCGAAAAATGCCAAAAACATACAGTTGGGCACCTGCGATTTTTGCAATTCCAAATTCGGCGACAGAAAATGCTATTTTTGCCAAAAACAAGTGTGCACTTCATGCATGACAGACGACAGAACCCGTTGCAAGCGTTGCTACATCGACAAAAAAAAGCTCGGAGTAAAGGCAATCATCAAAAAAAACAAGATAGTTTTAGGTTTCGTTGCTTTTGTGTGGTTTTACGCCGTCTTTCCAGGCCCGATGATCCCAGGGCTGCACCAAGGATATTATGTGGTCTTTGTGATAGCAGCGGTTGTATGCATGATACCTCTTGGGCTGATGCTGTTTTTTTGGTCTAGGCACCCTCCAGCCTCAGATGTTTAGCTCAGAGAAGCGAGATTATCTCTTTTGTAAATTCTGATGTGGTTTTTGTCCCACCTATGTCTTGAGTCTTGATTCCTTTTTTCACTACGCCGTACACCGCATTCTCAAGTCTTTTTGCAACATCGATGGATTTTGCGTCGTTGTTCTTCTTGCCAAGCCACTCTAGCATCATCTTTGCAGACAAAATAAATGAAGATGGGTTTGCAATTCCTTTTCCGGCAATGTCGAATGCTGCGCCATGCACCGGTTCAAACAATGCAAAGTTGTCCCCAATGTTTGCCGCTGGCGCCATACCAAGTCCTCCCACGACCTCAGATGACTCATCAGAGAGAATATCACCAAACAGATTCGTAGTGACTATGACATCGAAGCTTTCTGGTCGCCTGATCAGGTTCATTGCGCACGCATCCACATACATTTGGTCAAATGAGATGTCTGGATAGGATTTGGCGACATGGGCGCACACTCTTGAAAACAAGCCGTCCGTCTTTCTCATCACGTTTGATTTGTGAACGCATGTGACACGTTTTTTGCCATTTCTTTGCCTTGCGGTCTCAAACGCGTACTTGGCGATTTTTTCTGATGCTTTTTCCGAAATTATTCTGAATGCCACTGCGGCCCCGTCGACGTCGAATTCCTGCCCAGTGTAAAGGTCTTCTGTGTTTTCGCGCACTATCACCATGTCGATTCCATCCTTTAGAGCGTTCATTCCAGGATACGACTTGGCAGGCCTTATGTTGGCATACAAATCAAGCATCCTTCTGAGAACCACGATGACATCGGCGGCGGACTCGCCGACCGGTGCCTTCATGCACGCATCAGATCTTTTGATTGCGTCCAAAGTCTGGTTCGGCAATGCTTTACCGAATTTGTCTAGTGCAGTGTCACCAGCAAGTAGTTTCTCGATTGCAAACTTGACTCCGAGCCGGTCATGGATGACATCAAGCACCGAAATTACAGATTCCGATAGCTCAGGCCCAATGCCGTCGCCAGTGATTAGTGAGATCTTGTACATGTTTTATCTGGAAAGCTAGTTTCCAATCTTTTTTTGCTTCAACGTCTTTTTCAGCATGATTCTGTTTATGCCTTCGATTACTGCCTGCACGCTGGTTGTGACAATGTCTTCGCCAATTGATTTAGCAGACGAGATGTTTCCGTACGCGTCCTCCACTTTGATTGTCACTTCGCACAATGCATCTGAGCCACCCGAGATAGAGTCTAGCTTGTACTCTTTGACGCGTACTTTTGCTATCTCACCTGTTATCTTCTGTATTGCGTTTAGTGCGGCGTCCACAGGGCCTACCCCATAGTCTGTCCCGATGTAATCTATACCATCTATGTTTAGTTTGACAAATGCGTACGGCATTGTACCAATGCCAGTAGATACCGAAAACCCGCTAAGCTGGACAATTCTTTTGATTGCGTGTTCCCCTAGGATCTCGTTTGCGATAGATAGCAGTTCCACATCCGTGACCTGCTTTCCCTGGTCACCTATTCCCTTCACTTTTTCAAGTATCTGTCTTAGTTGTTCATCTGTTGGCTTTACGCCGTATTCTTCGAGCATTGCAGATACGCCGTGTATGCCTGCATGTTTTCCCACCTGCAGCCACCTTGTGCGCCCCACAAGCTCCGGACTAATTGGCTCGTAGGTCAATGGGTTGTTGAGGATTCCGTGCGTGTGGATTCCCGATTCGTGACCGAAGGCATTTTCGCCGACTATTGCCTTGTTTGGCTGTACTGCGATTCCAACCAAGTTTGATACAAAGCGCGATGTCTCATAGAGCAGCTTTGTCTTTATTCCAGTCTCCCATTTTTGGCCAAATTGTAGACACTGCAGCGCCATGACGAACTCTTCAAGAGAGGCATTCCCAGCCCGCTCGCCTATTCCGTTTATGGTAACATGTGCACATTGTGCGCCTGCCTGAATTCCAGATATGGCGTTTGCCACTGCTAACCCAAAGTCGTTGTGGCAGTGCACGCTGATTGGCAGCCCGGTCGCAGCTATTGCGTCTTTTGTTATCTCGGCAATGTACTGCGGTGTCGAGTATCCTACCGTGTCTGGAATGTCAATTCTGTCCGCTTTTGCTTTTGCCACCTCAGAAAAGACGCGCTTGAGAAATTCCCTGTCTGTCCTTGTCGCATCCTCTGCAGAGAATTCTACTTGAAGTCCGTGTGCCTTTCCGTACTCTACTGCCTCGATTGCTTTTGCCAGAGCTTGCTCTCTTGTCATTTTTAGCTTGTACTGCAAGTGGATGTCCGACGTAGCGATGAATGTGTGGATGTAGTTTAGTCCACAGTCTATTGCTGCATCAATATCTTTTTTGTTGGTTCTGGCAAGGCCGCATATTTCAGCAGACAGGTTTGCCTTTGTGATCAGTTTGATTGCGTGTTGCTCGCCTTCTGAAATTACTGGGAATCCTGCCTCAATTGCGTCGACACCAAGCTCATCAAGTCTTTTTGCTATTGCGAGCTTTTTTTCTGGGGATAACGCCACGCCGGGCGTCTGCTCGCCGTCCCTTAATGTGGTGTCAAATATCCTGACCCTCAATCTCCTCCCCTCTGCAAGGCAGCAACGCCTGTTCTTGCCATGTCCAATATCTCATACGGCTTGAGTAGTTCTTGCATGTTGTTGATTTGATCTGGTGTTGCAGTAAGCTCCAGCATGATCGAGTCCTTGCGTGCGTCGTGGATCTTTGCTCCAAACGAGTTTGCGATGTTGCTTATTTCCATGCTGTCTGACGCCTTTGAGATTTTGACTCTAAATAGCACCAATTCTCGATATACGGATTTTTTGTCATCTAGCCGTTTTACCTCTATTGTGTCAATCATTTTGTCAAGTTGCTTTACAATTTGATCTATTTGTCGCTCATCACCTATGGTTGTTATAGTCATTTTTGAAAACTCTGGGTTTTGAGTGACGCCTACCGAAATGGAGTCTATGTTGAAGTTTCTGGATCTGAAGAGGTGCGTAACCTTAAAGAGGATGCCAGGTTTGTTTTCCACAAGTAATGACAAGATAGCCCACACCATTTTGATCACGACGGCAATATCATGTCTTTTAGAGACGTTCCGGGGGCGACAAACGGGAGCACATCTTCTTCTGGGTCGATTGGAATATCTATTACTGTGGCAACATCACTTTTGAGCCCCACCTTTATTGCATTACCCAATTCTTCCAAGTTACCTACTCGTATGCCTTGAGCCCCATATGATTCTGCGAGCTTGACATAGTCTGGACACTGCTTTTGATCAACCCCTATCATTCTTCTGTCATAAAATGTCCTTTGCCATTGGGCCACCATGCCAAGAGAGTAGTTGTTTACCAAAAATACGATCACTGGCAAATTGTCTAACACAGATGTGGCAAGCGAGTTTTCAGTCATATTGAAGCTACCGTCTCCTGCTATGTCCACCACAGGTACGTCTGGCCTGGCTGCCTTTGCTCCAATTGCGGCCGGAAATCCCCAACCCATGGTTCCAAGGCCTGTAGAACTAAAGAAAGTGCCTGGGTGAATCACATCAAAGAACAATGAGGCCCACATTTGGTGTTGGCCCACCTCGGTGGTCACAATTGAGTGATGTGGCAATACTTCCCGTAGCTTGCGCAAGATTTTTGCGGCAGATAGCTCGCCTGGGTGCAACTTGAGGTTTTGGCGCCAGTATTCCTTTACTTCCTTTACATGCTGCAGCCAAACATTGTGTTCGGATTTTTTGAGTGCTTGTTGCATCAATAATTTCAAAAATATCCTTAGTGAAGCCTTGACGTCTCCCACAATTGCCACGCTAGTAGTCTGGTTTTTTCCTATCTCCGCCGGATCTACGTCCAAGTGGATTATTTTGAGATTCTTTTCAAATTCATCAAATCTGCCTACCGAGCGGTCAGAGAATCTAGTTCCAATTGCCAACACGCAGTCAGCTTCAGTCATCACCTTGTTTGCTTCTGCGTGTCCATGCATACCTATTGGACCCAAAGACAGTGGGTGGTTTTCCGGAAATGCCCCCTTGCCTTTGAATGTAGTGACTACTGGAATCATCAGCAACTCTGCAAGAGATTGGAGCTCAGCAAACGCAGCAGAAATAATCACTCCGCCGCCTGCAAGAATCACCGGCTTGCTTGACGACAACAACAACTTGATTGCCCTTTCTATTGCGACCATGTCAGGGTCTGTCCAGGGGTGATATCCGCGAATCTTTACTTCGTCTGGAAACACCATGTCTGCTTCGTTTTGTTGTACATCTTTTGGGACGTCGATTAGCACCGCGCCTGGCCTTCCAGTCTCTGCAATATAGAACGCTTTTTTTACTACCTCAGGCATCTCCGCGGGTTTGATTGGCTGAAATGAATATTTTACGACGGGATTTGCTATTCCTATGATGTCACTTTCCTGGAATGCGTCACGGCCTATCATGGCGGTGGGCACCTGTCCGGTTATTGCCACCATAGGTGCAGAGTCAGCCTGAGCTGTTGCAAGGCCGGTCACTATGTTTGTTGCACCAGGGCCAGATGTTGCAAAACAGACTCCGGCCTTCCTGCTCACTCTACCAAATCCATCTGCCATGTGTGCGGCAGATTGTTCGTGTCTTACCAAGATGTGACGGATGTTGCTTTTGTACAACTCGTCGTACATTGGGAGGTTTGCACCACCAGGTAGACCAAAGATCTCCTTGACCCCTTGTTTTTCTAATGCCTTGATTAAAGCCCTAGCGCCTGAAATTCTTTCCATAAATTAATCACCAGAAAAGAGCACTGTATTATAATTTTACAGTACCAGTTCGACTAGCAGCAGTCCCAAAAGTGGTGCAGTCGAACCGTTTGACATATTCAATATCAGTGATCCAAAGTTGTCGATATAAAGATTCCCACCAGAGCACACGCGCAATAAGACTTAAACCACGAATAACCCATAGCATGCGTTGTCGGAAAGAGAGCAAATAATCAAGGTAATTGAGACCTTTTTTGAGGTTGGCAAGACCAAGGACTTGGCTACGCTCAGGTCCATTCAACTCGATGAGCCAAGCTTCTCAAGCTTCAGCGATGTTCCACCATACGACCTCAAAGATTTCAAAACTACCATTGCACTAGAGGAACTCAGATTTGTCAGCATTTCAGATTACGACTACCAGATAAAAAATCCGAAGATCAGCATCTTCGGTGATGTCGCAGTTGTCGCCTTTGAAATCACACAAAAAGGAATGCTTGTTGACAACAAGGCATTCACCGGCGAGCACATCACGATAAACGGCAGGGCCACTTTTGTTTTGATCAAAAGGCAAAGCTGGAAGATAGTTCACATACACTTGTCGAAGACAGACTAAAGTTTATTGTGTTTTTGCTTGCGGCGCGGCAGGTTGTGGTTGCTTTTGCACTTCTGGCTTTTTTTGTTGCTGTTTTTGTTGGGGCTTTGGTGACTGTGTTGACGGTTTTTGCTGTTTTTGTGGTGGTTTCTGCTGGGATCCTTGTTGTTTCTGTTGTTTTTGTTGTGGTTTTGGCTGTGGTTTTTGTGGTCGTGGTTGTTGGTTGTTGCCAGATGGTTTTTGGTTGTTTCTTGGTTGGTAGTCCTTGCAGAGTTGCTTGAAGAGATTGTATGCTTGGTCCAGAGTGTAGTTTGAGTGGATTATTGCTCTTACCGCCCTGATCATCGGAATTGGAAATTGTGACTGCCATATGTTTCGGCCCATATCCACTCCTGCTGCTCCTGCTTTGATAGAGTTGTAGGTAAGTGCAAGTGCGTCGCGCTCTGGGATTTTTGGCCCACCTGCCACTATTACTGGCACAGGGCAGCTGTTCACCACTTTTTCAAAGTTCTCGCAGTAGTAGGTCTTTACCATATGTGCCCCAAACTCAGCTGCAATTCTGCAGGAAAGTGAAAGGTACCTTGCGTCGCGTTTTTCAAGTTCCTTGCCTACCGCAGTTACAGCAAGTACTGGAAGTCCGTATTCTTCTGCCTCATTTACTAGATTTCCTAGGCTCACAAGCGAGTTGTGTTCATACTTGGCACCTACAAAAATCGACATGGCAAGTGCAGTCGCGTTTATCCTGATTGCGTCCTTGACGCTTGTTGTAATTTTTTCGTTTGATAGGTCCTCACCTATGATGCTGGAGCCGCCTGAGACCCTCAAGACTATTGGGACTGGAAAGTTTGGATCAACCGATGTCCTCACCACGCCTCTTGTAACCATCAAAGAATCACAATACTTTAGCAATGGCGCAATTGTTTTTTTTGGCACTTCCAGCTTCTCAGTAGGGCCCAAAAAGTAACCGTGATCTACTGCAAGCATCACGCCCCTGCCATTGTTTGGCTTGAGTATGCTTGAGATTCTGTTTTTTAATCCCCAGTCCATGTTGAATTTTGGGTTTTTGAGACCCTTCTTAATCCTTTCTAGCTGTGTATTATGATCTTCATTGCGTTCTGGCCTGTGTGGGCATGCTCAAAGGCTTTTTGTGAGTCCCCGAGTGCATACCTGTGTGTGATCAGCCTTTTTACGTCAATTTTGCCAGTAGAGATGAGCTCAAGCGATCGCCTTGTATCTTGGTCGGACGCAGCGTAGCTTGGCACCAGTGTGAGTTCCTTTGAGTAAACTACACTCATGTCGACATTCAGCGTTGCACCTTTTGAGGGAACGCCAAACAACATGATGGTTCCGCCCTTTCTTGTCACAGAAATTGCGTCGGAGACTGCCTTGAGGTTGCCGGTGGCTATTATGGAGACGTCAACTCCACGATCCTGCGTGTCTGCAATGACTTTACTTAATGACTCTGATTTTAGCGGCACCGCCCCGAATTTTTTGGCAAAGTCGAGTCTGAATTCGTTTACATCAAAGCAAAATACCTTGGAAAACTCATTTGCTCTAGCAATCATCAAGTGCATCATCCCAGTAGGTCCTGCCCCGAATATTGCCGCAGTGTCACCTTTCTGGTATGGGAATTTTGACCAGGCCCTAACACAGCAAGCAAGTGGCTCAATCATTGCTGCTTCATCAAATGAGAGAGAGTCAGGGATCTTGAGAACACCCCCGTGGTCCACATTCCATTGTGGCACGACATATTCTTCTGAGAGCCCACAGGGCGACAGATTCGTTTCATAATACTTTGGGCACATAGTCTCATTGCCGTGCTTGCAGTAATGGCACGAGTAGCATGGGACATGATGGTGTGTAAATACACGATCGCCCACCTTGAAATCTGTGACGGCGGAGCCGACTTGGACAATGACTCCGGCAGGCTCATGCCCCAATCTCATTGATGGTTTCCCGTATTTGCCAAATACCTTTTCCACATCAGAGCCGCAGATGCCACATGAGTGCATCTTGACCAATATGTCACCTGGGCCAAGCATGGGCCTAGATGTTTCTTGTATCTCCACAGATGCAGGACCTTTGACAAATGCTGCCTTCAATCACAAACGATACTAGCTCATGGGTATAAGTAGATTCATGAAGTCGGAAATTCTAAACATTCCGTTCGAATCGAACACAAAATCGATTATTATAAAAATCGTTTTAGGAACAACATGTCGCACTGGGATGCCCACAATTACGAAAATACAGAGGATGAGGAAGAATCCCGCTTATTGAAGAAATTTTACGACTACGCTGAAATCGAGAAAAAAGAATCAGAGCGCAAAAGATTCCTAGAAGTTTCCGACAAGAAACGCCCAAGTGTGTGGGGCAACAGATTTGTCTTGTCTGCCATAATTCAAGGATCCGTGATCACAGGTCTCACAGTGGCTCTAGTCATCATGCAAGTCGTTTTTTCTGATGTGAGTATAATTGAGTTTTTGTCGTTGTCTTTGGATGGTGCGGCAAAATGGTTTTTCTTTGGGTATTTCATGTACATAACTCTCGTGGTGGCGATTGCAATCTGTGCCATATTTTACAGTCATCTAGAGTCAAGCCTAAGCAAGCAAATTCGTGGAAACAAAAGATACATGGTGTGGTGTCAGCTGGTCGGAATGAATGCGGGGGGCGCTGCGACCATCCTCATGATAGTTGCTGGGTTTGTGGGCACAGGCTTCATAGGTGCCGCTGACGGCTCCCAGTCACAACCCCAAGACATAACTGAGATTGTCAAAATTCCAATCATGGTTCTTGCGCTTGCCTTTGGCTGTGGCGTCATATGCGGCGGAGTCGCATACATAGCTACTTATGCCAGCAGAGCAGAACCTAAGCTTAGCAAGCTGTCTATTGGCGACGATTTTAAAAAATATGACCGGCTCTAGACACCCAAAATGGTCTTGAGCATCTTCCTATAGTCGACTTCTTTTTTCTCGCTTCCCGCTGCAGGAAGAGAGAATATCAACGGTTTTGATTTTGTTGCACGAAGTTTCGTCAAGTCAGTGTTGATTGGTGCAGAGACATCCTCGCTGATCAGGACGAGGCCAACATCCGGGTCGTCTGCAAGTTTTTTTATCTCAGAAAACGCATTTTGAGGACTGTCAACGACTACTCCTTGTACTCCGGCAAGTTGGAAGCTGGTAACAAAAATTCTGCTGCCCACTGTGACAATCTTCACAGTTTGGTGTGTCTTTGGTACTAATTTAACCGTTTTTGCAATTCAAGAAACATTGATTTAGTAAGAGCGTATTTGAACTACATGTCCCAAATAGACACACAAAAAATGGTCTATCTTTTTGTCCATGGTAGAATGGACCTGATGCAAAAATCAATCGACGCCCTAATTGGAAAGGGATTCTCAAAGGACAAGATAGTCTCTGCAGTCCCCGACCAGGTGGGCAACGTTGGAGACTACATGGCGATGCTTTGGATGCCTCCAAATCCAGATCACATCAAGGTCCAAAGGATAACAAAAGTTGATCCCGTCGAGCCGCAAGGAATGATTGGTTTGTGGAAGGGTGTCTCAAAGGACGATCTCTTTACAATCTCGCTGTAATTTCCAGCCTTGAGAATTATCTGGTGATTTAATTTGTTAAGACTAAAAGTTATAAACGATGCCAAAAAATTTCAGCTTGATGACAATCAAATTGGCATGCAGCGACTATGGGTTTGAGTGTGGCTTTATTTTAGAAGGAAAGAAAAGCCTATCATTAATTAAAAAGCTGAGGGATCATTTTGAGAGCGAACACGGAATCGATTATTCTGTGGACGCCGTGATACAAATGCTTGTAAACAAAGGCCATAGCAGGGACTCGATAAGAAACGAGTGAGCTAGAGTTCTGAGATTAATCCGGACAGAAAATCTCGGTATTCTTCATCTGTGAATCTGATTATTTCCACATCGTGTTGGTTTTGCGCAATCTTGAGCGAGTCAAGATGGTAGCATGATTTTTTGCCTTTTAGCCTGCCAAAGTAATATCCCTCACAGGAACAATAATCAAACTCCGGTGCAAGCCAGTACTCCTTTCCCATGCCAACGACTGTCCATATTTGCCTGCAGCTTGGCTCAAAGATGTGAAGCTTGACTCTTTTTTCAGATACGATGACAGATGACTTTTCTTTTGGCACAAGAATTTAATCCAAAATGCTGCGTATATCTTTGGTGCTTACTACAAAAATAGTTCCCGGGGAGCCTGCGCTCCTGCTCGAGGGCGTAAAACGACACTTGGTCATCACGGATCTCCACATAGGCTTCGAAGAGAGGTTGGCAGAAAACAAGATCTTCGTGGGCAAAAACACCACATTAGATGAGACAACAAAGAAAATTTCCGCTCTCATCGAATCGCATAATCCAGATGACTTGGTATTGCTTGGCGACATAAAATCGAGCACAAGTAAGATATCAAAAAACGAGTGGAGCCAGATACCAGAGTTTCTTGGCAACATCTCACAGAAGACAGACGTCATCTTGATTCCCGGGAACCATGACGCAAACATCTCGCGTCTGGTTCCAAATCAAGTCACGCTGATAAGCTCCATTGGAATGGTGCTCGAAAACTCATTGTTGACTCATGGCCACACCATGCCCACCGAGAATTTTTCGCATGTGGACAGAATAGTAATGGGCCATCTTCACCCAGTATTCTTTGATGAGGACTCGATACTAAATGGGCAGAGAGTGTGGGTATCAATCAAGACAAAAAAAGAAAAACTGTTTTCATCTGCGTGTGGCGACATTGAGATCACGATAGTTCCGTCGTTTAATCGATATTTTTACGCCACAAAGAAAAAGGCCTACAAAAGATCGATTTCCCCAATCATTGAGAAGATAAAGGGCGATGCGTCTGCAAGAATCGTGACTTTGGATGGAACCATCATAGGCGACGAGTCACTTTTGTCAAACGTAATCTAGATTGGATCGTATGGCTCAAGCGGCTTTTTCGTAGTTTCGTTGTGATTCAGCCACTCAAGAGTCTTGATGAACGATTCTGCAAGCTCGGTGGTCGTCAGAACCGGAATCCCCAACTCTATTGCCTTTCTTCTGATTTGATATTCGTCATACAGCATGCCGACGTATTTTTCAAGTGTGGATGTGGATGGGATATTTATGATGAAGTTGATTTTTCTCTCGTAGAGCAGATCCACGATGTTTGGTTTTCGCTGCGGCTCCGATATCTTGTGGACTATCTGCACATCTGCAATGTGTCTCTTTGAGATGAATTCCGCCGTATGCTCCGTTGCAAGGATTTTGAATCCGAGATTTTTTAGCATGGCCATAGTCTGTCTGAGTTTTTCTTTGTTTTCTGCTCCGCCGATTGTCACAAGTGCAGTTCCTTGTTTTGGCAGATTGTACCCCACCGAGATGAGCCCTTTTGAGAGCGCATCATAGAAGCTGTCGCCAAAGCAGGCTGCCTCACCCGTAGATTGCATCTCGACTCCAAGCACAATGTCTGCACCATCAAGTTGCATAAAGGAGAACTGTGGAACCTTTATGCCGTATGTATGCATCTTTTTCCATTTGTCATGTGGCACGTTTGGCAGTTGCTGCCCCAATACTGCACGAGCGGCCAAATTGATCAGGTTTATCTTCACTAGCTTTGAGACAAACGGCATCGAGCGTGAAGCGCGTATGTTTAATTCAATTACGTAGACATGATCGTTATGAATTAGAAATTGGAGGTTGAACGGCCCTTTAATGTTAAAGGCCTTGGCAATCTTGTTTGCATAATCTGTGATTGTTTCCACATGTCTGTTTGAGAGGCGCCAGGGTGGAATTACCATCATTGCGTCTCCAGAGTGCACACCAGCTGCATCAATATGCTCAACTATTGCCCCAATTACGACGTTTTTGCCATCGCATACTCCGTCGACATCCACCTCAAGCGAGTTCAGCATGAATTTTGTTATCACCACCGGATGGTCAGGCGAAAGAAGTGTTGCCTCATCAACGTATTTTGTGAGCTCTTCTTGCGACCAAACCACCTTCATTGCTGCGCCGCTGAGCACATAGGACGGCCTCACAAGTACTGGGTACCCCACCTGCGCAGCAAAGGCCTTTGCATCGACAAAGTTGGAGAAAGCCTGCCAAGGAGGCTGCATTATGTGTAGAGTGTCAAGTACGCTGCTGAATTTTGAGCGGTCTTCTGCTCTGTCCACATCCTCAGCAGATGTTCCAAGCAACCGAATTCCTGCTTTTGCAAGCTTTGGAGCGAGGTTGTTTGCGGTCTGCCCCCCCACAGACGCGACCAGCCCTTTTGGGTTTTCTACGTCCGTTATGTCAAGCAGTCTTTCTAGTGTAAGCTCCTCAAAGTACAGCCTGTTGCATATATCGTAGTCAGTCGAGACAGTCTCCGGGTTACAGTTGACAACTATGACGTTGTTTTCGCCGTTTTCCTTCAGTCCCCACACCATGTTCACAGTTCCCCAGTCGAACTCCACACTGCTGCCGATCCTATATGGTCCAGCGCCAAGCACAATCACTCCTTGTTGCTCCACACTCACCTTGATGTCACTTTCGGTGCCGCCATAAGTGAGATATAGGTAGTTAGTCTTGGCAGGCCACTCGGCTGCAAGAGTGTCTATTTGCTTGATTACTGGAACCACGCCCATATCTTTTCGTATTTTACGGATTTCAAGCTCGTCTTTTTGTTTTGCTCTGCCTATTTGCCTATCTGAGAACCCAAGGCGTTTTGCCTTCCGCATCAGCTGTAAGTCAAGCTGTTTTTCCTTTAGTTCAGATTCAGTGTCCACAATGTTTTTTATTTTTTCAATAAACCACGGGTCTATTGCAGAGAGCTTGTAGATCTTTTCTACAGACATTCCTTTTTTGAGTGCGGCTGCCACATAGTACAGAATGTGATCATTTGGATTCAAAAGGTGGTTCTCTATGTCCTCCACATCATATGTTTTTCCATTGACCCGATTCAGCACAAGGCCGTCGTTGCCGATGTCCAGCATGCGGATTGCCTTTTGTAGTGACTCCTCAAAGGTGCGGCCTATCGCCATCACTTCGCCGACCGACTTCATCGTAGGACCGAGCTTTCGATTTGCAAGCTCAAACTTGCCAAAGTCCCAGCGAGGATGCTTGCACACTATGTAGTCCAACGACGGCTCAAAGCATGCAGTAGTAGTTTTTGTAATAGAGTTCACAAGCTCCGGCAGGGAGTGTCCGAGTCCTATTTTTGCAGACATGTACGCAAGCGGATATCCTGTCGCCTTGCTTGCAAGGGCCGAAGACCTCGAGAGTCTAGGGTTTATTTCTATTGCCACATACCTGTCTGAATTTGGCTCCAAGGCAAACTGGATGTTGCATTCTCCCACTATTCCGACATGCTTTGTTGCCCGGAGTGCTGCGGAGCGAAGCATGTGGTATTCGCGATTGTCTATTGTCTGTGAAGGTGCAACTACGATGTTGTCTCCTGTATGGACCCGCATGGAAAGGACGTTTTCCATGTTGCACACTATGACGTTGTTTCCATCATAGTCCTGCATAACCTCATACTCGATCTGCTTCCAGTGTCCTATGTACTCCTCAATTAGGACTTGGTGTACGAGGCTTGCATTTAGCCCGCGCTCGACGATTTCATGTAGCTCGATTTCGTTGTGTGCGACGCCTCCGCCTTTTCCTCCAAGAGTGTATGCGACTCGAATTATTACGGGGTAACCAAGCTCCTCTGCCACTTTTTTTGCCTCATCAAATGTGGTCACAGTCTTGCTTCGAAGGATTGGCACACCGCACTCGGTCATAGAGTCCTTGAAGAGTTGCCTGTCCTCTGTCCTCTGAATTCCCGAGATTTGAGTGCCAAGCACTTTAACTCCATACTTGTCAAGTATTCCCATCTCTGCGAGTTTGACTCCGCAGTTCAGTGCGGTCTGTCCGCCATATCCGAGCATTATTCCGTCCGGTCTTTCTGACTCGATGATCGAACTTACATACTCTGGAGTCACAGGTAGCAAATACACCTTGTCTGCAAATCGAGTGTCTGTCTGAATCGTCGCTATGTTTGGGTTGATCAGCACACTCTTGAGTCCGTCTTCTCTTATTGCCTTGAGGCACTGACTTCCGGAGTAGTCGAATTGGCGGTCGTTTTGCGACTTTCGCCTGCTTCTCCGATTTTCAGTGCCCCGCTACCAAGCAAGAGAATTTTTTTCAAACTCTCATTTCGAATTAGAACCTCCCTCCTTTATCAAGCGGTCTAGCTCCTCGAAGACATATTTGCAATCATATGGCCCCGGCGAAGCTTCAGGATGGAACTGGACTGCGATGATCTTTTTGTTTTTGTGTTTGATGCCTTCCACTGTGTTGTCGTCTGTATTTGTAAACCATAAATCAAAATCCGTGCTCTTAAGTGAGTTTGGATCTATGCAGTAACCGTGGTTTTGACTTGTTACATATACTTGGTTGTTTTCCAGATTCTTGCAAGATTTGTTTTGCCCTCTGTGGCCATACTTGAGCTTGTAAGTGGTCGCACCGCCTGCAAGTCCAATTATTTGTGCGCCAAGGCATATGCCAAGAGTGGGTATGTTTTTGTCTATTAGTTGCTTTGCGGTCTGAATTGTCTGTGGGCATTTTTCTGGGTCGCCTGGGCCGTTGCTTAACACCACACCACGCGGCTTGTATGAGAGAACCTCGTCGATTGACGCATTCCAAGGGAGCTTGACTACCTTGTAGCCCAAGTCGCGAACGTTTCGAAGAATTGCGTTCTTGGCACCAGTATCGATCACGACGACGCATTCTTTTTCTGAGCCGTATGTCTGGGCAGATTTTGTTGAGACTTGATCCATGAACTCGTCGGCTACGTAGGGTTTTGCCTCAGCTAGCTGCTTTTTGATTTCCTCGACGTTGATTTCAGAGTCAGATACAGCAAGTGCTGCCATCATGACTCCGCTGGTTCTGAGTTTTTTTGTAAGGCTTCTTGTGTCTATTTCCGAGATGCCTGGGACACCCTCCTTATACATCCACTCATCCAGAGTCATTGCAAGGTTCCAGTGGCTTGCTATTTCTGAGAGTTGGTGCACTACGAGTCCTCGGATCTGGATTTTGTCCGACTCGAAGTATTTTGGTATTCCAGAGTCGTCTTTTAACTGCGGATCTGGAACTCCATAGTTGCCAATTAATGGGTAAGTAAGTGTGAGAATCTGTCCTGCATAAGATGGATCTGTCAGGGTCTCAGTGTAGCCAACCATACCAGTATTGAAGACAAGCTCGCCAAAGACTGTCTTTGGATAACCAAAACCTTTCCCGTCCAAGACGGTGCCGTCAGCCAAGATTAGCTTTCCATATTTGTTTGTGTATTGGGCTTTTTTTATCGAAATTGTGACCCTCGAAAAGTGGATTTGGCAGGTGATTTAAGTTTTGTGAGCTGATCGTTGATTGCTGATCGCTGGCGCCCTTAGAGGGCCTTGAACTGTTCGCTCCACTTGTAATAGGCACGGATCATGTCCATTGTGACACTTGGTTTTCTTCTTGCCATTATCTCTCTAAAGTCAGCCATATTCAGAGGGCGCGGTTGCGCCGGTGTCTCTCCTGCGACCGGTTCGTGATAATCAGGACTGCTGAACAATTCGTTTACGACCTTTAGCTGGGCGCCTTGGCAGACGTCCTTGATGTCGCTTGCGCTGTAGCCATCGAAGATTTTAGCAAGCTCCGACGGCTTGATCTTCTCATCTTTTCTTAGTGGGCCTGTATAAAGCTCAAAGAGTTTTTCCCTTGCTTCGAGAGTTGGAAGTGGAACGTATACTCTTTTTTGGAACCTCCTCAAAAACGGCATATCAAGACTCCACGGCTTGTTTGTGGCTCCAATCACATACAGCTTGATTGCCTTGCCTTTTCCGTTGATTCCGTCCATTTCTGTCAGGAATTGGTTCTTTGTTCTTACCTCACCCCCTACTTCGGAGTTTCTGTTTCCTAAAAGGGAGTCGATTTCATCTATGAACAGTATTACGGGCTTGTCTTCTTTTTCTGCGTAGCCGCGCGCCATCTTGAAGATCTTGGAGACATTTTTTTCCGCCTCACCTAGCCACTTGCTCATCATCGATGGAGCGTCAACTACGATAAAGTAGCCGTCAATTTCGTTTGCAGTGGCTGCCGCCAGAATTGTTTTTCCGCAACCCGGTGGGCCGTACAGCAATATACCACGCGGCCAGCCAAGTGGGAACAAGTCAGGCCTTTCCGTCGGGAACACAATTGATTCGCGCAATGCGTTCTTTGCATCGTCGAGGCCTATTACCTCGTTCCAGCTCACATCTGGCTTTTCTTTCATTATAAGTTCATCAAAATCATCTTCGTCCTTTTTCTTTTCAAGCTGGGCCTTTTGCTCGGCTGGAGTGGCGTTTGGATCTACTGCAGGTTCCAGGTCCACACCGTGGGACATCTGCAAGGCTTTGATTCTGTTTTCATATGCCCTACATCTCTCCGTGTAGATTTTGTTTAGCTTGTTGTCAGGGTATAATTGGATTAATTTTACGAGTGAATCGATTGCCTTTTGGTAGTTTGCGATTGCCATGCCACGAGCTCCCTGTGAATCAAGTCTGATTGCGTCCGAGGCATACTTGCTTGCATTATTCTCTAATTCTTGAGGTGCTAGGCTCATCTTACACTACCTGTTCGTACTGGACTTGAGATTTTTGTTGGTATTCCTGTGTGTAAACAGGTGTAGCAGATTTTGTTAAATTTATTGTACCTTCCTTTGAGTTTTCTTGTGGTTGTCTTTTCGTTTCGCCAAACGAAAAATTGGACGTGACATCGTTTTGGGCAGTCTTTATCTCCGAGACTGATGATTGTGCAGAGATTATCATCTCCTGTATTTCGTCGTTTATTTCGTGCAGAGAGGAGGCCCAGTTACCAATCAGGTCTACGAATTCTTTTAGGAGCGCCTGGGCTTCCTTTTTGTGCTGATATTTGAGCAGAATCTGCTCTGCCAAGCCAAGTACGTAGTCAAGATCTATGAGTTCTTGTTCCGTCAAATTTTGTATTTTGCGTTCGTATTTTGGGTTTGACTCAAGTATCTTCCTTTTAACTAGGGCGGAAAGCTGACGTACTTTGTCAATGTCTCTTTCTAGTCCGTGCGCCTCAAATGATTTCATGCAGGATGTCACCTTTCTAGAGATTTAGTTGAGGGTACTGCTTGCCAATTTTAGATTCAACTATCAAATTTACTTCAGCAAGGATTTGTGTGGATTCGAGGTTTGTTTGCTTAAAGTCGAACTTGGCTTCTGCAAGACACCCCGAATCCATCACAATGCTGCCCAGTGTAGTAGATAGCTCAATTAGGTCGTGACTGCGAGGCGTGTTTGGGTAGATTCCAGAGTTAATTATGCGTATTAGCGAGACAAGTGGTGATACGTTTTTTGCGATATTGTTCAGGCTCCTTATGGATTTGAGTCTCTTTTTGACCACGTTCAGTATTTCTGATGCACGAAGAAGGTCTGATTCCAACTCTACTTGTTTTTTGAATTCCTTCAAGTCTGCCACATCTTCCTTGGAATAGGCGTCGAGGTTAGACGCTCTTGTTTTTTTGTATCTTTTTGCGAGACCGTCCAATGCGGCGTCGACAAGATATGAGCAATATTCAAGCCTGGGCTTTATTGAGAGTGCGTACGGGTTTGGGAGAATGTGCACATTCTGGTTTACATATACTGAGCTTGCGACCATGTCTGATCACAGATTTAGTTTTGGTTTATTAGAACGGTGTCACAGGTTTTGGTTTCACCGTAGTAACACCACCCAACAGTGACAGTTTTTTTGAGGTTTTGTTCAATGAAATTGACATGCGATCTTACCTAAGAATCTCAAAATTAATGTCATGGGAAAGGAGCACGAAATTACAGTCAGTTTGGAAGAGTTCGGCCTCTCCAAGTACGAGGCACGTGCTTATGTGACTCTGATTACACATGGAACCATCTCAGCAAGCGAGGTGGCCTATTATGCAGAGCTGCCAAGAACCAAGGTATATGCCGTATTGTTGAAACTGCAGCAAAAGAGGCTTGCCATACTATCAAAGAGCAAGCCGGTGATGTGCACCGCGATTGCGCCAGAAGACGCCTTTGACGAAATAGTCCACGAACAGATAAACAAGGTAGAAGCCATGAACACTTTGGTATCAAAGCTCAAAAAGATAAGCGAGGAAAGCAAAAAGGCTCGAGGCGCAGAAGAGAAGAGATATTTTCATTTGCATCCAAATTATGTAGTAAACCAGCTCAGGGTAATGGTGGATGGAGCAAAATCATCGATTCATATAATGGCTGATTCATGGGGCCTGAGCATTTTGGCAGAGTGCAAAGAAGAGCTGCTTTCTGTGCTTCGACGGGATCTCGAAGTCAGACTCATCGTTCCAACACAAGTAATCGGAAGCGAGTCGTTTAGAGCGATTCCAGACGGAGTGAAAATCAGATCATCGGAAATAATTCAGAACTGCTTTATCTTTGACGACACGGAGTTGTTATTGATTGATAGCACAAATGGGAAGGGGGCCGTATTTACAGCCACGGACATACTTGGCGGAAACCAGACACGACTCTTCGCACAGTTGTGGAAAAACGCGCTCAAAATAGACAACCTGTCTGAGATGACAAAAAGTCAAGCACTTGAGGTCTGCAAGATAATTAACATAATCAACGAGAACGGTCTTGGGTTTGCGCTTCACTCCATTGTGAGTTCAAAGACAAGATTTGTGGATTTTGTGAGGTTTTTGGAAAAGAATGGTGTCTTCTTAAAAGACAAGCCACTTGAGGAAATTTTAGACATAGTCAACTCAACGCTAGAAATGACGTGTTCTGGCAGATTGCAGTACGACCAAAAGACAAACAACATAATTTTGGAATCAAAGATCAATAGCGGCCACTCTCTTCCGTGGGCAATGCTGATTGAGAGCTACCTTGAACAAAAAGGTAACCACCCAAGGCTCATCTACCATTCAGACTCGCACAAAGGCGAGCTTATCCATCTCAAAATCAACAGCTAAGTGGAAAAAATAAAAACAGACTTGGTTGTTGACTTTGTGTGATCGACGACAAGCTGAAGGAGCTCAGTATAGTGCTTCCAGTGCCGCCAAAACCTGCAGGAGCTTACATTCCGGTTGTCACATCGGGAAATCTGGCTTTTGTGTCGGGGCAGATCCCAATGCGGGATGGCAAGGTCGTATACACTGGCAAAGTAGCTAGTCAGAGGTCTGTTGAGGAGGCCCAAAGTGCTGCAAAGCTTTGCGCAGTCAACATATTGGCGCAGCTTAAAGCAAGCCTTGGCAATCTTGACAGGATAAGCAGGTTTGTTCGTGTATCCGGATTTGTAAATTCAGAGCCGGATTTTTTTGAGCAGCCCCGAGTCATCAATGCGGCGTCCGATCTTTTCTTTGAGATATTTGGAGAAAAAGCAAGGCATTCAAGAGTTGCGGTGGGCGTGTCCAGCCTTCCGCTTAATTCTACCGTGGAAGTAGATGCCGTGGTTGAATTTTCTTAGCCAAGCCTTGAATTAAATTCCTTGATGAACGCCATTATCTTGTCCTTTGGAATTACAGCACCACATGCCTTGTCGTGGCCTCCCCCCGAGCCGCCAAACTCAGGTGCAAGTGAGTTTACCAGCCTTCCAAGATGTATCTTGCATGATTTGGAGCCTCTAATCGATACGGCGTAGATGCCATGATCAACACGTTCTTTGTATGCCACGCCGACATCTTTTCCAGATAGACCCAGTACGAAATTGACTGCACCACTTGCGCCAGCATCTGTTATTTCCATGTAGCCAAGATTCTTCATGGTTTTTAGTGATTTTTTTACCTTCTCGATCATCCCAGCAAGTTTTTCAACCTGGATTTGCGCAAACTCAAATGAGTTCGGGATTTCGTGCGGATATTTTGATTCACTTAGTACTTCGACCAAATACAGCAGATAATCTGGGTCTTTTTGGTGGCCTACTATGTTGTAGGTGAGAACCGTTGCAGAGATTAGTGCAAATT
Source organism: Candidatus Nitrosotenuis sp. (assembly GCA_038869975.1). Classification (GTDB taxonomy): domain Archaea; phylum Thermoproteota; class Nitrososphaeria; order Nitrososphaerales; family Nitrosopumilaceae; genus Nitrosotenuis. The sequence goes on from JAWCQC010000006.1 coordinate 53,957, forward strand.
GTCGGTCGTAGATCTGCAAGAGTTTTGAGCCTTTTGGTCTGTCTTCCATGTAGTCAGTTATTGCTGCGCATGCAGCAATAAACGCAGAGTGATCAGTAAGCTTTGATTTGTATGCATCGTAGACTTGGACTGTTGTGCACTCGTTTACGTCATGAATTACTTTCACCTTGAGTTTTTCAAGTTTCTTAATTATCTCTGAATCGATGTCGTGATGATCTATGTAAGTAACTGCGACCTTTTTCTTTCTAAGCTCAGACAGGATCTCGACAAATCGGTCTTGGTTGTTTTTACTCAACCCAAGGTCGCAGATAAATAACACCTTGAGTTTTTCATCTTTTAGTAACGCTTCAATTTGTGGCATCATGCCAGGGTAATCAACAAGCACTGTATCTCCACCGAACGCTTGACGAATCAGTGCTGCGGAGCTTATTCCATCCGCATCTTCCATGTGCGATACGCAGATTGTCTTTTTTGGCAGTTTTACAGATTTTGATTTTTTTGTGGCGGCCACACTCGGCCTCGCTTCGTACTATATTTAAACAAAGGTATTCTTTTTTTGCAAACCATCAGACTCCAAGATCTGCCTTCTGTCCTCAGCTGTAAGCATGGAATACACGTCGTAAAATGTAACGCCGCTCATCTGCGCCTTTTTGTCTATTTGTGCAATTTTTTCTAGAGTCTGCGGCGATGCGTTCAAGATCAGGTCGTCTATCTGTTTGGCAAAGTCTCGCTCCGCATGACTCATAATTTGAAGTGAAAAATCAGCCTATAGTGGGAGGCTTTGCAAGATTAGACTGTTTGCTAAAGAAATGCAAAACTTATTAGCGAATTTTTAAGAAAAAATACCGGCTTGGAAACAAAAAACATCGGTCTGCGAGACATTGAGGTAGCCGACACCAAGATCTCCGACATAGATGGTGAGCGCGGCAAGCTGATTTATCGCGGGTACGACATTTTAGATTTGACAAAGAACTCTACCTTTGAGGAGACAGCTTATTTGCTCTTAAACGACGACCTCCCCACAAGGGCGCAGCTAGAGGAGTTTAAGCAAAGACTGATTGAAGCACGCGACATGCCACGCCAGATGCAGTCCAATATGCGAAACTGGCGCAAAAACGCAGATCCAATGGTCATGCTGCAGGCATTCGTTGTAGCACTGGCCGGGTATTACGACGACCGGGGCGCAAATGAGGAAGAAATCAATTATCAGAGCGCAATCAACCTGATTGCAAAGATGCCCACGATAGTTGCAAGTTGGGAGCGTGTGCGTACGCAAAAAGACATTGTAGACCCAGATCCACGATTAAGCCACGCGGCAAATTTTCTACACATGCTTGTGGGCGAAAGACCTGATGCAGAAACAGAGCGGATCTTCGATATTTGCCTCATCTTGCATGCCGACCACACATTTAACGCCTCAACTTTTGCGGCAAGAGAGGTCGCATCTACAGGGGCGCACATGTACTCAGCTGTGAGCGCCGCAATAGGAGCTCTTTCAGGACCTCTGCACGGCGGGGCAAACCATGAGGTCATGAAGATGCTGCTAGAGATAAAGACCGTGGACAATGCAGAGTCATGGGTAAAGGACAAGCTGGCAAGAGGCGAAAAGATAATGGGGATGGGTCATGCCGTCTACAAGACCTATGATCCGAGGGCCCAAGTATTGAAAGAATTATCAAAAAAGCTTGCAAAAAAGACAGGGCAGCCTTGGTACGACATCACCGAGGTGGTAGAAGAGACTACGATCCGCGAGATGAAAAAACAAAAAGGAATAGACATCTATCCCAACGTAGACCTGTACAGTGCGTCATTGTACTACATGCTAAAGATCCCCCCAGATCTCAACACGCCGATTTTTGCAATATCACGAGTCGCAGGCTGGACTGCGCATGTTATAGAGGAAAAGTTTGCACGCGCTGCTCCAAAGCCAGTTTTGTACAGACCCAAGGCGACTTATGTTGGCAAGTATTGCGGACCACAGGGCTGCGAATACAAGCCAATAGATCTGCGACAGTAATTAATTCTCCCACATCCAAGCCAAATCATGGTGTGGATCAAGTGGGACGATTATGGCAAGAAACCCAAACGTCGCAAACAAAAAAAGACAAAATCGAAACCAAAGATCGAGCCGCGAATCAAGATCATTCCAGGGAAACACAAAGTTGAATTCAGAAAAGCAAGCGAGCTGGCCGACTAGTTCCTGGAGTTAAGCCATTGTTTTGCCTTCATTGAGACGTCGTGCTTGTACAACACTTGGAAGACCATCTCATAAAACGAGATCCCTTTCTTTTGTGCCTGCACGTCAAGCCATTTGATGCCTTCGGCAAGCTCAGGATCCGAGTCTGAGAACTGGACCAATTCATCGACCATCTTCGTGAAGAAGATGAAGGATTTTTGCATCAGTGGTATGTTTTTTGTTTGGTTATTCAGACTTGAATTCAAATTATATAGACAAATGGGGCGCTTTTGATTGACAATGGAACACGTTTTGTATTCCGATGGAAACCAAAAAAGGATCTGCTGGGCCATAAAAACAAATGATGTGGTAAAAGAGCAATTCCGGGATCACGTAGACATTTTTTTGGACAAAGTTACCAACATGCAGTCAAAGTATATCGCGTTGCATGTAGGGCTCTTCTGGTCTATTGGCGTCTTTATTATAAAAAATGGTGACACCGTCAGGATCAAGTTAGATTCAGACGAGATGATCAGACACTTGAGCGGCGATGCAAAATCTCAAGATCCACTAGCAGAGCATCGAAAAAGATTCATCAATCTGTTCGTGACTCAGAGAAACCTCAAATTCATTTACGAGAAAATAAGCCCCGAGGACAACATAGCTACAAAAATGCTATAGACGAATCACCAAGCCGATGTCCATGAGGTTGGTGTGTGTCGGCCCTGTTTTTATGAGACCCCCGTATTTTTTGAAAAACGAGTTAGAATCGTTGTTTTGAAGGTATCTTTCTATTTCGTTTCTTTGTATGCCACCATAAAAAATTGCGCCGGCATATTTTGTGTTCCCGTCTATTCCGTCCGTGCCCACAGATGCGGCTACAAATTCTGGGCCTAGTTTTTTCATCAGATGCAGGACGAGTTCTTGGTTTCTTCCACCAGTTCCCCCTCCTTTCACTCTGACTGTCGGCTCGCCGCCAAACAAAAGGCAGTGCCCTTGCTTTGGTAGTTCTTTTAGAATTTTGCCCGCAACCATTCTAATGTCACCGTTCAATGCAGACAGTTTTTTTGTTTTGTACCCAAGCGATTTTGCTTTTTTTGCCATTGCTTCGAGGCAGTCATTGTTTGAAGCGACTATGTAATTTGGTATTTTTGGCTTCTTTGGTGTCTCTGGTATTTTTCCTTGCGCGCCGCGTTGAAAATGCCCCAGAACGGGTTTTGGTATTTTGTTTGTCAGACCATACTTTTTGATGATCCGTAGGCAATCAGCATATGTTGTGGTATCGCAGTATGTAAGTCCAGATGCAATCGTGGACAGGTCGTCGCCCACAACATCTGACATCACAAAGGAGACGGCTTTGCAACACAGGTTCTCAAGGAGTCTGCCGCCCTTTACTGCGGAGACGTGCTTTCTTAACGCATTGATCTCACGTATTGTAGCGCCGCAGTCAAGTAGTTGCTGTGTTAGGATTTGTTTTTGCTTTAGTGTGACACCACATGGCAGACATACAAGCGACGACGCGCCGCCTGAGATGAGAAAGATTACCAAGTCATCTTTGTCTGCGTTTTGTAGAAACCTTATCAGCGATTTTGCCGCAATGATGCTTTTTTTGCTTGGTATTGGATGCGATGAGCGAATTATCTTGAATTTTTTGCCGGAACGCTCGACTTTGTGAGTCTGAGGGACAACAATGACGCCTCCATCCACATGTATTTTGTGCCGCACATAGTTTGCCATCGAATATGCGGCCTTTCCGACAGCTACCACGTAGACCCTGCCGAATCCGGAGAGTGGAATATCTTTTGGTCCGGTTATTTTGTCACGTTTTAGGTAGGTGGCAAGAAAACGGTCTGGTTTTGCAGCTTCAAGGCCTGCCTCCAGTATCTGTAGTGCGTGTTTTGTTTTTCTGCCACCGAGCTGTGATTTGTTTTGAATCACTGCACATCAACTGCAAAGCTGTTTATTAATTTACAACAACGCAGAGTACCATGCAGAGTTATTCTTATTTAGCTTGAGAGCGGCCACATCTCAACTTGAAAAACAAAAAAGAAAATCTGACAAAGAAGATTTGTTGGGCCAACACTGCCGATTTTGATTCTGCCAAAGTTGTCATAGTTGGCATACCAAGCGAAGTTGGTTCACATGCAGCTCGCAAGGGCTCATCAAGGGCCCCAGACACCATACGTATGATCTCAAATCGGATGGATGTATACGTCCACAAAAAGAAATTCTCCGTGGCGAATCCTGTTGGTGGCACTCCAGTTGTGCGTGTTTTTGATTACGGCAACATCAAAAGAGACGAAATTCCAACAGTGTTTGACAAAATTGCAGGCTCAAAAATACCAATAACAATAGGTGGAGACCATTCCAACACGGCTCCGATCATAAAGTCGCTTGGCAAAAAACTTGGGCCTATCTCACTGGTGTATTTTGATGCGCACCCAGACATGATAAGTAGCAGAGGCAGTTACTATGGCTCCACAGTTTTTGATTCTCTCCCATACATTGATGCAAAATCAAGCGCCTTGGTGGGAATTCGAAGTCCGGAGCAAGAAGAAATTGAAAACATACGCAAGCACCAGATAATTGTGGTCTCCCCGTTTGATGTAGCCCAAAAAGGCATAGATCAAATAGCCCAAACACTCCTTGGCACAGTAAAAGACAACGTCTACATCTCAATAGACATGGACTGCGTCGATCCTGCCTATGCCCCTGGCGTTTCGGTTCCAGTGCCGCTTGGACTCTCAAGTCTGGACATGGCATATTTAGTAAAGAGATTGTCGCAGAAAGAGATCGTCGGCTTTGACGTAATGGAGGTCTGCCCCCCGCATGACCTCAGCTATGTCACATCGCATCTCGCATCCAGACTCATTGGCGAGATACTTTGCTCCTTAAAGATATAATTAGGATATAGAAATACCTCAGTCATGCACACAATAAAAATTCCAAAAATCATTCATTTTGGTAAAAACGCGCTGTCTGAAGTAGAATATCCAAGAAATGCCCTCGTGGTCACTACAGCACCACCTCCAATTTCAGCAAAATGGCTTGGAAAGATGGGCATAAAGGACTACATGCTGTACGACAAGGTAGAACCAGAACCCTCAATAGAGACGGTGAACGCAGTCATAAAGGAATACAAGCAGAAAAACCCATCTTGTGTCATAGGACTGGGTGGCGGTAGCTCACTTGATGTGGCAAAATATTCCGCGGCTGAAATGAAGTTGGAAAAGATACTGATTCCGACTACTTTTGGCACGGGAGCAGAGATGACAACTTATTGCGTTCTCAAATTTGATGGGAAGAAGAAACTTTTGCGCGAAGACAGATTCCTTGCAGACAGGGCGATAGTTGACGCTTACTTTATGGAGGGCACGCCGGAGCAGATTGTGAAGAACTCTGTTTGCGACGCGTGCGCCCAGGCGACCGAAGGCTACGACAGCAGGCTTGGCAACGAGTTCACAAGGACCATGTGCAAGGAGGCATTCGAGGTTCTCTACGACGCCATCATGAATGACAAACCGGAGAACTACCCATACGGCTCCATGCTTTCCGGAATCGGATTCGGCAACTGCTCGACCACACTTGGGCATGCGCTTTCATACGTGTTTTCAAACGAAGGTGTCCCCCACGGATACTCGCTGTCCTCATGCACCACAGTGGCACACAAGTTCAACAAGTCAATCTTTTACGAGCAGTTCAAAGAGATAGTGGAGAAGCTCAAATTCGACAGACTGACATTGAAGATGCCGCTTGACCAGGCTGCAGACATCGTCATGACAGACAGGGGGCATTTGGATCCAAACCCGCGCCCAGTAACCAAAGAAGACGTCATCCAGTGTCTCAAAGACATTGTAGAAGGAAGACTCTAGACCAACCCTCTTTTTTATTACCTGCTCGAATTTACAGATTTAAATACCGCAAGATGTACGTCACAAAAAGATGTTAAAGTTTGGAATTCAAAACGGCCTAAATGTAGCAAGGGCCGGATTTAGCGAGGATCAGATTCTAACTGCATGTCTTTTGGCCGACAGAACGGGCTACGACTCTATTTGGTACATGGACCATTCTAACGTGCCTCAGTGGTCAAAGGCGACTGTTTTGGATCCATGGGTCATGCTGTCTGCTATTGCGGCCACGACGCAGCGTGTTGAGCTAGGCACCTGTGTGACCGACGCAATACGAAGACATCCATCAAACATCGCATTAGCTTCAATCACACTAGACAGAGTATCAAAAGGGAGGGGAACGCTTGGCATTGGTGCTGGCGAAGCACAAAATCTAAAGGAGTTCAACATACCATTTGACAACCCAGTCAGCAAATGGGAAGAGCAGCTCCAAGTGATCAAATTGTTGTATGAATCATCGCCAGAACATCGAGTCAGTTTTAATGGTAAGTATTACCAGCTCACCGAAGCTTGTCTGCAAGCAAAGTCAATTAGAAAGCCACACCCGCCCATATACATGGCAGCCGGGGGGCAACGCACGCTCCAGCTGACCGGCAAGTACGGGAATGGCTGGCTCCCTATTGGGTACACGCCGGAATTGTTCGAAGATCACGCAAAGACAATCAAAAAGTCAATGAAGGAATCCGGACGGACTCGGGAAGAACAAGAAAACTTTCAATATGCGCTTGACATCGATGTTTACTTTTCCGAAGATGCAGAAGAGTCGTGGGCGAAGATGAAAGAGGCAGTCAAAGTTTCATTGTTCAAGCCAGAGATACTCCGTGTCCACAACATAAAACAGATCGAAGGATTTGATTTTAAGAAATATTTCACAGAATACTCCATGTCAAATCAGGACTGGATAGTCAAGATGCGTGAGGCGGCAACGACTATTCCGGACGCAGTAGCTCGCTCTTCTGTTGCTGTTGGAACCCCAGATGATGTGATCCCAGTCTTTGAGCGATTCATAAAGGCTGGCGTCAATCATTTTGTAATTAGGTTCTGGGGCTCCAATTATTTTGGCTCAATAGACAAGTTCGCCTCAAAAGTCATGCCATACCTAAAAGAGAAACACAGATAGACACAACTAGTTTGCATGGCCACAATCGAGGAAGCAGAAGCTTATGCAAGAACAAAAAATGCGGACATACCTTTCTGCAGAGGCATAGTCTTCAGATTAAAATCAATAGGTGTGATGGACGAGTCTGTGCTGTCTTCGGTGTTTTTGTGTCAGGCCGGCTCCACTTTCGATGAGATTCATGCACGTTTTGGAAGGGAGATTGCAGTTCTGGTGGCATCGCTTACAAAGGATCAGGGTCTGGCAAGACAAAAACAAGAAGAACAATACGTAAAACAGCTCAAAGATGCCACGTGGGAAGCCACTCTAATCAAGCTGTGTGAGATATCCGCACGTCTGAAATTGATCAGAGAGACTGAGATGTCAAAATCAAAAAGAAACAAGATGCTCAAGCAGAACACGCATTATCTATTGGTGCTCAAAAACAAAATCTCGGAAAACAGATCCAAAACACCCGCTATTGAAAAGTTGCTCGATGGTATAAACGAGACTCTGGCTCATTTTGGCCAAAGAGAAATTAAATTCTAAGTGTCAGGTCTGGATTTGGTTATGTTTTTTGCATATTCGGCGTTCAGCTTGTTGTTTAGCTTGAGCAATTCGTCTCGCGGTGTTGCTGCCTTGTCGTAGAATGCTTTTCTTGCTTGCTGCGGCGTGCCTCCACTGTCAAGTACTGCTTGAAGCGCTGCCAACCCCTCCTTTGTCTTGGCTTCTGTGAAATTAAATTGGGCCCAGTAGATGTCTTGCACCGTTGCGTCCACTTGAGACACAAAGGTTGCAAACGCGTTTCTTGGGTTGAATGGATCGAGCTGTTCAAACCACGCCCCTAGTTCCTTTAGTAGATCTTGCTCTGCAAGATTCCTTTGTTGTTCAAGGAATTGTTGTTGTTCCTTGATTTCTTGGAGGCGCTTGAGTCGCTTTTCTTCTTCTTGCTTGTTTTTCTCTATATTCTGTAGGATTTTGAGCGCGATTGGATCTTCTTTTATTTTGTCTGCTGTGATGATTTTGTATGATGTCCCGAGTTTGTTTAAGTCGATCTCATTGCCTACAAAGAAGGATGTATTTATGCGGGAATCTTGGTAGCCGTCTTTTTGTGCCTTGATGTTGGCGTCAAACCTTGCAGATTCTGGATTCTTAGGTAGCACAAATACAAACATACCATCCGAATTCGTCCGTGTTTCCGTGGTGCCGAACACTGTCGCAATAAAGACAGTGGCGTTTCCCACAGGCTTTTTTGACTCGTCTGTGATGAGGCCGGTTATCGAAGGCGGTTCGCCTTGCTCAAATTTTGCAGTTATGACGAGCCTGTCTTCGGATTGAGCGTTTGCCAATCCAACGACACACGTAGCAGCAATTACCAACATGAAAATGAGTTTCACTTTGGACGATTTTGGATTTGTACCTTAAGTTGGAATATCGATTTTTTCCTATTTTGTTGTTTAAAAAATGGAGCTTGGTGATTTTTCCAGATTCTGCCAAAAATTGGCACTATGTGGAACGATTTTGAGTAAAACATGATTAGAATTTATGATTAAGAAGGCATTTTGATGTAAATTTTGGAAGAGTTTGGCATATTCAAAAAGACAGACTAGGGGCTCCAATATTCTTTGCAGAGATGGCTTAAATTTTGATGTAGTGCAGCCAAACCATGAAGGGCGATGTTTTGCTTCAGAATGTTCAGGTAAGGGGTTTTGTTCCTGCCACAGCAGGCAAGTCAGCAATGGATGACAAAAAAAAGATTCGTGATGCAGTCGAGACGAAGCTTGGCAAAAACATCGTCAATGTGAGAAAGCGATGTTTGGGAAAGCCGCTTTCCGTAAATGTAACCTTTTACCTTCAGAAGGACTCCATTCATGCAAAAAAAGACCTAGACAGCCTCTCAAATGTGCTTCTTGCCGTACTTTCAAAGGAAATGGGCACAAAGAAGGAGGCAGGACTAGACATAATAGCTGACGATTCTGCCATCCACAGGTTTGTGTTCGAAAAAAGACTAGTTGATTCTGAAAAAGACGAGGGGATCGCGTTTTCAATCTACGAGTGGTCTGCGACTTGACGTGGTAAAAAATCGGCATCCAAGGCTTAAGGCCAAAAACGGCAGTATCTTGGCGACAGCCTCAAACGCCTAGTGTGGATAACATATTCTGATAATTATTTAGCGTGGTGATAGATCGGGACACAAGTTGTACAAAAAGTTAAACCTTTTTTGAGTTCAAAAATAAAATTGGATCGGAGTTTCTCTTAGTTGACTGTTACGACGCCAGTCATCCATGGGTGAACGGCACAGTAATAGTTGTAGGTGCCTGCAGTTTCGAATGTGTATGAAAAGGATTTTCCGGCCATGACCATGCTGCTGTCAAAGGTTCCATCAGGAGTCGCATCTTTTCCGCTTGTTACGGTGTGAGCTGCTGAATCCGTGTTCTTCCAAGTAACCTTTGTTCCAGTTTTCACGGTTACCGGATTTGGCAGATAGCATGATGAAGTTGCTTCACAGCCTGGTGTTGAGGAGCCTTTTGCCATTTCAATAGTAATTGTGTCTGAAGATGTCGTAGTGGCCTTGGCCTCTTCTTTGGTTGCTTTGGCTTTTGCCTTGGTGTCTTCCTTTAGTGCTTTGGCTTTTGCCTTGGTGTCTTCCTTTAGTGCTTTGGCTTTTGCCTTGGTGTCTTCCTTTAGTGCTTTGGCTTTTGCCTTGGTGTCTTCCTTTAGTGCTTTGGCTTTTGCCTTGGTGTCTTCC